>NZ_JBQCMF010000002.1:0-156573 GCF_051965295.1 Arthrobacter sp. SAFR-023 | reverse complement strand
GAGCGCGCAGTCCCGCGGTTGGCCCCAGAGCCGGCCGCGGGACTTTTTTGTGCCGTCAGTGCGGCGTCGGGCGCTGCGGCGTCAGACGAAATCCATCTCCACCTGGAGGAAGCGCTCTGCCTCCGCTATGGCGGCTTCAAACGCCTCCCGCTCCGTGGGGGACTTCCGCGGCTCGCGGGGGTGCCACTCGTGGGGCGAGGAGTGCACGCGTGTGAAGCCGCCGTCGGGCGGGGCATAGAAGATGCCGAACCGCTGGACGGGCCATTCGGGAGAGGTTTCGGGGGCCACCAGCAGGGCGGCATTGAAAGCCGGGTTGAACCACTGGGCTATGGGCCGGCGCCGGTCCTCGGTGAAAAGTCCCGCCGCATAGAGCGCTGCCGACTGCGCACTGGTCTGGGTGCACAGCCGGTCCCACCACAACGGCAGAATGCCGGAGTCGCACCGCTGCCACGTGGCCGGAAGCGGGGGATGATCCTGCCAGTGGGGCACGTAACAACTTTATCGCGCAGGTACCCCAGCGAACAGATGGCCTGACGTCGATCGCCCCCGGTCCGGAGGTACGGCGCGGCTTGGTGGGAGCGGCGGGTCAGGACCGGTTCCACGGTCCTGGATTGACGCGGTACAGCAGGGCAGAACCGACGACGGCGCCCACCAGGATGCCCAGCGCCGCGTTGCCCATCATCCTGCCGGCGAAGAATCCGGCCACGGCGCCGAGGATGGCTCCGAGGAACAGCCCTCGGCCGTTGCGGTGGGGTTTGCGGGTCATGGTGCCAGCCTACCCGGGGTGCAGCAGGGGACCTCAGTGGATCGAAGGCACCGTCCGGGGCCGGACCACAAGCCACAGGGCGGCGGCTGCGAGGAAGATGCAGCAGGCCTGGACCGCGCCCATGGGGGTGGCGGAATTGCCTCCCAGCCACCCGACGACTGGGGAGATGATGCCGGCCATCATGAACGTGGACGCGCCGAGCAGGGACGCAGCCGTGCCGGCCTGCGCCCCGTGGCTGGCCAGCGCCAGGACCTGCACGCAGGGGAAGGTGAATCCGGTGCCCAGGATGTAGAACCACAGCGGAACCAGGACGCCCCAGAGCCCGAACCCCAGCTGGTCGAACACGACGATCAGCACGGCCATCAGGAACATCCAGGCCGTGGAGCAGGCCAGGATCCACTGCGGCGGGACGCGCCTTATCAGCCGGGAGCTTGTCTGGACCCCCGCGACGATGCCCAGCGAGTTGATGCCGAAGAGCAGGCCGTACTGCTGGGGTGAGAACCCGAAGACGTCCTGGAACAGGAAAGGGGAGGCCGAGAGGTAGGTAAACAGGCCACCGAAGTTCATCCCGCCAAGCATCAGCAGCCCCACGAAGATCCGGTCGGAGAAGAGCACACCGTACCGTTGCCGGGCCGTCAGTCCGGACTGGCCGCGTTTCTCCCGCGGCAGCGTCTCCCGGACCAGCACGATGGCGGCGAGGATCACCACGGTGCCGTAGCAGGCCAGGAACACGAAGATGCCGGGCCACGGCATGACCAGGAGCAGCTGGGATCCAATGACGGGCGCCAGGATGGGCGCGAGCCCGTTGACCAGCGCCATCCGGGAGAACATCCGGACCATGGCGTACCCGCTGAACAGGTCGCGGACCATGGCCATCGCCACCACGCCGCCGCCGGCCGCGCCGATACCCATGAGGACGCGGAACACGCCAAGGGTCGCGATGTCGGTCGAGAACGCCGCCCCGAGGGAGGCAGCGATGTGCAGGGCCGTGGCCAGGATCAGCGGGAGCCTGCGCCCGAACTTGTCGCTGAAGGGTCCCACCACCAGCTGCCCCAGGGCGAAGCCGACGGTGGTGCCGGTGAGCGTCAGCTGGACGGCGGCTTCCGAGACGTTGAGGCTCGCTTCCAGGGCAGGGAAGGCGGGCAGGTAGAGGTCCACGGTGAAGGGCCCGAGGGCGGTGAGCGCGCCGAGTAGAAGGATGTACAGGAGTTTCTGCCGGCGGCTGAGCGCATCGCCCGGGTTGGTGGTGGTCACAGAGAACCATCCTAGGGCTGACAGATCAGACTTTTACAGCGTTGGAGGGCTCGCCGGGGCTAATTCCAGAAGTTCAGGCTGACCCTGAATGATAGTTTTGTCAGCGGGGGCGCGCGGACGCACCGGAAACCCCCGAAAGCAGCGAAAAAAATCGACGACGGACCAGTAAGGCGGAACCTATGAGCGGGCGTCACAGCGGGCGGACCAACCAAGGACTGCGTATCACTGCGCTGCCAAAGACAGTGAAACTGGCCCTCAAACTTGCGCCGCGCCAGCTCAATGATGAGATCGCCCTGGCCAAGATCGAAGCGAAGCGCAAAGGCAAGCAGCTCGGCGTCGCCGGTGCGTTCTTCGGCGTGGCCGCCGTTTTCCTTGCACTGCTGGTCACCGGTCTGATCGTGGCAGCCATCATGGGCCTGGCCACCATCATGCCGGCCTGGCTGGCTGCGCTGCTCGTCAGCGCGGTCTTCCTGCTTATTGCGCTGATTGGCGGGCTCATCGGCCTCCGGAAGTTCAAGCAGGCCATGCCGCTGATTCCGGAGGACACGGTCCGCGGCCTGAAACACGATCTGGGCATCGCCAAAGAGGGCTCGGACTTCAACGCCGCCGTGCTTGATCCCAATTCGCCCCAGGCGAAGGCCGCCGCGGAAGCAAAGGCCGCGGAGAAGGCCAGAGAGAAGGCGGACAAGGAAGCCAAGAAGTCGGCCGAGGCTGTGGATGTCCCTGTGGCCACCGAGCCTGAACTCCGCCGCCGGCTGAAGCAGCGCCGTGAACACCTGACCGGTGTGCGCGATGAGCTTGGCGAGGAACTGGACGTGAAGACCCAGGCCCAGGCCCTGCTCGGCGTCGCGAAGCACCGCGCCGCGGAGGGCAACGAGAAGTTCCAGGAGGCCCGCGGACGTGCCGCCGAACGTTTCGCCGCCATGTCGGCGTCGGCGCGCTCCGGGGCTTCGGAGGCCTCGCTGCCCGGACAGCTGGAGGCGCGCTGGAAGCCGCTGCTGGCCCTCGCTGCATCCACGGCCGTCCTGCTCACGCTGCTGCGGAAACTCTTCAAGAGCTGAGCCTTGCCCTGAACGAAGACTGTAAGAGGCCGCCGGCCGCGGAGAGGGAGGCCTGATGAGATTCATCGGCGCTGGTTCCCGTGCCGGGCGGCCGCATGTCGATCGTGATCTGGTCTACACCGTCCCCAACCTCCTCACGGTACTGCGCTTCATGGGCGTGCCGATTTTCGTCTGGCTTGTTTTGGCCCGGAAGGAATACGGAGTAGCAGTGCTGGTGCTGGCCATCATGGGCAGCACCGACTGGATTGACGGATATGTCGCCCGGCGGTTCAACCAGACTTCCAAACTGGGGCGCGTCCTGGACCCCATCGCCGACCGGCTAGCCCTGATAGCCGTCGCGGTCACCCTGGTGATCGCCGGCGTCGTGCAGTGGTGGTACCTGGCAGCGTTGGTGGTCCCCGATGCCGTCCTGCTGGGCATGTCGCTGTTCTACTTCCGCGGCCACCCGGACCTTCCCGTCAGCCTGGTGGGCAAGGCCCGCACGGGCCTGCTGCTGCTGGGTACTCCGCTCCTGATGCTGTCCAAGCTGCCCATTCCGTTCGCCGGGGCATGGTTCGTGGCAGCCTGGGTGGTTTTGGGGCTGGGTCTCGTTGGACACTGGATTGCCGGCTACAACTATTTCTGGGCGATCCGCCGCAAAGGAAAAATGCTGGCTCCCGACGACGGCGGGAACGGCTGATGGTCTGGGTGGCGGTTGCGCTTGCGGTCATGGGCGCCTTTTGCCTCGCCTTTGGCGCCCAGCGCCAGGGCAGTGCCGTCAAGGCGGACACCGGGGGGCTGGCGCTGAGTTCCAACGGCTTCCTGCGGCTCCTGCGGAACCCACGGTGGGTCTTTGGCCTCTTCCTCCTCTGCCTTGGCATGGCCATGAACTCGGTAGCACTGGTTACGGCACCGCTGACCGTGGTCCAGCCCATTGGCGCCATCGCCCTGGTGATCACCACCGTGGTCAACACCAAGGACCAGGGGTTGAGCATCAACCGGGCCACGGTGGTGGCCATCACCGCGTGCGTTACGGGTTCGGCGCTGTTCGTCCTGCTTGCCGTGACTGTCACGCAGGAGAGCCACCACGTCACGCCTGAAGACGAACTCACGATTGTGCTGCTGCTTGCCCTGGCGGTGGGCATCTTCGGCAGCCTCGCGGCCATGTTCAAGCACCGCATGAGCGCGTTCATTTACATTTTGGGTGCCGGCATCCTGTTTGGTTTCGTGGCCGTGCTGACCCGGATCATCGGCAAGCATCTCCTGGACCCGAACGGCCTGTTCCTCCTCAACGTGCCGTGGTATTCGGTGGTGGCCATTGCAGCGGCCGGGGGACTCGGGTCATGGTTCGTCCAGAGCGCCTACTCCTCCGGTCCGCCGGATCTGGTGATCGCCGGCCTCACCGTGGTGGACCCTATTGTGGGCATCGCGATTGGCATCACGATCCTCGGCGAGCTGCGCCCCGATGTCCACGCCGTCCAGGCGATTGCCATGGGTACGGCGGCAACCCTTGCTATCGTGGGGGTAATTGCCCTTTCAAGACACCATCCCGAGGTCACCAAGCGGAAGAAGGACGTTCGGAAGGCCACGGGCAGGGCGTCCCACTAGCCGGTTTTACTGCGGAACAGGCAAGAATGTGCCGGTGCATCACGTGCCGGCACCGGCCGGTGTGGTCAGCCGCAGCCGACCACCATGACCACCAGGAGCTTTCTACGTGACCATGCCCGACGCCCAGCGTCCACTGACCATCCTTATCGCGGCCGACACGTACCCGCCACACGTTAACGGAGCCGCCCAGTTCGGCTACCGGCTGGCCAAAGGCATGACGGCTCGCGGACACGATGTCCACGTGCTGGCGTGCCGGCAGGACAAGGGCAGGAGCTTTACGGAGTTCCGCGCCGAAGCCACTGTCCACCGCCTCCGCTCGCACAGCGTTTTCACGCACGAGTACTTCAGGGTCTGTTTCCCGTGGGAGATCAAGAAGGAAATCAGCCTCCTGTTCGACAAGGTCCAGCCGGACGTAGTGCACATCCAAAGCCACTACATGATCGGCGAGCACGTCCTGTATGAGGCAGTGAAGCGCGGCGTCCGCGTCGTCGCCACCAACCACTTCATGCCGGAGAACCTCAACCCGTTCCTGCCGTTCCCGCAGTGGTTCAAGGACATCATCGGAAAGATCTCCTGGAAGGACATGGGGAAGGTCATGGGCCTGGCGGACGTCGTTACGACGCCCACGCCGCTGGCCGCGAAGGCCATGCATCAGCATGCCTTCCTGCGCAAGGTACTGCCGCTGTCCAACGGCATCGACTCGGCAGCCTACGAACCCAAGCCCGACGAGGTCATTGAGCCGCACGAACACCCCACGGTGCTGTTCGCGGGCCGCCTGGCCGAGGAGAAGCACGTGGACGTGCTGATCAAGGCGGTGGCCGCCACCCCCGCGGACCTGAAGGTCCATCTTGAAATCGTCGGCGGCGGCGAGGTCCGCCCGTCGCTGGAGGCCCTGGTGGAACGGCTCGGCCTGCAGGACCGGGTGAAGTTCCTGGGCCTGGCCAGTGATGACGAACTGCGTGAGGCCTACATCCGGGCTGACCTGTTCTGCATGCCCGGTACCGCGGAACTGCAGTCACTGGTGACCCTGGAGGCCATGTCCGCGTCGACGCCTGTCCTGCTGGCGGACGCAATGGCCCTTCCGCACCTGGTGCGCGACGGCGAGAACGGCTACCTGTTCACGCCCAACGACAGCGCAGACCTGGCAGCTAAGATCACCCGGATTCTCCGGCTGCCGGCCGAAGAGCGCAAGGCCATGGGCGACGCCAGCCGGTGCATGGTGGAACCGCACAGCATCCAGGGGACCCTGCAGACATTTGAGGACCTCTACTACGGGGCGAACTACGAGGACAAAGTGGTCTAGGGGCCGGGGTTGCTTGAGGTTGCCGGTGTGTGAAGTGGTCTGAAGCCCTTCGCCGGTTTGCTAGAGTGAATCTGCCCCGCCGACGACGGGCCCCCTTCCGGGCCGGCGCTGGCCGGGCGCACCTCCCGGTATGCGGGGCCGGTGCACGGGGCTATAGCTCAGCTGGTTAGAGCGCGGGACTCATAATCCTAAGGTCCTCGGTTCAAGTCCGAGTAGCCCTACCTCCAGAGCCCTGATTCGCGTCATCGCGGGTCAGGGCTCTTCTTCTTTTCCAGGCTGGTCGCCGGGCATAGAGTTCGGCCATGACCATAGACGTCTCCACGGCCGGGTTGCTGGCGGAGGTCATTCCCGCCCTTCTCGTTTTCCTGGCACTCGAGGACCGGCTGTCACCATCCAACATCCCACGCCGAAAATGGCGGCGGCGGCTGACGCGCTGGCGTGAAGCCGCAGTAGTGGCCAACCTGTTTGCACTCGCTTTCTGCCTGGCCATTGTTGTGACCAAGGCCGAGTACTTTCTGCTGAGTTGGTTCATCGCGGCCAGTGTCGCCTACCTCGTCGGAGTGCTCGCGCTGCTGTTCGCCGGCATGTTCCGAAGCGAAGAGGGCCGGGTTCCCCGGGAGGACTGAGCCATGGAGGATCGGGCGGTGTTGCGCTTTCCTTCTGCCTTCCCGTGCTGTAAGTTACTCATCAGTAACAAGTCCTGGCCGCGGCCTTCTCCGCCGCGGCCGCAGGGCACTGGGTCACTGCAAGGAGCGCCATGTCCGCCGCTGAAACCGACATCAACAGCCTGCCCTACGCCGACGGCGACTTCTTCTCCTTCGAGCAGCTGCTCACTTCCAAGGAGCGGGACAGGCTGGCCGAGGTCCGCTGCTTCCTGGCCCGGGAAGTGAAGCCCATTGCGGTGGACTGCTGGAACCGCGGCGAATTTCCCATGGACCTGATTCCCAGGCTGGCCGAGCTCGACCTCGTCAGCCCGGTGCGGCGGCAGGGCTATTCCAATCTGTTCGCCGGCATTGTGCACGCGGAAGTGACCCGCGCGGACGCGTCCATCGCCACCTTCATGGGTGTGCACGACGGGCTCTTCGCCGGCTCCATCGAAGCCCTGGCTTCCCGGGAGCAGCAGGATGCCTGGCTGCCGGACATCTACTCGCTGCGCAAGATCGGTGCCTTCGGGCTGACGGAACCCCTCGGCGGTTCCGATGTCGCCGGCGGCACGCGCACCACCGCAAGGCGGGACGGTGACCGCTGGGTCCTCAACGGCGCCAAGCGCTGGATCGGCAACGCAACATTCTGCGACTGGGTGGTGGTCTATGCGCGTGATGTGGCTGACAACCAGGTCAAGGCTTTTCTCGTGGACACCACGCTGCCGGGGTTCAGTGCAACGAAGATCGAGAACAAGATCTCGCTGCGGACCGTGCAGAACGCGGACATCACCCTCGACAACGTGGTGGTGCCGGACTTCTTCAAGCTGGCCAACGCCAACAGCTTCCGCGATACCAATAAGGTCCTCAAGGTCACCCGCCTCGCCGTCGCGTGGCAGGCAGTGGGCCAGCAGCTCGCCGCCTTCGACGTGGCCAGGCGCTACGCCGTGGAGCGGCACCAGTTCGGGCGCCCGCTGGCCTCCTTCCAGCTGGTGCAAAGCCAGCTGGTCCAGATCCTGGGGAACGCCGTCAGCTCCATGGGCATGATGGTGCGGCTCGCCCAGCTCGAGGATGCCGGCCAGGCCAAGGATGAGCAGTCAGCCCTCGCCAAGGCCTTCACCACTGCGCGGATGCGGGAAAGCGTTGCAATCGGCCGCAGCCTCCTCGGCGGTAACGGCATTGTGACGGACTTTGAAATGGCAAAGATCTTTGCCGACGCCGAGGCGATCTACTCCTATGAGGGCACCCACGAAGTGAATACCCTGGTGGCGGGGCGGGCCATCACCGGCGTCTCCGCGATCGTCTAGTCCGCGACCGTCCAGTCCGCGATCGTCGGGCAGCTCAGTTCAGCAGCTTAGTTCACAACAGCTCAGTTCAGCGGCAGCAGCACCGAGGGCCGCAGGTCCAGGATGAAGGACAATGGGTTGAGGTACTGCTCTCCGCGGCGGACGCCCCAGTGCACGCAGGGCGAGGAGCCGCAATGGCCGGCCAGCAGGGTGCCCACCACGGCGCCCTTGGCCACGGAAGCGCCCTTCCTGAGTGTGCTCCGCACCGGTTCGAAGCTGCTGCGCAGGCCATTGCCGTGATCAATGGTGATGACGGACCGGTCCACCACCACGCCCACGAAGCTGACGGTGCCGGACTCCGGGGCGGTGACCGGACCGCCGTCGGACGCTGATCCAAGGTCCACGCCCCGGTGCCCGCTCAGCCACGGTTTGTCAGGCGGGTCGAATGGGCGCAGGACCGCCGGCCGCGGCGCAAGTGGCCAGCTCCAGCCCGCCGGCGCCGCCGTGGTGGCCCGAACGGGGGAGACCGGTGGCAATGCTAACGGTACGGGTGCGGCGGCCGCCGTCGTGAGCAGGAGCAGCGACGCCATCACAAAAGCTCTCATGTCCCCAGCATGGGCGCCCGATCCACCGGCAGGAACGGGGCCTCCGGCCTATGTGGAAAACGCCGCAAGTTGCACCAGGGACGCGGCGGGACCGGTGCATTTGCCGCGGTCCGCTGTAGTACACTTGGTGGAGCAGTTTGCTGTGCCCTCAACGCATTCCATTTCGTGGCTAGCGTCAGCACACCCCATTCAGGAGTGCGGGGGAGCAGCAGCTGACTACGCGTATCCAGCCCTCCACCACCGGTAAGCAGTCGCTTGCTGCTGCGGAGGATTGTGCCTCTTGCGGTCAGGCCCGGCCACGGTCCTGATGAGAAGTGCAATGGATGCCAGGAGCCTGTGCCCGCCCGGGTAAGGCTAATAACCGTCAACTATTGGCAGGGTAAGAGCGGCCGCGGCCGCTCTCATGAATGACCTGCCGGAAGGAGCGTCGGCATGCCCGTCGTAACCATGCGCCAGCTGCTTGACAGCGGCGTCCACTTTGGACACCAGACCCGCCGTTGGAACCCGAAGATGAAGCGCTTCATCTTCACCGAGCGCAACGGCATCTACATCATTGACCTCCAGCAGTCGCTGTCCTACATCGACCGCGCCTACGAGTTCGTCAAGGCCACCGTTGCCCACGGCGGCACCGTGCTGTTCGTCGGCACCAAGAAGCAGGCTCAGGAAGCCATCGCCGAGCAGGCCACCCGCGTTGGCCAGCCGTACGTCAACCAGCGTTGGCTCGGCGGTATGCTCACCAACTTCCAGACTGTTGCCAAGCGTATCCAGCGCATGAAGGAACTCGAAGAGATCGACTTCGACGACGTCGCCGGTTCCGCTTACACCAAGAAGGAACTGCTGCTTCTGCGCCGCGAGCTCACCAAGCTCGAGTCCAACCTCGGCGGTATCCGCAACCTGACCAAGGCACCGTCCGTGCTGTGGGTTGTCGACACCAAAAAGGAGCACCTGGCTGTTGACGAGGCCAAGAAGCTCAACATCCCGGTTGTTGCCATCCTGGACACCAACTGCGATCCGGACGAAGTCGACTTCCCGATCCCGGGCAACGACGACGCCATCCGCTCCGTGAACCTCCTGACCCGCGTTGTTGCTGACGCCGTTGCTGAGGGCCTCATCGCCCGCAACCAGCGCGCAACCGGCACCACCGAGACCCCGGAAGAGCCGCTGGCTGAGTGGGAGCGCGAGCTCCTCGAAGGCAGCAAGACCGAGGAAGCCCCGGCTGCCGAGGCTGCTCCCGCCGCAGAAGAAGCTCCCGCCGCAGAGGAAGCCCCGGCTGCTGCCGAGGGTACCGACTCCGCGAAGTAACAACTTCATCGGGATTTCCGGGCGCTGTCCGCAGCGTCCGGGCAACTGACAGGATGGCCGCTCACCATGTGAGCTGCCGTCCTGTCGGTCCGTACACACAAAAATTTTCTAGACAGAGGGGTTCACATGGCGAACTACACTGCCGCTGATATCAAGGCTCTGCGCGAGCGCACCGGCGCCGGCATGATGGATGTCAAGAAGGCTCTCGACGAAGCCAACGGCGACGCCGAGAAGGCGATCGAGATCATCCGCATCAAGGGCCTGAAGGGCGCCACCAAGCGCGAAGGCCGCTCCACCGCTGAAGGCCTGGTTGCTGCCAAGGTCGCCGGCGGCGTCGGCGTAATGATCGAGGTCAACTGCGAGACCGACTTCGTCGCCAAGGCTGACAAGTTCATCCAGCTGGCTGACAAGGTGCTGGCCGTCGCCGTCGAGTCCGGCGCTGCCGACCTCGAGACCCTGCTCGCCACCGATGTTGACGGCAAGCCGCTGTCCGAGGTTGTCGTCGAAGAGGGCGCAATCCTCGGCGAAAAGGTCGTTGTCCGCCGCATCTCCCGCATCGAGGGCGCTACGGTCGACGCTTACCTGCACAAGACGTCCAAGGACCTCCCGGCCCAGGTCGGCGTCCTGTTCGCTGTTGACGGCGAAGGCGAAGCAGCTGCCACCGCCGCGCACGACGTTGCCGTTCACGTTGCAGCCATGGCCCCGAACTACCTCTCCCGTGAGGACGTTCCGGCTGAGCTCGTCGAGTCCGAGCGCCGCATCGCCGAGGAAACCGCAAAGGCCGAGGGCAAGCCCGAAGCTGCGATGACCAAGATCGTCGAAGGCCGCGTTACCGGCTTCTACAAGGGTGAGGTCCTGGTTGACCAGGCCTTCGCCAAGGACGCCAAGAAGTCTGTGGCGCAGGTCCTCGAAGAGGCCGGCGTCAAGGGAACCGCGTTCACGCGTTTCCGCGTCGGCTCCTAGTCTGACAAGCAAGGGGGTGGCCACTTCGGTGGCCGCCCCTTTTGCATGCACCGGCCACATAAGAAATATGAGCGCTGGCCGGATGCGCGATAACCTAGCTCAGAGTTCACCAACCGGAAGGCACCATGGAAGCCGTCAATACTCCCGTCCAGTCAGAGAAGAGCAGGCGCCGGGTTCTCCTGAAGCTGTCCGGTGAAGTCTTCGGCGGCGGCAAGCTGGGCGTCGACCCGGACACCGTTCGCGCAGTGGCCAAGCAGATCGCTGCCGCCGTTCCCGACGTCGAGGTGGCCATCGTGGTTGGCGGCGGCAACTTCTTCCGCGGTGCCGAGCTGTCCCAGAGCGGGATGGACCGTTCGCGTGCCGACTACATGGGCATGCTGGGAACCGTCATGAACTGCCTCGCCTTGCAGGACTTCCTGGAGCAGGCCGGTGTTGAGACCCGGGTCCAGAGCGCCATCACCATGGGACAGGTGGCCGAGGCCTACATTCCCCGCCGCGCCATCCGCCACATGGAAAAGAACCGCGTAGTCATCTTCGGTGCCGGCGCAGGCCTGCCGTACTTCTCCACGGACACCGTGGCTGCCCAGCGCGCACTCGAGGTGCACGCCGACGTGGTGCTCATGGCCAAGAGCGGCGTGGACGGCGTATACACCGCCGACCCCAAGAAGGACCCGACCGCTGAAAAGCTGGAAAACCTCAGCTACGACGACGCGCTGCGCCGCGACATCCGCGTCATGGACCAGACCGCCATGACGATGTGCAAGGACAACAAGCTCTCCATGGTGGTGTTCGGCATGGAAGGCGAAGGCAACGTCACGCGTGCCATCCGCGGCGAAAAGCTGGGAACGCTGGTCACGCCCTAGTTACAGCTAGGATATTTCTAGGACGGTTCCGCCCACTGGGCGGGACCAGGATTGTGAAATGCCCGGTTTGCCGGGAACCAATTTCTGAGGAGAGACCGTGATCGAAGAAACCTTGCTCGAAGCCGGGGACAAGATGGACAAGGCTGTTGAGGTCGCCAAGGAAGACTTCGCCTCGATCCGCACCGGGCGGGCAAACCCGGGCCTGTACAACAAGGTCATGGTGGAGTACTACGGCACCCCCACCCCGCTGCAGCAGCTGGCATCCTTCGCGATCCCGGATGCCCGCACCATCCTCATCACGCCGTTCGACAAGACCGCCCTGCGCGACATCGAACGGGCACTGAGCGACTCCGAGGTCGGCGCCAACCCGTCCAACGACGGCAACGTCATCCGCATCACCATTCCGGAGCTGACGAAGGAACGCCGCAAGGAATACGTCAAGATCGTCAAGGCCAAGGGCGAGGACGCCAAGGTGTCCATCCGCAACATTCGCCGCAAGGCCAAGGAAACCCTGGACCGGCTTGTCAAGGACGGCGAAGCCGGCGAGGACGAGGGCACCCGCGGTGAAAAGGAACTCGACGCGATCACCAAGCAGCACGTCGAGGGAATCGACGAGCTCCTCAAGCGCAAGGAAGCTGAGCTGCTCGAGGTCTGATGGGCCAGGCACAGCAGGCCCCCGGTGCGCGGGCCCGAACCCGGACCCGCCAGCCAAGGCCCAACCCCACTCCTGGGGCCGGGCGTAACCTTCCGGCGGCAATCGCCGTGGGCCTGGCCATGCTCCTGGCGGTGCTCGGCGGGCTGCTCTTCCTGCCGCTCGGCTTTGTTGCCGTGGTTACGGCCTTCGCCGCCTTCGGCGTGTGGGAGGTCTTCCGCGCGCTCGAAGCCAACGGCACACGCCTGCCCATTGTGCCCGTCATGGTGGGCACGGTGGCCATGCCGTTCTCGGCCTACTTCGGCGGGCTGGAAAGCCTGCTGTTCGCGATGCTCGCCAGCAGCGTGGCGGCGCTGCTCTGGCGGTCCGTGGAAAGCGCAACCGGCTCGGCCCGCAGCATTTTCGCCGGGGTGTTCACCCTCGCCTGGGTGCCCTTCCTGATCAGTTTCGCCGCGCTGCCGCTGCACGTCGAGGGCGGCGCCTCCCCGGTGGGCCCATGGCCGGGCGGAACTGTGCCGGAGGGCGCCTGGCAGATCGTCATCCTGCTGCTCCTGGTGGTTTCCAACGACACTTTTGGGTACCTCGTAGGCGCGCGGCTGGGCAAGCACCCCATGGCGCCAAAGATCAGCCCGAAAAAGTCCTGGGAGGGTTTTGCCGGATCCATTGCGGGCGCCATGGTCGTCGGGATCCTGGCCAGCATCTTCCTGCTGAACAAGCCCTGGTGGGTGGGCGTCGTGCTGGCCATCGGCATGGTTGCGGCCGCCACCGCCGGAGACCTCGCCGAATCGATGGTCAAACGCGAACTCGGCGTCAAGGACATGAGCAGCATCCTGCCGGGACACGGCGGGGTGATGGACCGGCTCGACTCGATCGTGTTCGCCTCGCCGGTGGCCTTCATGCTGTTCGTCCTGTTTTCCGGGACCTGAGTTCCGCCAGGCCTGCTTGTCGCAGGAGTGCCTTCCCGCAGGTGCCTCTGGCACCCGGCCATCCGCGACGCCCTAGAATAATGCGGTTACGAACCGCCGAAGAAGTATCGAAGGAAACATGGTGAGAGTGGACAGCAAGCGGCAGATTCCGGCGTCGTTCGAACGCGTGGCGCGGACGGACTACGGCTACAACGCAAAGCAGGTGGACCAGTTCCTGCAGCAGGCCCGCGTATCACTGGAGACGCCCGAAGCGGCCGCCCACCCGCTCAAGAGCGCCGACGTCCGGTCCGTGTCCTTCGACCCCATCAAGGGCGGATACTCCGCCACCGCCGTGGACGCCGCCCTGGACCGTCTGGAAGACGCCTTCGCCCGCAGGGAGCGGGACGACCTTATCGCCGAACGCGGCGAGGACGCCTGGCTCCGTCAGATCGGACAGCTTTCCGGAACGCTGCGGGGCCGCCTTCACCGGCCCGACGGCGAGAGGTTCCGCCGCCCGGTCAAGAAAAAGGCGCGCAGCTACAACACCAAAGACGTGGACGCCCTGTGCCTGGACCTGATCGGCTACCTGGAACAGGACAAGCCCCTCAGCGTTGACAACGTACGCCGGGCCGTCTTCCGGCCTGCCGCCGGCAAGGACGGCTATGAGGAGACCCAGGTGGACGCCTTCCTCGACCGGGTGGTCGAGCTGATGGCCGCCATCGACTGACAGCCTGGCCAGCAGTGCTGGCTGGCCGCTCAGCGCTCCGTGGCCAGCGGCCGCTCGGGCGTGTGGAGCCGGGTCATCACCCTGGTGATGGTCCGCGGCACCCGGGAACTGGTGGCACGCGACGCCAGCACCATCACGGTGAAGGCTGCCGGTACCGTCCAGGCTGCGGGCTGCGCCAGCCACGGCGGCGTTCCCGCCACCCCCAGCAGTGTGCCCGCCACCATGGCGCCGCCGCACAGCAGACCGCCGGTCACCATCCCCGCGATGGCCCCGGCGTCGGTCAGGCCGCGCCACCAGATGCCGAGCAGCAGGACCGGACAAATGGTGGACGCCGTAAAGGCGAACACCAGGCCCACGCTCCCGGCGAGGGCCAGCGAGTCCGTCATGAGCGCCAGGCCCAGCGGAACGGTGATCGAGACCAGGGCCGCCACCCGGAAGCCGCGCACGCTGCCGCCCAGCACGTCCTGGCTGATCACACCGGCCAGCGAGACGACGAGCCCCGATGTTGTGGACAGGAACGCGGCGAAGGCCCCCGCCACGACGAGCGCGGACAGCAGCTCTCCGGCCGGGCCCCCGACGAGGCGGCCCGGAAGCAGCAGCACCAGGGCATCCGCCTGCCCCGCCCGTGCCAGGTCCGGGGCGAACAGGCACCCGGCCAGTCCGTACGCCGTCGGAAACAGATAGAACACAGACAGCAGGCCCAGCACGATCAGCGTGGTCCGGCGCGCCGATTGCCCGTCGGGGTTGGTGTAGAAGCGGACCAGGACGTGCGGCAGTCCCAGCGTTCCGAACAGCAGGGCCACGAGCAGCGAGATGCTCTGGTAGGGGCTGGCCGGATTCGCCCCGCCCGGGTTCGTGGCCACTGCCGGCAGGGCGGGACCGCCATCCTCCGCCAGCACCAGCAAAATGAAGATGAAGGGCACGGCCAGTGCCGTGAGCTTCAGCCAAAACTGAAAGGCCTGGACGAAGGTGATGGAGCGCATGCCGCCAGCCACCACGGTGAGGCACACCACCACCACGACGGCGGTCGAACCGGCCCAGGACGGCAGTCCGGTGGTGGTCCGGATGGTCAGGGCAGCGCCGTGCAGCTGCGGGACGATGTAGAGCCAGCCCACAATGACCACGGCAAGGCTGGTGACACGGCGCACGGCCCGCGAGTCGAGCCGGGCTTCGGTGAAATCGGGGATGGTGTAGGCGCCGGAACGCCGGAGCGGCGCGGCCACGAACAGCAGAAGCATCAGGTACCCGGCGGTGTAGCCAACGGGGTACCACAGGGCATCCGTGCCGGACAGGAGGATCAGGCCGGCCACGCCCAGGAAACTCGCGGCGGAAAGATACTCTCCGCCAATGGCCGACGCGTTCCACCAGGGCGGCACGGTCCGGGAGGCAACATAGAAGTCCCCGGTGGTGCGAGAGATCCGCAGTCCGTAGAAGCCGATCACCGCCGTCGCCACGGAAACGGCGGCCACCGCCGCGATGCCCACTGCCGGGTTCACCGCAGGATCACCTGTTCCCTGCGAGGTCGCGGTAACGGGCTTCGTTCCGCGCCGCGCTGCGGATATACAACCAGGCGCTGATCCCGGTGACCGGGTAGATCCCGGCGCCCAGCAGGAGCCAGTCGAACGGGATCCCGGCAACCCGGGTCTGCGCCAGGCCCGGTATGGCGGCAAGCAGCAGCGGAAACGCGCCGAGGATCAGCAGGAAGCCGCCGGCCACCACCAGGGCAAGCCGGAGCTGGGAGCGGATCAGCGAGCGGACGAACACCTGGCCGACGGCCGACTCCTCGGCGGACTCGCGCGGCTCGGCCGAGGAGTCGGCCGGCATGCGGGAGGCCGAACGGGGCGCCGTGACCCTGACCCGCGTCATGCCTGCGGCCGGATCCGGGTTGCCTCAAGCTTCTCGCGGACGGCCGGCAGGTGCCGCCGGCTGATCGGCAGTTCCGCGTCCTCGACGGAGACGCTCGGGCGGACCGCGGCGAGCTTGAGGTGTGAGACATGGGCGAGGGCCACCAGATAGGACCGGTGGGTGCGGATGAAGCCTGCGTCCGCCCACTGCTGTTCCAGGTCGGCGAGGGGAACCCTGATCAGGTAGCTGGCATCGGCGGTGTGGAGCCGGGCGTAGTCGCCCTGCGCCTGGACGTAGGTGACGTCGTCGCGCCGGATCATCCTGGTGGTGCCGCCCTGGTCCACGGTGATCATTTCCGGCGTGGCACCGCCGTCGCGGATCAGTTCACTGATCCGGCCAACGGAGCGGGCCAGCCGCTCGGCCCGAACGGGCTTCAGGAGATAATCGACGGCCGCAAGCTCGAAGGCCTCCAGCGCGCAGTCCTCGTCAGCTGTCACGAACACGACGGCGGGCGGCCGGCGGCTGCGGGAAATGGCCCGGGCGATGTCCAGGCCGGATACCGCCGGCATGTGAATGTCCAGGAAGACGGCGTCCACCGCCTCAGCGTCCAGGACCCGCAGCGCCTCGGCGCCCGAGGAGGCGCGCAGGATGGCGCCGATCCTCTCATCACGGCCCAGGAGGAAGGCAAGCTCCTCAACTGCGGGCAGTTCGTCGTCGGCGACGAGAACGTTAATCATGCTCCTAGATTATCTTTCGGACCCGCCGCTTCCGGGTTAGAACCTCCGGCGCCAGCAGTTTCAGGCATCATGGTCCGGCTGCGACTTCGGGACCCGCATGGTGATGAGCGTGCCCTCGCCGGGAGCCGTCTCGATTACCAGGCCGTGGTCGTCGCCGTACACCTGCCGGAGCCGGGCGTCGACGTTCCGTAGGCCCACGTGATCACCGTCCACATGGCCGGCCAGCATGGACTGCAGCTGCACCGGGTCCATGCCCACGCCGTCGTCCTCGATGGTGACCTCCGCGAACGCACCCGAGTCGTTGGCTGAGATGGTGATGTGGCCCGGCCCCTCCTTCGCCTCCAGGCCGTGCCGGACCGCATTCTCGACGAGCGGCTGCAGGCTCAAGAACGGGATCACCGTGCTCAGCACCTCCGGGGCGACCCGCAGGCTGACCTGCACCCGCTCGCCGAACCGAGCCCGCTCCAGCAGCAGGTACCTGTCGATGCACCGCAGCTCCTCGGCCAGCGTGGTGAAGTCCCCGTGCCGCCGGAACGAGTACCGGGTGAAGTCTGCGAACTCCACCACGAGTTCGCGCGCCCGGGCCGGATCGGTGTTGATGAAGGAGGCGATGGCGTTGAGCGAGTTGTAGATGAAGTGCGGGCTGATCTGGGCGCGGAGGGCCCGTACCTCCGCCTCCATCAGGAGCGTCCGGGAGGCGTCCAGCTCGGCCAGCTCCACCTGTGCGGCCACCCAGTCGGCCACTTCCGTGGTGGCGCGCACCAGCCCTGCGCCCGCCTGGGGCGCGAAGGCCGCCACGGCTCCCACCACGCGCGCGCCGGACCGGACGGGGGCCACGACGGCGGCGCCGACGGATCCGGACTTGGGGGAGTGGAGCTGCAGGTCGGCGGCGTTGAACACCTGGGTCCTGCCGCTCGAGAGCACGTCCGCGGCCAGCGCCATCAGACCCGGACGCAGCTCCTCGGCGGTCCCGTCCCAGGCCAGCACGCCGGATACGTCCAGAATGGCCAGCGCGTCACAGCCAAGCAGGGCCCTCAGCTGGCGGCTTGCCTTGGCGGCACCCGCGGGGTTCAAACCCGTCCGCAGATGCCGTCCGGCTTTCGACGCGGCGTGGAGGGTGTTGTAGGTGGCCCGCTCGGCGTCGGTCCCCAGCTCCCGGAAGGAGCGCAGCACCTTGAGTCCGACGGCGACGACGACGGCCACCGCGAGCGCGATGACGGCCATGGCGGCCGCGGAATAGAGAGGGGAGTCCGGCATGCTGCCAGCGTAGCGCGTGCCGTTTGGCGCAGTAGCGCCGCCGTTGACCGACGGGAGCGCGAAACCACTGGCGTATCGGCCCCTCCTCGGCGCACAGTGATGGCAGTCACATTGGCTGGTGCAGTGCGGCCGTGTGCGATTCAGTCTCAACGAGGAGGAATGATGGGTAACGATGCCCGAACCCCGGCCGCGGCGGCGGCCGCGGACTTCGAGGAAGTCCAGGCCACGCAGCAGTTCAAGGAACTGCGCAAGCGCCACCGCAGCTTTGTGTTCCCCATGGCCATCGCGTTTCTGCTCTGGTACTTCGCGTACGTCATCCTTGCCGCCTACGCCGTGGACTTCATGTCCACCAAGGTGTGGGGCAACATCAATGTCGGCATCATCATGGGGCTGCTGCAGTTCGTGACCACCTTCGCCATCACCGGCTGGTACGTCAGCTACTCAAACCGGCGCCTGGACCCGATCGCCGCGGACATCCGGCACGGCATCGAAGGCCACGAGTATGACAAGTCCGCCAGCAGCACGCCGGGCCGTTCAGTAAGCGGGGAAGCAAAATGATCACCATACCCGCAGCGGTCGACGTCGCCGCACTCAAGGACACCACGTTGCTGAACATGGGCATCTTCGCCCTGTTCGTCGCCGTCACCATGGTCATCGTTCTCCGGGCCAGCCGGAACAACAAGACGGCCGCCGATTACTATGCCGCCGGGCGTTCCTTCACGGGTTCGCAGAACGGCACCGCCATCGCGGGCGACTACCTGTCGGCGGCCTCCTTCCTGGGCATCACCGGCGCCATCGCCATCAACGGCTACGACGGGTTCATGTACTCCATTGGCTTCCTGGTCGCCTGGCTCGTGGCTCTCCTGCTGGTGGCGGAGCTGCTCCGGAACACGGGCAAATACACCATGGCCGACGTCCTGTCGTTCCGCCTTCGGCAGCGCCCGGTCCGCATCGCAGCTGCCATCTCCACGCTTGCAGTCTGTTTCTTCTACCTCCTGGCCCAGATGGCCGGCGCCGGAAGCCTGATCTCGCTGCTGCTGGGCATCAGCGACTGGGGCGGACAGGCCCTGGTGATCATCGTCGTCGGGGCCCTGATGATCATGTATGTACTGATCGGCGGAATGAAGGGAACTACCTGGGTGCAGATCATCAAGGCCTGCCTGCTCATCGCCGGTGCCGCCGTCATGACCCTCTGGGTCCTCGCCATCTACGGGTTCAACCTCTCCAGCCTGCTGGGCGGCGCGGCCGAGGCGGCGAACAACCCTGCCGTGCTCAACCCCGGCCTGCAGTACGGCAAGACCGAAACGTCCAAGCTGGACTTCATGTCCCTGGCCCTGGCCCTGGTCCTGGGGACGGCAGCCCTGCCGCACGTGTTGATGCGCTTCTACACGGTGCCCACTGCCAAGGAGGCCCGCAAGTCCGTGGTGTGGTCCATTTGGCTGATCGGGCTGTTCTACATCTTCACGCTGGTCCTCGGCTATGGCGCCGCTGCCCTGGTAGGGGCCGACACCATCAAGGGCGCCCCCGGCGGCGTCAACTCGGCAGCGCCGCTGCTGGCCTTCCACCTGGGCGGCCCGTTGCTGCTGGGCTTCATCTCGGCCGTGGCGTTCGCCACGATCCTCGCCGTGGTTGCCGGGCTCACGATTACCGCCGCCGCCTCGTTCGCCCACGACATCTATGCCAACGTCATCGCCAAGGGAAAGGCCGACGCCGACACCGAAGTTAAGGTGGCCCGCCGCACTGTCATTGTGATTGGCATCCTCGCCATCCTGGGCGGGATCTTTGCCAACGGCCAGAACGTGGCCTTCCTGGTGGCGCTGGCGTTCGCCGTGGCCGCCTCCGCCAACCTGCCCACCATCATCTACTCCCTGTTCTGGCGCCGGTTCACCACACAGGGTGCGGTCTGGAGCATGTACGGCGGGCTCGCATCCGCCATCATCCTGATTGCGCTCTCGCCCGTGGTGTCCGGCGGCGCGACCTCCATGATCAAGGGCGCTAACTTCGCCATCTTCCCGCTGAGCAACCCGGGCATCGTGTCCATCCCGCTGGCCTTCCTGCTGGGCTGGCTCGGCACGGTCCTGGACAAGAGGCAGGAGGACCGCAGCAAGCAGGCCGAGATGGAAGTCCGGTCGCTGACCGGGGTTGGCGCCGAGAAGGCCGTGGAACACTAGCAGCTTTCCGTTCGCTCAGACTCCCGACCCAGCAAGCAGGAGCCCTCGCGCGCCGCGCGGGGGCTCCTGCCGTGCCTGCCGCCGTCGGGCGTGTCCGTCGGGGGCATAAGGCGTGTGGTTCAGGGCGAGTGGTGGCCCCCGGTGTGTTCACCGTGCGGCACCGCGAACTCGCCCGCCGTCGATGCGGCGAGTCCCGGCGTCGTGATGGCGGCAACCAGCAGTGCACCGGCGAAGGCTGCGGCGATGAGTGGCCCCGCACCCAGGCGGCCCGATGCGTCCTGACCGGAACCGCCGGGAAGATTGGGGGACCTGCGGCCGAGCCATGACGTGGCCGCGAGGATCATGAGGGTCAGGAGCAGGGCGGCGAGGTGGCTGATACCCAGGCCGGCCATCCCGCTCCCCGCGCCGAGGACAATGGCCGCCCCGTGCGCGGCGGCTGCCGCGGGCAGCAGGAGGGCGGAGGCCCGCGGCACCGGGAAACGGTTCCTGCTCAGCCCGGCAACCGTCCACCCCAGCAGGGCTGCACCCCAGAGCAGGGCGGCCGTGGCTACGGCCACCCTGCCGGGGAAGTTGGTGCCGGAGGCAGCGAACAGGCTGGAGGCGACGGCGAGGTTGACCGCTGCGGCGCCGAGCCCGGCAAAGCCGGCGACGAGCCTGACGGCATCGGAACGGGACGTTCCCTGCGTTGCCGGAACTGCCGCCATGGCCTGGCTGGTCATCATCTTTCAGGCGCAGGGTCTTCTAGGCGCGTGCCGTGGCGGGGACCTTGTCCAGGGACAGGCCGACGCCGAGCAGCAGGACCGCGCTCGCCAGGTGGAGAACATTGTCCGCACCGTTGAGGGCAATGATGTTCAGGGGCGAGCTGAGCAGGAACAGACCGAGGATGCCCACGAGCAGGTACACCGCACCCACCGCCGTGTTGATGGTGCGCGCCAGCCGGACATCCTTGACTCCGGCGTAGAGGAGGGCGGCGCCGATCGCGAGGTGAATCACGTTGTGCAGCGGGTTGACCTCGAAGATGATCAGGTTGGAGCCTTCAGTGGAGAAGAAGCCGACTCCAGAGGTCACGGCGAAGCCGACGAGTCCCACCAGCAGGTAGACGGCTCCGAAGACAGTGGCGATAAGACGGTTCGGTGAGTTGCGCATGGCCCAAATTCCTTCCGGTTGCCGGCCTGGGACAGGAGCCCTGGCCAGATTTGCGGAGCCCCGGCTGGGAGTCCCGGAAGCGATTCGGTTCCGGTGCGCGCTTGGATGGGTGTGCGCTTGGATGTGTGCGCGGTCAGACGATGGTCACGCCTTTGGCCGGAGCTTGATGGTGACCAGCTTCAGTTCGTCCTTGCCGGCGAAGCGGTACACCATCTCGATGTCCTTGCCCTGGCATTTGATGAGCCCGGCGACATCCGCAATGTTGTTCTCGTTCTGGGTGCTGACTTTGAGGTCGTCGTAGGCCGTGGTGCAGGACGGGTCCAGCTGGAGGCTCTTGACGCCTGCCGCGAATTCCTCGCGACTCAGCTGCTCCTTGAGGCTCGGGTCCATGTAGTCGTTGTAGGCCTTGTCCGTGTCGCCGGCGATGACCAGCTTCGTGAAGTCGTCCGCGAGGTCGCCGGCCTGCCGGGTGGACCCGCCCACCAGGTTCACCAGGAGCAGGACGCCGACGATTACCAGCAGGAGCACGCCTGCCACAATGCCCACCACGATCCAGAGGCCCTTGCGGCTTTTGGCCGGTGGCAGGCCCGGCAAGCCGAACGGGGAAGGCGGAAGGGCCCGCCGTCCGGGCTGCTGTGGTCTGGGCTGGTAGGGGCCGGGCTGCTGTGGGGGGAGCGGGGGATTGCTCAACGGTGGGCCTTTCCGGCACCGCACTGGCGGCGCTCCGACTAACGGGGGCACAGCCGGCGCCCGGTCACTTTGTGGATTAGCCTATAGCGCCCGCGCGCTTTTGCATCGAAGCGCCAAGCCGTGATGGTTTCCCGCCGTTACAGATGGCCAGGTGCGCTCAGTCTTCCGCCGAGTTGCGGTCAAGTAGCGGCTGGATCCGGAACGGTATCAGTTCACCCATCGCCAGGGCGGTGTCGGTCCTTTCGACGCCGTCGCAGGCCAGGATCTTCCCGTTGATCCGGAAGAGGTCTTCGGCGTCCAGTGCCACCACGCGCAGCAGCAGGTCTGCCGAACCGGTCAGGCCGTAGCCCTCGAGGATCTCCGGCACGGCCGCCAGCTCCTCGGCGAGCGAGCCAAGCTTTTGCTGCTGGACATGCACCGAGATGAAAGCCATCAGCGGATACCCCAGGGACACCGGATTGATGCGCCGCTCAAACGACAGGAAAGCATGCTTCTTTTCGAGCTGGGCCATCCGCGCCTGCACCGTGTTGCGGGAGAGGCCGAGCTTCTGGGCCAGGGCCACCACGGTGCGGCGCGGGTCCTGTGCCAGGGCGGAGAGCAACCGGGTGTCTGTGCCATCCAAAGCTTGCATAATGCGCAAGGCTAGCACGGTCCGAACCTGCTAAACAGTGCATTGTGCTCAGTTTTGGCCGCGGTGGTTGTACCACTTGAACATTGTGAGTATGGTCACAATTAACCGGGGCAAAGGCGCCCGGGAGGCCGGAATGCGGCGGTATCACGAGTCCTGCCGCGGGATGGTTACACGACGTCAGAAGGTTGCGGCAACAGTGGTGACAGACGATGCGGGCCAGGGCGGAACAGCCGCCGGCCAGGACAACAATGCAGGGCACCAGGGTGGCGCGGGCCACAACATGGTCCAGCTGATCACCCCCGCGGGGGAGCGCGTCAGCCATCCGGAGTATGACCCCTGGGTCAGGGACATATCAGACGAGCAATTGTGCTCGCTCTACGAAGACCTGGTGGTGATCCGGCGGATCGACAAAGAGGCAACAGCGCTGCAGCGCCAGGGCGAACTGGGCCTCTGGCCGCCGCTGCTGGGCCAGGAGGCCTCGCAGGTGGGATCCGTTCGGTCCCTGCGGGATGACGACTTTATATTCCCCAGCTACCGCGAAAACGGCGTGGCCTACTGCCGCGGGGTAGACCTGTCGGACATCCTGCGTGTCTGGCGCGGCGCTGCCTCCGGCGGCTGGGATCCGTACGCGGTCAACATGGCCATCCCGCAGATCGTCATCGGCGCGCAGACGCTGCATGCCACCGGATACGCCATGGGAATCCAGAACGACGGTGCGGACTCCGCGGCGATTGTGTACTTCGGCGACGGTGCCACAAGCGAGGGCGACGTCAACGAGGCCATGGTCTTCGCCGCCAGCTTCCAGGTGCCCCTGGTGTTCTTCTGCCAAAACAACCACTGGGCCATCTCCGAACCGGTGCGCCTCCAGTCCCATACCCAGCTTGTGGACCGCGGGGCTGGATTCGGCATCCCCAGCATGCGGGTTGACGGCAACGATGTCCTGGCGGTCATGGCAGCCACGCGGGTTGCCCTCGACCGGGCCCGCCGGGGCGGCGGCCCCACCTTCATCGAGGCAGTCACTTACAGGATGGGCCCGCATACGACGGCGGATGATCCCACCCGGTACCGCGACCCCAATGAGCTCGAGGATTGGGCGGCCAAGGATCCGATTGGACGGGTCCATGCGCTGCTTGACCGGAAGGGCCTATTCACCGAGGAGTTCGAAGCCGGCGTGCGGACCAAGGCAGACGCCGTCGCCCGTGAGCTGCGTGCCGGCTGCGTCGGCATGCCGGACCCCGAACCCCTCGACGTCTTCAAGCACGTGTACAGCACCCCCAACTCCTGGCTGGACCGCCAGCAGGACCACTACTCCCGTTACCTTGCCTCCTTCGGCGATCCTGAAGGGGCAACACAAGAAGAAGGTGCACGTCGATGACGCAGATGACCTTTGCGCGGGCAATAAACTCAGGCCTCCGCAGATCCCTCGACAACGATCCCAAGGTGCTCCTCATGGGCGAGGACATCGGCACCCTGGGCGGCGTCTTCCGCGTGACCGACGGACTGCAGAAGGACTTCGGCAACCACAGGGTGGTGGACACGCCCCTGGCCGAGTCCGGCATTGTGGGCACCGCGGTTGGCCTGGCCTACCGCGGGTACCGGCCGGTGGTGGAAATCCAATTCGACGGCTTCGTCTATCCCGCGTTCGACCAGATCGTGTCCCAGGTGGCCAAGATGCATTACCGCAGCCGGGGCGCCGTAAAAATGCCCATCACCATCCGCATCCCGTTCGGCGGCGGCATCGGATCGCCGGAGCACCACTCCGAATCACCGGAGGCCTACTTTGCCCACACGGCGGGCCTGCGGGTGGTCACCCCGGCCAGCCCGCAGGACGCCCACACCATGATCCAGCAGGCTATTTCCTGCGATGACCCCGTGGTGTTCTTCGAGCCCAAGCGCCGCTACCACGACAAAGGCGAAGTGGACGAGTCGCTTGATCCCACTTCGGCCCCACCGATGGGCCAGGCCCGGGTGGTCACGGACGGCAGCGACGTTACACTCGTGGCCTACGGGCCACTCGTGAAGACGGCCCGTGACGCTGCCACGGCAGCCGCGGACGAGGGCGTCTCGGTTGAGGTCATCGACCTACGGTCGCTGGCTCCGGTGGATTTCGCCACCGTGGAGGCCTCGGTCCGCAAGACGGGCAGGCTGGTGATCACCCACGAGGCCGGGCAGTCGGGCGGGCTCGGTGCCGAGGTTGCGGCCAGCATCACCGAGCGCTGCTTCTACCACCTTGAGGCGGCACCGGTCCGCGTCACCGGGTTCGACGTGCCGTACCCGTATTCGAGGGTGGAGATGCACCACCTTCCGGATCTGGACCGGATCCTCGACGGTGTGGACCGCGCGCTGGGCCGGCCGAATTCGCTGAGCGGGCTGGAAGGATGACCGCCACCATGATCAAGGAATTCCGGCTGCCCGATCTCGGCGAAGGACTGACCGAATCCGAAATTGTCAGCTGGAAGGTGGGGGTCGGGGACACCGTCAGCCTGAACCAGATCATCGCCGAGGTGGAGACCGCCAAGGCAGTGGTGGAACTGCCCTCACCGTTCGCGGGGGTGATCACCGCCCTGCACGAACAGCCGGGAACCGTCGTGGAGGTGGGCAAGCCGATTGTCTCGTTCGAGGTTAAGGACGACGCCGGTAACCAGAGCGCCGCGGCCGTTCCGGCTGAGCCGGCGCTTCCCAAGAGGGAACCCAACCTCGTCGGGTACGGCGCCGTCGTCGAAAGCACCGGTCGTCCCGTCCGACGGCAGCGAACGCTGGCTGAGCCCGCCCCGGTGGTTGAGCCTGTCGAAACCAGGCCTGCGGACACCAACACAGCCGAGCGGCCACGTTCCACGCCGCCCGTCCGGAAGCTGGCCAAGGACCTCGGAGTCGATCTTGAGAGCGTCCCGGGGACCGGCCCCAGCGGTCTGATTACCCGTGACGATGTGCGCAATTTCGTGGGCGGCGGGGATGTTCCCGCGGCCGCCCAGGAGTTGGCAGCGCAGGAACTGCAGCCGGCGCGGGCACAGGGCGAGCGTGAGGTGCGGACACCGATCAAGGGTGTCCGCAAGTTCACGGCCGCTGCCATGGTCAGCAGCGCCTTTACGGCACCCCATGTGACGGAGTTCCTCACGGTCGACGTCACCCCGGCCATGGAGTTGCTGGCCAGGCTCAAGGAAAGCAAGGCCTTCGCTGGCCACAAGCTCACGCCGCTAACCCTCGTGGCCAAGGCTGTCCTGATCGCATTGCGGCGGAATCCCGGCCTGAATGCGAGGTGGGATGAGGCCAACCAGGAGATCGTCCAGTTCAACTACGTGAACCTCGGCATCGCGGCCGCAACTCCGCGGGGTCTCACCGTTCCCAACATCAAGGATGCGGACCGGCTGGCGCTCGTCGACTTGTCCACCGGGCTCGCAGAACTGACGGATACCGCCAGGGCAGGTAAGACCAGCCCGGCGGACCTCTCGGGCGGCACCATCTCCATCACCAACATCGGTGTCTTCGGGATCGACGCCGGAACGCCCATCCTCAACCCGGGGGAAGCCGCGATCCTCGCCATGGGCGCCGTCCGGAAAACTCCGTGGGAGTACCAGCATCAGGTCGCACTGAGGCAGGTCATGACGCTGAGCCTCTCCTTCGACCACCGGCTGGTGGATGGCGAGCAGGGGTCCAGGTTCCTGGCCGACGTAGGTGCGCTGCTCGCGGATCCCGGCATGGCCTTCGCGCTGGCCTAGCCGCAAGTCATAGAGGTTTGCCTGCCGCCCGGGCTGGAGCGGCAGGCAACCGGCCAGCAGGGTCAGTCGGAAAGCGGGCTGGCCGTCACCAGCAGGGCCGCCAGCGCCATGCTCTCCAGAAGCGGCCGCGCCGACTTGATGGCCATCCGGCTTCCGTGGTTACGGACGGAGTGCGGCGTGGAGTTGATCAGGCCGAACGTCGCGTGGGCGCGCATGCGGAGGTCGGCCGTGTCTGTTGTGCCATGGATGCCGGCGAGGACGTCCACCCACACTTCCACGTAGTTGCGCTGCAGGGCGCGTACCTGTGCCTGGTCTTCGCTGGTCAGATTGCTGAAATCCCTGTCCTGCACCCGGATCACGTCGGGGTTGCTGAGGGCGAAGTCCACGTGGAACTCCACCAGTCGGTGGAGGGCCGCGGAGGGATCGGCGGCGTCGGCAACCACGTGGCGGCCGCCGTCGAGCAGGTCCTGGCTGACGGTGAGCAGCAGCGCGCCCAGCACAGCCTGCTTTCCGGGGAAGTGGCGGTACACGGCGGGTCCGCTCACGCCTGCGGCTGCGCCGAGGTCCTCGAGGGAGACCCGGTTGAACCCGTTGCCGGCGAAGAGCGTGGCCGCGGC
Organism: Arthrobacter sp. SAFR-023; assembly: GCF_051965295.1. NCBI lineage: Bacteria > Bacillati > Actinomycetota > Actinomycetes > Micrococcales > Micrococcaceae > Arthrobacter > Arthrobacter sp. SAFR-023. The sequence goes on along the minus strand of NZ_JBQCMF010000002.1, from coordinate 129,848 downwards.
GGACAGGAGCGCCTGCCGGCGGGATTCCTTCGCCCGGCTGCGCTGCGTCGGACCGGTTGTCTCGCGGCCGGCTGCGGCCTGGCCGGGAGCGGTGAGCTCTCGATCTGTGGTGGGCACATTTCCTCCTCGGAACCCAAAGAACTTTACCAACATCCTGTGTTGGACATCACAGTTACTTGAGACTAACCTAATCTCAGTTACGAGGCACTAACCGAAATGCGGCAGGACTGCCGCTGGCAGTGCCCGGGAATGGAAGCGGTCAATGGAGACACTCGCCAGCCGGCTGGATACCGCCGGCAGCGCATTCGAGGCCAACAACCTTGCGCAGCGCGCGCTCGCCGATGAGCTGCGGAAACGTCTTGCGACGGCGGCGCTGGGCGGGCCGGAGAAGTCCCGTGAGCGGCACATGGCGCGGGGCAAGCTGCTTCCCCGCGAGCGGATCGACCGGCTTCTCGACGACGGCAGCCCCTTCCTCGAGATCGCCCCGCTGGCTGCCAACGGCATGTACAACGACGATTCGCCCGGCGCCGGCATCATCGCAGGCATCGGCCTGGTGCACGGCCGCCACGTGCTGGTGATTTCCAATGACGCCACCGTCAAGGGCGGCACCTACTATCCCATGACGGTGAAGAAGCACCTCCGGGCCCAGAAGATCGCGCTCGAGAACCGGCTCCCGTGCATCTACCTCGTTGATTCGGGCGGAGCCTTCCTCCCCAAGCAGGACGAAGTCTTTCCGGACCGTGACCATTTCGGCCGGATCTTCTACAACCAGGCCCGAATGTCTGCTGCCGGGATTCCCCAGATCGCCTCGGTCATGGGCTCCTGCACCGCGGGCGGTGCCTACGTTCCCGCGATGAGCGATGAAACGGTCATCGTCCGCAACCAGGGCACCATCTTCCTCGGCGGGCCGCCGCTTGTGAAGGCTGCTATCGGCGAAATCGTCAGCGCGGAGGAGCTTGGCGGCGGTGACGTACACTCCCGGATCTCCGGCGTCACGGACCACCTCGCCGAAAACGACGAGCACGCCCTGCAGATCGTCCGCGACATCGTTGCCACGCTGCCCCGGCCCGCCGCGCCGGCCTGGGACGTGGAAACCGCCGTCGAACCTGCCGCCGTGCCCGACCAGCTCTACGGCGCCGTCCCCACGGACGTCAACGCCCAGTACGATGTCCGCGAAGTGATCGCCCGGCTGGTGGACGGCAGCCGCTTCCACGAGTTCAAGAAGAACTACGGCCCCACCCTGGTGACGGGATTCGCCAGGCTCCACGGACACCCTGTGGGCATCGTGGCAAACAACGGCGTGCTGTTCAGCGAGTCAGCGCTGAAGGGCGCGCACTTCATTGAGCTGTGCGACCAGCGCGGCATTCCGCTGCTCTTCCTGCAGAACATTTCCGGCTTCATGGTGGGCAAGGACTACGAGCAGGGCGGAATTGCCAAGAACGGCGCCAAGATGGTGACCGCCGTGGCCACCACGCGCGTGCCCAAGCTGACGGTGGTGATCGGCGGATCCTTCGGCGCCGGCAACTACTCGATGTGCGGCCGGGCCTATTCGCCACGATTCCTGTGGATGTGGCCCGCCAGCCGCATCTCCGTCATGGGCGGCAACCAGGCCTCCAGCGTCCTGGCCACCGTCAAGCGCGACCAGTACGAGGCAGCAGGGCAGGAGTGGTCTGCAGCGGATGAAGAGGCGTTCAAGGCCCCCATCCGGCAGCAGTACGAGGACCAGGGCAGCCCCTACTACTCCACGGCGCGGCTGTGGGACGACGGCATCATTGACCCCGCCGACACCCGCACCGTGCTGGGCCTGGCCCTCGACGTCGTTTCCCGCGTCCCGCTGCCGGAGACCTCCTTCGGCCTCTTCCGAATGTGAGCCGGCGATGACCATTAGCAGCGTGTTTCGCACCGTCCTGGTGGCCAACCGCGGCGAGATTGCCTGCCGGGTGATCAGGACCCTGCGCGCCATGGGCCTCCGTTCCGTTGCCGTGTACAGCGATGCCGACGCCGGCGCCCGCCACGTGCGCGAGGCCGACGCCGCCGTCCGGATCGGCCCCGCCGCGGCCGCCCAAAGCTACCTCAGCATCGACGCGATCATCAGGGCCTGCCAGAACACCGGTGCCGAGGCGGTGCACCCGGGCTATGGATTCCTGAGCGAGAACGCGGACTTTGCCAGGGCGCTGGAGGCCGCCGGCATCGCCTTCATCGGTCCCGGGGTCGAGGCCCTGGATGTCATGGGGGACAAGATCCGCTCGAAGAACCACGTGGCCCGGTACGGCGTTCCGGTGGTTCCGGGCATCGCCGAGCCCGGCATGACGGATGAGGAACTCATCGCCGCCGCCCCGGCCGTGGGGTTCCCCTTGCTGATCAAGCCCTCGGCGGGCGGCGGCGGCAAGGGAATGCATGCGGTGGACCGGCCCGAGGACCTGCCGTCCGCCCTGGCAACGGCACGCCGGGTGGCTGCGAGCGCGTTTGGGGACGACACCCTGTTCCTGGAACGACTGGTGACGTCCCCGCGGCACATCGAGGTTCAGGTCCTGGCCGATACGCACGGCAACGTCATCCACCTGGGGGAGCGCGAGTGCTCCCTGCAACGGCGGCACCAGAAGGTTATCGAGGAGGCGCCGTCACCCCTGCTGGAATCGCTGGCCGACGGCGAGGCCGTCCGCGCCAGGATCGGCGAGGCCGCGTGCCAGACGGCCCGCAGCGTCCACTACGCCGGCGCCGGCACAGTGGAGTTCCTCGTTTCGGACGATTCCCCCGACGAGTTCTTCTTCATGGAAATGAATACCCGGCTCCAGGTGGAGCATCCCGTGACGGAAATGGTCACCGGCATCGACCTCGTCGAGTGGCAGGTGCGCATCGCCGGCGGTGAGGTGCTCACGGTCGGGCAGGACGACGTCGTTCTTAACGGCCACGCTGCGGAGGCCCGGGTCTACGCCGAGACCCCGCACCGGAACTTCCTGCCGTCCTCGGGCGAAGTGGTGCTCCTCGACGAAGGCGGCAGCCTCTTGACGCCGCGCGGTCGGCCAGCCCCGCAAGGCCCTGCGGCTCCCGGCACCGGTCATCTCCAAACCCAGGAGGTGCGCATCGACTCATCGCTGCTTCCGGGACTGGAAATTTCCAGCGACTACGACCCCATGCTGTCCAAGGTCATCGCCTGGGGGACCGACCGCAAGGCTGCCCTCGACAAACTGGACGCGGCGCTGGAGCGGTACACCGTCCTTGGCATCGACACCAACGTGGAGTACCTGCGGCTCCTGATCAATGACGAGGACGTCCGCGCCGGCCGCCTGGACACCACGCTGATTGACCGCAAGATGCCGGAACTGGGGTTCCGGGACATCGGCAGCACGGAACTCGCGGCCGCTGCCCTGTGGCTCTGGCTTGGCGAGGCCAGTGGAGTTGAGGCCGGTGGAGTTGAGCCCGGCGGGGGGCGGTCAGGCATCCTGTCGCCTTGGGACAGCGCGCGGGGCTGGCGCCTCGGCGCTCCGGCGCCTTGGCGGCTAAGCTTCGGCCTTCCCGGTGGTGCCATGGCCACCGTGGCGATCACCTGGCCGGGCGGCGGCGCCGCCGACGCCGGCCATGCCCTGGTCAGCGTCGACGGCGGGCCGGAACGGACAATCCGGGTCCCCGGACCGGCGGCTGACGCCGCCGGACGCGAAGCCGCCGGAGCTGACGCCGCGAGACCCCGAGCCGAGCCCAACGGACCCGGACTCAGTGTCATCACACTCGAGGTGGAGGACCAGCAGCACACGTTCGCCATCAGTGGTTCCCGGGAAATGGAGCCCGACGGCGACCATCGGCGGAAAGCGCGGCCGCGGCACGTTTACGTGGGCAGCGGCGGCTGGTCCTGCGGACTCGAAGTCCTCACCCGGGAGTCTCGCCTGGAGCGGGTGCTGGCCGCCGTCGAGCGGGAAGAGGGTGCCGCGGACCCGGAAGTCCGGTCACCCATGCCCGGGACCGTCGTCGCAGTGCCGGCGCGCGACGGCGAGCAAGTGACAGCAGGACAGGTGCTGCTGTCCGTTGAGGCCATGAAGATGGAGCACCAGCTCGTGGCCGAAGTCTCCGGCACGGTCCACATCAGCGTCAGTACGGGCGACCTGGTGAAGGCCGACCAGGTCGTCGCCACCATTCACGCGGCCACCATTCACGCGGCCGGCACCGCACCCCAGGATTCAACAGATGAACGTAAGGAGGCCTAGCCATGGCCGATTTTGACCTCAGCGAGGAATACCAGGATCTCAGCAAGACCGTCCGCGAATTCGCCGACGAAGTGGTGGCCCCCGTCTCCGCCAGGCACGACGAGGAGCACAGCTTCCCCTATGAAGTGGTCTCGCAGATGGCGGACATGGGGCTGTTCGGCCTGCCGTTCCCGGAGGAATACGGTGGCATGGGCGGTGACTACTTCGCGCTGGCCCTCGCGCTGGAACAGTTGGGGCGCGTGGACCAGTCCGTGGCCATCACACTTGAGGCCGGTGTTTCGCTCGGTGCGATGCCCGTCTACCGTTTCGGCACCGAGGCCCAGAAGCAGGAGTGGCTGCCGCTGCTCGCGTCCGGAAAGGCGCTCGCCGGCTTCGGCCTGACCGAGCCGGAGGCCGGCTCGGACGCCGGCGGCACGAAGACCACGGCCCGCTTGGAAGGCGGCGGCGACGCCACTAACTGGGTCATCAACGGCAACAAGGAATTCATCACCAACTCGGGAACTGACATCAGCAAGCTGGTGACCGTCACCGCCGTCACGGGGGAGCAGGAGCGCAAGGACGGCAGCATCAGGAAGGAGATCTCCACCATCCTCGTGCCCACCGACACGCCCGGCTTCAAGGCCGAGAAGGCGTACAACAAGGTGGGCTGGAACGCCTCGGACACACACCCGCTGACGCTGCGGGACGTCACTGTTCCCGAGGCGAACCTGCTGGGGGAGCGGGGGCGGGGCTACGCCAACTTCCTGTCCATCCTGGATGAGGGCAGGATTGCCATCGCCGCCCTGGCCACCGGCGCTGCCCAGGGATGCGTGGATCTTTCGGTCCGCTACGCCAAGGACCGCAGCGCCTTCGGGACCAATATCGGCAAGCACCAGGCCATTGCGTTCAAGATCGCCCGTATGGAGGCGCGTGCCCATACGGCCCGTCTTGCGTACTACGATGCGGCCGCCCGGATGCTCGCCGGCAAGCCGTTCAAGACCCAGGCGGCCATAGCTAAGATGGTCGCAGGCGAGGCGGCCATGGACAATGCGCGGGATGCCACCCAGGTATTCGGCGGCTATGGCTTCATCAACGAGTTCACCGTGGCGCGCCACTACCGGGACTCCAAGATCCTGGAGGTCGGGGAGGGCACCACGGAGGTCCAGCTGATGCTGATCGCCCGGGAACTGGGGCTGTAACAGGCCCGGTGGCCGTGTCTGTCGAAAGTCTGTGGAGACGCCGAAAGGATCAACGATGATTGACAAGGTTGTTGCCAGCGCTGACGAAGCGGTCGCCGACATAGCCGACGGCGCATCGCTCGCCGTCGGGGGTTTTGGCCTGTGCGGGATCCCGGTGGCGCTGATCGACGCCCTCCACCGACGCGGCACCACGGACCTGGAGACTGTCAGCAACAACTGCGGCGTGGACGACTGGGGCCTGGGGATCCTCCTCCGGGACGGCAGGATCCGCCGGACCGTCAGCTCGTACGTGGGGGAGAACAAGGAGTTCGCCCGGCAGTACCTTGCCGGTGAACTGGAAGTGGTCCTGACCCCGCAGGGCACCCTGGCAGAGAAGCTGCGCGCCGGCGGTGCCGGCATCCCCGCTTTTTACACCAAGGCCGGCGTGGGGACCCAGGTGTCCGACGGCGGCCTGCCGCAGAAATACGACGCCGACGGCGGCATCGCCGTCGCGTCCCCGGCGAAGGAAGTGCGGAGCTTCGGCGGCGTCGACTACGTCCTGGAGGAGTCGCTTACCCCCGACTACGGCCTGGTCCACGCCTGGAAGGGCGACCGCCACGGGAACCTCGTCTTCCACGCCACGGCCATGAACTTCAACCCCCTTTGCGCCATGGCGGGACGGATCACCATCGCGGAGGTGGAGGAACTCGTGGAGCCGGGCGAGCTGGATCCCGAACACGTCCACCTGCCGGGCATCTTCGTCCAGCGGGTGGTGGTGGTGCCGGAATCCGAGAAGCGCATCGAGAAACGGACCGTCGCACTGTCCGCGGCAGCAAGCACCGGAACCACCGAACAGGCAGGAGCGTAGCCATGGACCCGAACAGCGCGGACCCGAACAGCCCCCTGGCTCCCCGTCCCGAAGCCGTCCGTCACGAGTACCGCCGGGCCGCCTCCTCACACCCCGAGGGGAAGGGCTGGACCCGCAATGAACTGGCCGCCCGCGTGGCCCAGGAGCTGAGCAACGGCCAGTACGTGAACCTCGGCATCGGCATGCCCACCCTGATCCCCAACTACATCCCGGCCGGCGTTGAGGTGGTCCTGCACTCCGAGAACGGCATCCTCGGCGTCGGCCCCTACCCCGGCGAGGACGAGGTGGATCCCGACCTCATCAATGCCGGCAAGGAAACCGTCACCGTCAACAAGGGCGCCGCGTTCTTCGACTCTGCGCAGTCCTTCGGCATGATCCGCGGCGGGCATGTGGACGTGGCCGTGCTCGGTGCCATGGAGGTGGCCGCCAACGGGGACCTCGCCAACTGGATGATCCCGGGAAAGATGGTCAAAGGGATGGGCGGCGCCATGGATCTGGTCTTCGGAGCCAAGAAAGTGATCGTGATGATGGAGCACGTGGACCGCAGCGGGAAACCGAAGATCGTGGACCGCTGCTCCCTGCCCTTGACCGGCAAGGCGTGCGTGGACCGCATCATCACCGATCTCGCCGTCCTCGACGTGACTCCCGACGGCCTGGTCCTGCGCGAGCTCGCCCCAAACGTGTCCGCGGAAGATGTTGCCGCGGCCACGGGCGCGGAGCTGTTCGAGGAAGACCAGGAACTCACCGTATGAGTGCGGTTTCGGCAGGTCCAACCGCCGGCGGTGCCCGGGTGATCGAGCAGCGCGGACTTTACTTCGAGGAACTCGAGGAGGACGTCGTTTACGCCCACCGCCCCGGCCGGACCGTCACGGAGGCGGACAACGTGCTGTTCACCACCATGACCATGAACACGCAGGGGCTGCACCTGGACGCGGCCTGGAGTGCGGGCCAGCCCTTCGGCCAGCGGCTGGTGAACTCCATGTTCACGCTGGCGACGGTGGTGGGGCAGTCCGTCGGCCAGCTGACCCAGGGCACCATCATTGCGCAGCTCGGGCTGACGGACGTCTCCTTCCCGCACCCGCTCTACCACGGTGACACGCTGTACACCGAGACCGTCATCACCGGTAAACGCCTGTCCGGGTCACGGCCGGGGCAGGGCGTCGTCACCATGCAGCACACCGGCCGCAACCAGGACGGAACTGTGGTGGCATCTGCCACGCGCAGCTGCCTGATGTGGACGCGCGAGGCGCATATAGAGGCGCAGCGGGGCAAATAATCGGACAATGACTGTATGACTTTTGTGATGGGTCCTGCCCTGCTCTTCTGCCCTGCCGACCGCCCCGAACGCTTCCAAAAGGCCGCCGAGCGCTCCGATGCCGTCATCCTGGACCTTGAGGATGCCGTGGCGGCGCCGGACAAGCAACGGGCTCGGGGCGCCATCCTTGCCCAGCTCGGCGGCTCCGGCGACGGGCCGGAGCTCGACCCCAGCCGGACCATCATCAGGATCAACCCGGCCGGCACCGAGGACTTCGAGAAGGACCTGCACTGCCTGGCGCACACGCCTTACCGCACCGTCATGCTCGCCAAGGCAGAGAGCGCAAGCCAGCTCCGGGCCCTGCCGGACTTCCACGTGATTGCTTTGTGCGAGACGGCCGCGGGCGTGGTCCACGCGCCCGCTATCGCCGCCGAACCCAACGTGGTGGCCATGATGTGGGGCGCGGAAGACCTGCTCGCCTCCCTTGGCGGCACCTCCAGCAGGAACGACGACGGCGGCTACCGCGCCGTTGCCCTGCACGCCCGTTCCGCGGTGCTCCTGGCAGCGGGCGCAGCCGGCAAGCAAGCCGTTGACGCGGTCTACGTGAATATCCCCGACCTTGACGGGCTGGCCGCGGAGGCCCGGGACGCCGCTGCCTCCGGGTTCGGATCCAAGGCCTGCATCCACCCCAGCCAGGTGGCCGCCGTCCGATCCGCCTACGCACCCTCGGGCGAGGACGTGGCCGCTGCAACGCACCTGCTGGAGGCAGCAAAGGAAGCCGGTACGGGCGTGTTCCAGTACCAGGGCCGGATGATCGACGGCCCCATCCTCCGGCACGCGGAGTCGGTGCTCCGCAGAGCCCGGTAGGTTCCGCAGAACACGGCGGGTTCGGCAGGGCACGGTAGGTTCCACTGAGCCGGGCAGCCCGCCGTCGTCCTCGCTATATCCCGGACGCCATCATTTCCCTGCCCGCAGGGAGATGGGCGGGATTGCCTCATAGAGCGGTGTCCGGATCCAGCGCTGCCCGGTCTCCCGGAACTCCGCCCGGGTGGCGAAACGGTACAGGTAGGTGCGGGCGCGCACCCAGCGGGGGCGTTCGCCGTCGAACGGGTCGACGCGAAGCAGCCCCAGCATGGCCGCGTCAGCCTCGAGCAGCTTGCCCAAGAATGCGTAAAACCATTCCTCGTGGACCGTGCGCAGGGGCAGGAACCACATGAGCCAGTCCAGCCGCAGGTGGTAGGGCGCCCACTGCCGGGGCAGCCGGCGCACGTCGCCGGGTTTTCCCTTGAAGCCGTACTCGCGCCAGTCGGCCGCATCGTCAGGCTCCTCGTCCAGGGTGCCCTCCACCGCCACCTCGATGCGCTGCTTGGTGACCGTGCCGAATGCGCCGTACGTGTTCACCAGTTGCCAGCGGTTGAAGCTGGCGTTCATCAGCTGGTACTCGGAGAACAGATTGCGGATGGGCCAGTAGCTGAGGACCACCAGGAGCAGGGACGCGGCCAGCGTAATGAGAAGCCACCAGAGCGGCGTCTCCCCGGTGGTGTGCCATTCCAGCGGAAGGACCGGCAGCACTGCATGCGCCACGGGATCGCTGACGCCGGCGAAGGCCAGCACAATCGCAATCCAGTTCAGCCAGGCAAAATTGCCGCTGGCCACCAGCCACAGCTGGGTGAAGATGATGATGCCCGCCGCAATGCTGCCCAGCGGCTGCGGCGCGAAGAGGAAAAACGGCACCACCAGTTGGGCGAAGTGGTTTCCCACCACCTCCAGCCGGTGGAAGGGCTTCGGCAGCAGATGCGCCTGCCTGCTGAGAGGGCCGGGCATCGGCTGGGTCTCATGGTGGTAGTACAGGGCGGTGAGGTCGCGCCACTCCCGGCCGCCGCGGATCTTGATCATGCCGGCACCGAATTCCAGCCGGAACACCAGCCAGGCCACAAGGATGAGGATGGTCCTGGGCGGATCGGTCTGGTCCGATCCCAGGAACGCCACGGTGAAGCCGGCCTCCAGGAGCAGCATCTCCCAGCCGAACCCGTAGAACGTCTGGCCCACGTTGACCACCGACATGTACAGCAGCCACAAGGACAGGAAGGCGATCAGCGGCAGCCAGGGCGGGCCCAGCTGGGGGAGGCCGAGGACCAGGAGGCCGGAGATGGCCAGCCCCGCTGTACACACTGCCCGCAACAGCCGGTCCGAGTAGCGCCAGCGGAACAGCGTGGGCCTGCGCATCCGGCTGAAAGCCTTCAGATACTCCGGAACGGGAAGGAGTCCGCGCTCGCCGAGGAGCGCGGGAAACTGGTTGAGGGAGGAGAGGAACGCAACGAAATAGAGTGCGGCGACCCCGCGCTGCAGCACCTGCCGGGCGAATTCATAGTCCGGCGCGTCGAACCATGCGGCCCAGTCCACGGGCACCACGTTACCCCGGCGCCGATGGGCGTCAAGGTGCTGCAACCTACCCGCGCAGCCTGCCTGCGCCGGTCGGCCCGTCCGTCGGCCACTGGCGGTGCGGGATACTTAAGCCATGCAGATTTCCGGCTCCAGCCGTCCAGACAGCCAGCCGCGCACCATCGTCATCCTCGGATCCACCGGTTCCATCGGCACCCAGGCGATTGACGTCGTCGACGGCGCCCCCCACCTTTTTGAGGTTGTGGCGCTGAGCGCCGGGGGCGGCAACCTCGAACTCCTCGCCCGGCAGGCCGTGCACACCCGGGCCGGGGCCATCGGCATCGCCGAAGGTGATCCCGGGCGCCTCCGGGACCTGATCAGCGACGCCGCACGGGTAGCCGGGCTGGGGGACTACCGGCCCGAGATCATCGCCGGCCCCGACGCTTCAACCAGGATCGCCGCCGTGAAGGCGGACGTGGTGCTCAACGGCATCACTGGCTCGATTGGACTGGCGCCCACCCTCGCCGCGCTGGAATCCGGCGCCACCCTGGCGCTTGCCAACAAGGAATCCCTGATCGTCGGCGGCTCGCTGGTCAAGGCCGCCGCCGCGGAGGGACAGATCGTGCCGGTTGACTCCGAGCACTCCGCCATCGCCCAGTGCCTTCGCTCGGGGACGGCCGCGGAGGTGGACAGGCTCATCCTGACCGCCTCCGGCGGACCCTTCCGCGGCCGCACCCGCGAACAGCTCTTCGCCGTGACACCGGAGGAAGCGCTGGCCCACCCCACCTGGGACATGGGCCTGATGGTCACCACCAACTCAGCCAGCCTGGTGAACAAGGGCCTTGAAGTCATCGAGGCGCACCTGCTGTTCGACATCCCCCTGGACAGGATTGACGTGGTGGTCCATCCGCAGTCCGTGATCCATTCCATGGTGCAGTTCGTGGACGGTTCCACCATCGCCCAGGCCTCGCCGCCGGACATGCGCCTGCCGATTGCCCTTGGCCTGGGCTGGCCGGACCGGGTGCCCAGTGCTGCCGCACCCTGCGACTGGACCCAGGCCACCAGCTGGACGTTCGAGCCGCTGGACTCCTCCGCGTTCCCCGCCGTCCGGCTGGCCAAAGACGCGGCAAAGCACGGAAGCACCTACCCCGCTGTGTTCAACGCCGCCAATGAGGAAGCCGTCATGGCTTTCCATGCGGGCAGGATCCGGTTCACGGACATCGTGGACACCATCGAGGCCGTCCTCGGCGAACATTCGGGTTCCTCCGGGCTAACGGTCGGATCCGTGCTCGATGCTGAGAAATGGGCACGTGCGCGCACCCACGAACGTTTAGCAGTGAGCAGTCTCTAGGAAGCAGCAGATCTGAAGCATGAGTCCCGTTATCCTCTTTATCCTTGGTGTCGTCTTTGTGGCGGTCGGCATCGCGGTATCCATTGCGCTGCATGAGGTGGGCCACCTGGTACCCGCCAAGCTGTTCAAGGTGCGCGTCACCAAGTACATGATCGGCTTCGGCCCCACCCTTTGGTCGACCAAAAAGGGCGAAACCGAGTACGGCTTCAAGGCGCTGCCGCTGGGTGGCTATGTGTCGATGATCGGCATGTACCCGCCCAACAAGGAGGACGGCTCGGTCCGCCCGTCCAGCACCGGCATGTTCCAGACGCTGGCCAGCGAGGCCCGCTCCATGGCCCATGAAGATGTGGGGCCGGGGGACGAGAACCGCGTGTTCTACCGGCTTCCGGTCTGGAAGAAGATCATCATCATGCTGGGCGGCCCGGCAATGAACCTGCTGATCGGCCTGGTGCTCACGGCCGTGCTGCTCATGGGCTTCGGCATCTCTGAGCCCACCACCACCATCGCGGATGTTTCCAAGTGCCAGGTCAAGGCGGGGGAGACAGTCGACCCGAACTCGGCCGACTGCAAGCCGACTCCGGCCGCTGCCGCCCAGCTCAAGCCCAATGACGTCATCACCGCCTTCGACGGAAAAGCCGTGACCAGCTGGGACCAGCTCACGGGATGGATCCGCTCGTCCGCGGGCAAGGAAGTGTCCATCACGGTGGAGCGCGACGGCTCGCCGGTGACCAGCACTGTCACCCCTGTTCTGTCGGCACGCCCGGTGGTCGGTCCGGACGGGCGCCAGGCGAAGGACGACGCCGGGACCCTGCTGTACCAGGAGGTCGGCTTCCTGGGCATCGGTGCGCAGACCGCCCTGGTTCCCCAGCCGGCGTCGTCCGTCCTGCCCATGGCGGGGGAGAACATCAAACAGGTTGCCGGGGTGGTCCTCAATCTACCGGCCCGGGTAGCCGGCGTCGCCAAGGCGGCGTTCAGCGAAGAACCCCGCGACCCCAACGGCCCCATCAGCGTGGTGGGCGTTGGCCGCGTAGCTGGCGAGGTGGCCGCCATGGAGGAGGTGCCTGCCCAGGCCCGGCTTGCCGCCTTGGTGGGACTGCTCGCCGGGCTGAACTTTGCCCTGGCAGTCTTCAACCTGATTCCGCTGCTCCCGCTCGACGGCGGCCACGTGGCCGGCGCACTCTACGAGGCAGTGCGGCGGCGGGCGGCAAAGCTGCTCGGCAAACCCGACCCCGGCGCCTTCGACATCGCCAAACTGCTGCCGGTGACCTACGTGGTGGCGGCGCTGCTGATGGGGATGGGTGCGCTGCTGATCTATGCGGACATCGTGAAGCCGGTGAATCTCTTCGGCTAGTTCCCTCATGTTCAGCCTTGATTGGCTGATTACTGAAAATCAGCTCCAAATGATTGATTTCGGAATCTAAGCCGGATACGGTTCATTCATGTACGTCCTGACCATCGACCAGCGTGGCAGCACCGGCGACGTGGACCGTGTGCCCGAGCTCCTCGGAGACCTCGGCAGCCGTTCCGGTGTCCGTTTTGAACGCTCCGTTGGCGACGAAGTGCAGGGCGTCCTGCAGGACCCCGCCTTGGTGGTGGACGTGGCCCTGCACGCCCTGCGAAGCGGGCACTGGTACGTCGGGATCGGCGTCGGCCCGGGGGACCTGCCGCCGGACGCGAGCCCGCGCGAAGGGTCCGGCGCCGCCTTTGTTGCTGCCCGCCGGGCGGTGGAGCGTGCCAAGTCGGCCGCGAGCCATGTCCCCGCCGCCGTGGTCGCGGGGAGCCGGGAGCACGAGGCCGCCGTGGCGTGCGCCAACGCGGAAGCGGTACTGCGGTTGGTCGGCGGCCTGGTGCAGGCGCGGACCGAGGCCCAGTGGCGCGTGGTGGATGCCCTCCGTGCGAAGAGCGGTGCAGCAACCGAACAGGGCTCCGGACGCCACGGACTCCAGAAACAGGTGGCGCGGGAACTGGGAATCACGGAACAGTCGGTGAGCCGGGCCGTCCTCCGGTCGGGCTGGCAGGAAGAATGGGCCGCAAGGCCGGCGGTGGAAATGCTGCTGGCGACCGCCCACCGCCTCATCCTGGGGAACCCCGCCGCCGGGACTCAGGACGGCCATGACAACCGAGGAGAAGCGTGAACGCAGTCTGGATCGCAGCCGCCCTGCTGACGGCCGGATTCGTGGGCTGGCCGGTCACGGCCCTGGTTTTCCGGCTGGCCCGCACCATCGACGACAAAGCCGACGCCGCCGCCAGCGCCGGCAGGGACGCCGCAGACGACCCCTCGGCCGACGTGACGGTGGACAGCCCGGCCTCGGTGGACAGCCCGGCCGCAGGGGACAGGGTGAATACAGTGAACGGCGACATCACCGTGGACGCTGGTGGTGCGGCGGCGCCGGAGCCCGGAGGCGAGGCATCGGCCAAACGGATCCTGCGGGGCGGGGCCATCATCGGGGTGCTCGAGCGGCTGGCAGTCTGCCTCGCCATTCTGGCCGGGCAGCCCGTGGCAATCGCCTACGTGGTGGCCATCAAAGGCCTGGGCCGCTTCGCGGAACTCAAGGAAACGCCGGTGGCCGCGGAGCGGTTCATCATCGGGACCCTGGCCTCCATGCTGTGGGCCGCGGGAGTTGCCGCCTTCACGAAGGTCGTGCTCCTCGGCTAGCCCGGCCGCGGGATAGGGTATCTCTATGACTGTTTTTGCTGTTGAGTACGTATACGACGCCGAGTCCTCCGAAACGCGAGCGGCCGCCCGCCCCGCCCACCGCGAATGGACTGCAGGACTCGCGCAGGACGGCAGGCTTCTGGCCAGCGGACCCTACGGCGACGGCGCAGGGGCCCTGCTCATTTTCAAGGCGGCCGACGAAGCCGCACTCAACGAGATCCTCCGGCAGGATCCCTTCGCGGCAGCGGGCGTCATTTCCGGCACGCGAACCACCGAATGGGCACCCGTGACCGGTCTCCTGGCTGAGCACGCAGCCTAGCCGCCCCGCACCACCGATTTTCGAATTCAAGGAGTCCACGTGACCTCGGTCAGCCTGGGAATGCCATCCGCACCACCGCCCGTCCTTGCCCCGCGACGCAAGACGCGCCAGATCAAGGTGGGCTCCGTCGGCGTCGGTTCCGATTTCCCCATCAGCGTGCAGTCGATGACCACCACGCCCACCACGGACATCAACGCCACGCTGCAGCAGATTGCCGAGCTGACGGCCTCCGGCTGCGACATCGTCCGCGTGGCCTGCCCGTCCGCCGATGACGCGGAAGCGCTTCCGATCATCGCCCGGAAATCGCAGATCCCGGTCATCGCCGACATCCACTTCCAGCCGAAGTACGTCTTCGCGGCCATCGAGGCCGGCTGCGCTGCGGTGCGCGTCAACCCGGGCAACATCCGCAAGTTCGACGACCAGGTCAAGGAGATCGCCAAGGCGGCCAAGGACCACGGCACGTCCATCCGCATCGGCGTGAATGCAGGATCACTGGAACCGGGCATCCTGAAGAAGTACGGCAAGGCCACTCCGGAGGCCTTGGTCGAATCGGCGGTCTGGGAAGCCTCGCTCTTCGAGGAGCACGGCTTCCACGACTTCAAGATCTCCGTAAAGCACAATGACCCGGTGGTCATGGTGGCGGCCTACGAGATGCTCGCTGAAAAGGGCGACTGGCCGCTGCACCTTGGCGTCACTGAGGCCGGCCCCGCCTTCCAGGGAACCATCAAGTCGGCCACAGCGTTTGGCGCCCTCCTCTCACGCGGCATCGGCGACACCATCCGCGTCTCCCTGTCTGCCCCTCCCGTCGAGGAGATCAAGGTGGGCAACCAGATCCTGCAGTCGCTGAACCTGCGTCCCCGCAAGCTGGAAATTGTCTCGTGCCCGTCCTGCGGGCGCGCCCAGGTCGACGTCTACACCCTCGCCGAGCAGGTCACCGCCGGCCTCGAGGGGATGGAGATCCCGCTGCGCGTTGCCGTCATGGGCTGCGTCGTCAACGGCCCGGGCGAAGCACGGGAAGCTGACCTCGGCGTCGCCTCCGGCAACGGCAAGGGCCAGATATTTGTGAAGGGCGAGGTCATCAAGACTGTCCCCGAGAGCCAGATTGTTGAGACACTGATCGAAGAGGCCATGCGTATCGCGGAAGAGATGGGGGAGGCCGATGGCGAAGATGCTGTCAAGGGTAGCCCCGTGGTTAGCGTCTCATAAGGACGGCGCCGTGCCGGACGGTGCCACCGTCCGGGTACTGGGTGTTGCGGACACCCGTCAGCTGCGCGAACTGGCAGAGATCGATCCCGTCGCCAACGTGTTCATCCTGGCGCATCTGGAGTCAACAGACTCTGCCGCGCCCACCCCGGGCGGAGCCAACGTCCTGGGCGTTTTCGACGACGACGCGCTGGTTGGCGCCTGCTGGGCAGGCGCCAACCTGGTCCCCGTCCAGCTCGACCCCGAGCTGGCCGGAGCGGTGGCTGATGCGGCCCACCGCTCCGGGCGCCGGTATGCGTCGATCTTCGGACCGGCCGGAACGGTCCTTGCGCTGCACAGCCGGCTGGAGGAGCTGGGCCACGTGGCCCACGAGGTACGGCCGGACCAGCCCCTCATGACCATTTCCGGCCCTCCGGCCGTTGAACCGAACTGGGAGCTGGGGTACGGGCAGTACGCAGATTTCGACGCCATCCTCCCTGCCTGTGCAGCGATGTTCGAGGAAGAGGTTGGCTACTCGCCCTACCTCGGCGGCCGCGACTTTTACAGCCGCCGGGTGGCAGGCCTGATCCGGCAGGGACACTCCCTGGTCCACCTGAAGGACGGCGAAGTCGTGTTCAAGGCCGAGTTGGGTGCTGTCACCGCCGAGGTCACCCAAGTGCAGGGCGTCTGGATGAACCCCAGCCACCGCGGACTCGGCCTGAGCGCCGGGTACATGGCGGCCGTGGTGCTGCTGGCCCAGAAAATGGCGCCAGTCACCAGCCTGTATGTCAACGACTACAACTCCCGGGCGAGGGCCACCTACGAACGCGTAGGTTTCCGGCAGGTGGGGACCTTCGCCACAGTTCTCTTCTAGCCGCGGCCAACGCCCCACCGGTGGCACCGGATTTGAAATCGGTGACGGCTATCACATAGGTTCGTCCTACCGGGTTTTCGGACTCGGGTGGTCTCTCGAGAATTAGCGGCATGACCGGCCGCGGAGCCACGCCGCCACAGGGATGACCAGCCGTAAACGGCCAGGGGCTTCACCTGCGGGGCGTGGCTTTCCTGTTCAGCTCCCACAGGGCCCGCAACCTGTGCTGCTGCCCAGCCGGTACATTAGTACCCAGACAATCAGCACTTCCCCCAGAAACGGACACCTACCCGTGGTTCTTCGACTCTCCAAGCTTTTCCTGCGCACCCTGCGTGAAGACCCCGCTGACGCCGAGGTGGCCAGCCACCGGCTGCTCGTGCGTGCGGGATACATCCGCCGCGCGGCTCCGGGCATCTACACCTGGCTGCCGCTGGGACTGAGCGTGCTGCGCAAGGTGGAGCAGATCATCCGGGAAGAGATGGCCGCCATCGGCGCCCAGGAAGTTCACTTCCCCGCACTGCTCCCCAAGGAGCCCTACGAGGCGACCAACCGCTGGACCGAATACGGCGAAGGGCTGTTCCGGCTGAAGGACCGCAAGGGCGGGGACTACCTGCTGGCCCCCACGCACGAGGAGATGTTCACCCTGCTGGTTAAGGACCTGTACTCCTCGTACAAGGACCTGCCGCTGAGTATTTACCAGATCCAGAACAAGTACCGCGACGAGGCACGTCCGCGCGCCGGCCTTCTCCGCGGCCGTGAGTTCATCATGAAGGACTCCTACTCGTTCGATGTCGACGACGCCGGGCTGGACGCCAGTTACGCAGCCCACCGCGCGGCGTACCTGAAGATCTTCGAGCGGCTGGGCCTGGAAGTCATTCCCGTCACGGCCACCGCAGGTGCCATGGGCGGCTCCAGGAGCGAGGAATTCCTGCACCCCACCGACATCGGCGAGGACACCTTCGTGCGCTCGGCCGGCGGCTACACGGCCAACGTCGAAGCCGTGACCACGGTGGTTCCCGCGGACATCGACTTCACCAACGCCCCGGCCGCCGAGATCCGTGACACCCCGAACACGCCCACGATCGACACGCTCGTGGCAGCCTCCAATGAGCTCGTGCCCCGCAGCGAGGCCGACGGCGGCCCCTGGACTGCCGCTGACACGCTCAAGAACGTTGTTCTGGCCGTCACCCTGCCCACCGGGGAGCGCCAGATCGTGGTCCTCGGCGTCCCCGGCGACCGGGGTGTCGACCTCAAGCGCGTCGAGGCCAACATCGGCGCCTACCTCCCGGTCGCCGGCGAAATCGCCGTCGAGGCCGCCGGGGAGGAGGACCTGGCCCGGAACCCGCTCATCGTGCGCGGTTACCTCGGCCCGGGCATGTCGCTGGGCGCACCGCTCCTCGGCCTCGAAGGCGCCGCCAAGCTCCTGTACCTGGTGGATCCGCGCGTCGTCAGCGGAACCGCCTGGGTGACCGGTGCCAACATGGCGGGCAAGCACGTCTTCGGGCTCGTGGCGGGACGCGACTTCACGTGGGATGGCGTCATCGAGTGCACCGAGGTGCGCGCCGGCGACGAGGCCCCGGACGGTTCCGGACCGCTCGAAACCGCCCGCGGCATCGAGATGGGACACATCTTCGCGCTGGGCCGCAAGTACGCCGAAGCGCTGGAGCTGAAGGTCCTGGACCAGAACGGCAAGCAGGTGGTGGTCACCATGGGTTCCTACGGTGTGGGCGTCACCCGTGCCGTCGCCGCCCTGGCCGAATCCAACCACGACGCCAAGGGTCTCGTCTGGCCCCGCTCCGTGGCTCCTGCCGACGTGCACGTCGTGGCCGTCGGCCGCGGCGAGGAGATCTTCGCCGCCGCCGAGCAGCTCGCCCTTGAGCTTGAGGGCGCCGGCCTGGAGGTCATCTACGATGACCGGCCCAAGGTTTCCCCGGGCGTGAAGTTCGGCGACGCCGAGCTTGTGGGCGTGCCCACCATCCTCGCCGTAGGCCGCGGACTGGTGGACGGCGTCGTCGAAATCAAGGACCGCCGCAGCGGCGAGGCTGAAAATGTGGCCGTGGACAAGGCCGTTGACTACGTGGTCAACGCCGTCCGCAGCAACTGACCGCCCGCCCTCCCGGTGGTTTCGGGGTTTGAGTCGATCCAGCTCGCCACTATCGTCCTGATAGTGGTGGCTGGCTTCTCCGCGGGATGGGTGGACGCCGTCGTAGGCGGCGGCGGCCTGCTGCAGCTGCCGGCGCTGTTGCTTGTGCCGGGGATTACCCCGGTGCAGGCACTGGCCACTAACAAGATGGGCTCCATCTTCGGCACAACCACCAGCGCCGTTACCTACTACGGCCGGGTCCGGCCCGATCTGCGGACGGCCGTTCCGATGGCCGCGATCGCGCTGGCGGGCAGCTTCGGCGGTGCGCTGCTGGCCACCCGGCTGCCGGCGGAGGTATTCAAGCCGATCATCGTGGTGGCCCTGGTTGCCGTCGCGCTGTTTACCGCCCTTAGGCCCGACGCCGGACACCTCACCGAACTCCGGCACGGCGGCCGCACACACTACGTGGTGGCCTGCGCCATCGGCGCCGTGATCGGGTTCTACGACGGCCTGATCGGCCCCGGCACCGGATCGTTCCTGGTGATCGCGCTGGTTTCCGCCATGGGGTACGCCTTCCTCGAGGCCAGCGCCAAGGCGAAAATCGTCAACATGGCAACGAACGCCGGGGCACTCATATTTTTCCTGCCGCACGGCTCCCTGCTTTGGGGAGTCGGCCTGCTGCTCGGCGCGGCGAACATGGCCGGGGGCTACCTCGGCGCACGCACCGCCGTGAAGCAGGGGAGCAAGTTTGTCCGTGTGGTGTTCCTCGTGGTTGTTTTCGCCCTGATCGTTAAGCTCGCCTTCGACGTGTGGCAGGAGAACTTCGCCTAAGTTGGGTTGCCGGCGCGGCTGGCTTTCCGGCTTAACTGGTTTTCCGGCTGAGCCGGTCTCCGGCGAAGCTGCGTTCTCGCGGGCGGTACAGGGACGGCGTAGCATGCCTCTATGTCAGCCGGTGCGGAACCGTACAGGGATGCCCTGGCTGCCGCCGTCCGGCATGCGACGCGCTGGCTGGAAAGCCAGCCCAGCCGCCGGGTTGGTCCGCAGCAGGCAGCACGGGAACTCGCGGCAGCGTTCGACGGAGCGTTGCCGCAGTCCGGCATGCCCCCGGCGGCCGTCGTGGATTACCTGGCCAGCCACGCGGAACCTGGGCTCATGGCCATGCCATCCGGACGCTTTTTCGGCTGGGTCATCGGCGGTACGCTCCCGGCTGCCATGGCGGCCGACTGGCTCGTCAGCGCCTGGGACCAGAACTCGGTGCTCCGTTACGCCACGCCAGCCATTGCCGCCATTGAGGATGCCGCGGGCCAGTGGCTGCTGCAGCTGCTGGGCCTGCCGGAGGAATCCGACGTCGGTTTCGTCACCGGCGCCACCATGGCCAACTTCACCGGGCTGGCGGCCGCGCGCTGGCGGCTTCTGAAGGGCGCCGGCTGGGACCTGGAACGCGACGGGCTCTTCGGCGCTCCGCGGATCCACTGCCTTGTGGGGGAGGAACGGCACGAGACGGTGGACCTCGCGCTGCGCTACCTGGGAATGGGCAGCCCCACAGTGGTTCCGGCCGACAGCCAGGGACGCATCGACGCCGCGGAGCTGGACTGTGCCCTGGACCGGATTGCGCTGAAGCATGCAGCCGCGAACAGTCCAGGCGCCGCACAGTCGGGCGGATCCCAGGGTTCGGAGCCGGCCCCCGTGCTGGTGTGCCTGCAGGCCGGAAACCTCCACTCGGGAGCCTTCGACCCCTTTACCGCAGCCGTCGCGGTGTCCAAGGCACACGGCGCCTGGGTGCACGTGGACGGGGCCTTCGGCCTCTGGGCGGCGGCCGTCCCGGAGCTCGCCGGGCTGACCGCTGGCGTGGAACGGGCCGACTCCTGGGCCACAGACGCCCACAAGAGTTTGAACGTCCCGTACGACTGCGGCGTGGTCGCGGTCCGGGATGCGCAGGCGCTGCGCAGCGCCATGGGGCTGCACGCCAGCTACCTCCTCCAGGATGCCGACGGCTTGGGCGATCCCAGCCAGCGGGTTCCGGAGCTTTCCCGCAGGGCCAGGGGAGTGCCCGTGTGGGCAGCGCTGAAGTCCCTGGGCAGGGACGGTGTGGCCGGACAGATCCGCCGCCTTGCCACATCCGCTGCCCAGCTCGCCGAACAGCTCACGGCCATTGACGGGGTGGAAGTCCTCAACGACGTCGGCTACACCCAAATCTCCGTGGCCTTCGGCGACGACGCCACAAGCCGGCGTGTGGCGGAGAGGCTCATCGCCGACGGAAAGGTATGGATGTCCGGTTCCCGGTGGCACGGCAGGGACGTGGTGCGGATATCTGTCAGCAACTGGACCACCGACGCCGATGACGTCACCACCGCGGTGGAGGCGGTGCGGGCCGCCTTCCAAGCCGTCCGGTCGGGCGGGCACTGACAGCCCTGTGCTCTCTGGGGCCCTAGGACGGCCATGTGTTCATGGCATCCTCGCCGGGTTCGGGCAAGTCGTGGGCAGCCGGAAGCCCGTCCAGCGTCCGGCCGGCAAGTGTGCTCGCTACCCACAGGGACCGGGCCATGTCACCGCCGTGGCCCGGCCTCGAGGCGTAGTGCAGTGCGTTGTCCACCTCTCTGGCTAGGCTCCACTGCCGGGCCACTTCCGGGTCCAGCCCGGCCGCGACGCTGAAGTCATGGCACCTTGCCAGCAGGCCGGCGGCGGGATCTGTTGCCGGCAGGTCCGGGATCCGGTTCCAGAGCACGGGAGCCACGGCGAATTCCGCCTCGCCCACCATCGGCTGGGGGTCGATGGCGGCAAAGCCGTCGGCGGCAATGTTCCGGACCGATTGGTTCCTTGCCGTACTGTTCGCTCGGGAGTCAGGCCTGGCCAAAATATTGAGGTAGTGGAAGTCCGTGTTGACGAGGACGTCCTCCGAGGAGCGGCGGCCAACGGCGCCTCTGGTCTGGCAAACCTCGAGTGCTGCCTCCAGCAGCCACCGGGGAAACGGACGGCCCAGCTGTTCCCAGTCGGCGGGCAGGTCGTCGCTCCACTGTTCGGCCCGGGCGGCCACGTGCACAAATTCCTGCCACTGCGGCCGGGCGTCGGGCACGAGGCTCAGCTCCCGCATCAGCCCGCCCCACACCTCAAGGGCGGTGTCCATCGGCTCTGCCCGGAGTGACCTGCCGGCATCCAGGCGCTCGAGGAGCATTGAACACGTTCCGGCGTCGGAGGCCAACAACTTCACCGCGCCATGGCCGTTCCACAGTGCCAGCGCATGGCGTTCCACGAGTGCTTCATCGTGCGGAAAGGCCACCTTCAATGCTGCTGCAGATCCCGCGGCGCGGACCGGAACCACAACCGCGCCGTGTCCGCTCCAGGGAAACACTCCCGGTTCCAGGTCAAGCTCAAGCTGCCACTGGTCGAGCCGGCCGCGGATCATGTCCGGAAGGGAGGCCAGCCAGGCCCTGCCGGCGCTGCTGCGGGAGTAGCGGCGCGTCAGGTCCAGGGGGATGGGAACGTCTGCTGGCCGACTCACAGCTCCAGCGTAGTGGAGCGGTCCTTGCGGATTGGGGAGGCCGGACGGCTCCTGCCCGGGCGATACCGGTGGCACTGCCTGCACGGAGGTTCCGCCGTCGCCCTTCCCCACGTCTGGCTTGGAGTTCTTGTCCAGATAATGGCCGCTGAAGGCCCTTGAAGTCGCGACAAATGGACAAAACCTCCTAGCCGGCGGCCGGGATGGCACCTACACGATGCCGCTGGCGCCCAGCAGGTTGCCGATGGTGAACGTCGCGGCCAGGGCAAGGCCGCCACCCACCACCACGCGTGTGCCAGCCCGGGTCTTTGAACCGCCGCCGATCCACGCGCCGACGGCGCCCGTTACGGCCAGGGCCAACAGGACTGCTCCGAAAGTCACCGCAACCCGAATGTTTTCGGGAGGGAGCAGGATGGCCAGCATCGGCAGAATTGCCCCCAGAGTGAAGGCGATGGCGGACGCAAAGGCGGCATGCCAGGGGCTCACGATGTCCTCTTCGTCAATATTGAGCTCCGCGGACAGGTGTGCGGCCAGGGCGTCGTGCTCTGTCAGTTCCCGCGCCACATTCCGGGCTGTTTCCTCGCTAAGGCCCTTGCTGCGGTAGATCGCGGTGAGCTCCAGCAGCTCCACTTCCGGTTCCTCGGCAAGTTCGCGCCGTTCCTTCTCGATCAGCGCCTTTTGGCTGTCGCTCTGGCTGCTGACGGAGACGTACTCGCCCAGGGCCATGGATACGGCACCGCCCACGAGCCCGGCAGCACCGGCCGCGAGGATGGGGCCGTTGTCACTGGTAGCACCGGCCACGCCCACTACAATCGCAGCGACCGACACAATCCCGTCGTTTGCTCCGAGGACACCGGCACGCAGCCAGTTCAGGCGGTGCACGAGGTCGTTGCTGTGGGGCTCATTGGCGTGCTGCCCCTCAGAGGGCAACGCAGATCTGTCCGCTGAATCCATGGCTCCAGCAAACCACTTTGAAGCAGCCGGCTGCCAGTGGGCTGTCGCCGGCCAGCCCGCGCCTAGGGTGCGCCAGGTGTTGCCGCTGCGCTGCCGTCGGTCTGGCGCGGTGAGGGCGTAGCCGGTTCCGGAAGCTCCGGCAGGAGCGCGGTGTCCAGCACAATGCCGGGTACGGGGCCCGGATCGGACCCCCAGCGCGTGGTCCGCTGGGCAGCCGCGACCAGTGAGGTGACGGCCCACCGCCGGGTTTCACCCTCACTCAGGGCCACAAGGTCGCCGTAGACCGGGAGCGTTCCTGCTTCAAGGCTGGCCAGTCCCGCAGCCGGCTTCTGCAGGAACGAGGTGTCCAGGGTGTAGCCCGGTTCACGGGGAGGAACTGACACGCAATGAGTGCGGGTGTAGGCCTCGGCCTGGCCAACCAGGGTTTCATGCGTAGCCAGCAGGGACCTCGCTTGGTCTGCGGCCGGCGCGGCCAGGCGCGTCAGCGCTACCTGGTAGCCGTACACGGTCTCAACTTCTGTGCGGACTACCCGGTTCAGGGCGGCGGCGAGCGTGGCGCTGTCAGACGGGTCCGCTGTTTTGGTGGACTGGTTACTGTCCTTTGGCTGGGCGGCACCGCCTGTCTCGGCGGTGTTGCCTGAGGGGGCACCCTCGCCAGAGGGGCTGGTGATGGGGCACACCGTGGCCGCGTTTCGCTGCGTTGTCGCAGGCGCCGGGAGGGCAGGCGGCGGCGTGCCGGCAGCCTGTGCCAGCGTTGTCGCCTGCAGCAGCTGGGCGGTTCCTACCGCGGCGAGCAGGCGGGCCATCCCGCCGTCGGCCTTCTCTGCATGGGTGAGGCGTTCCTTGCCGCTCGTGGACAATGCGGCGACCAGCGCTGGCAGCGTGGCCGGGCGCGGCGGTGCTGTCCCCGGTGATGCAGCGGCGGACGGACCGGCGGTTCCCGGCGCCCCTGCCGTTGACTTTGCCCCGGCCTTTGCGCCAGCGCCGGGCGCTGAAGTGGGGGTGGCACCGCCCGGAAGGAGGAGCGCCCGAGCCTGCGTAGTCAGCAAAGTCACAGTGTGCGAAAACAGCTGCCGCCGCGCGCCCGACGACCCATCCGCGAGCTGCTGGCTGGCAGCCCTCAGATCCAGCGTTTGAGCGAGCGCGGCGGCACGTGCCTGTTCGGAGAACGGGGGAGCTGCCGGTGCCGGGGATTCCCGCGGAATCAACGCAAAACCGAGGCTCAGCACCAGGAAAGCGGCGAGTGCCAGCAGGCCATACCGGAGATAGCTGGCCGGCGTTCTTTTTCGCCCGCTGTCGTCGTTCACAACAGACCATGTTGTCACGGCCCCCGGGAAGTCCGTGCACCAAGCCGCCCGGAAAATCGCTACGCTAGTACACACAACATCATCTAACGGGAGGCGGCCGGCATCGTGAGCAATGCAGAAGCCACGACTTCATCAGACCGGACCGACGCGGGAAAGGCTGAACCCGCGGCTGTCCACAATCCCGAGGCTGAGCGCCTCCGGGCGCTGCTGGAGCCCGCAGTCCAGTCGCACCGGCTTTACCTCGAGGATGTTGCCATCCACATCGCAGGTTCCAACCGCGTGGTCCACGTCGTGGTGGATCTGCCGCAGGAAGAGACAGGCGGGGTGAGCCTTGACGTCATCGCAGACATCTCCAAGGAACTCTCCGAGATCCTGGACAGCGACCCCAGCACGGACAGCCGTCCCTATGACCTTGAGGTTTCATCGCCCGGCGTGGGGCGTCCACTGACCGAGCCCCGGCACTGGCACCGCGCCCGCGGCCGGATGGTTGCGGTCAACGTGATCCAGGGCGAAAACGTCACAGGCAGGATCAGCTCCGTTGACGACGCCGGCGTGACCCTGGTTCCCGAAATCGCCGTGAAAAAGGGCATGAAGCCCAGGCAGGGCGACCCCGTAAAACTTCCTTTCGACAAGATCCGCAGCGGAAAAGTCGAAATTGAGTTCAGCCGCCTCGACGAGGCCGGTCTGGAAACTGAGCACAATGGACCTTCTGAGGAGGCCTGATGGATATTGACATGAGCGCGCTGAGACTCCTGGAGCGTGAGCGCGAGATCCCGCTGGACCTCCTCATCCCCACGATCGAGCAGGCCCTGCTCGTCGCCTACCACAAGTCGCCGGGCGCCTTCGAGAAGGCCCGCGCGGAGCTGGACCGCAAGAGTGGCCACGTGACCATCTGGGCCACCGAAATCGACGACGACGGCGCACCCGTCGGCGAGTTCGAGCACACGCCCGCCGGGTTCGGCCGCATCGCCGCCAGCACCGCCCGGCAGATCATCCTGCAGCGGCTGCGCGACGTTGAGGACGACAACGTCCTGGGCGAATTCAAGGGCCGCGAGGGTGAACTCGTTGCCGGGCTGATCCAGCAGGGCAACAACCCCCACATGATCCAGGTCAACCTCGGCGCTGTGGAAGCCCTGCTTCCGCCGCCCGAGCAGGTGCCGGGGGAGAAGTACATCCACGGCAACCGGCTGCGCGCGTACGTCATCGACGTGCACCGCGGGACCAAGGGCCCGTCCATCACCCTGTCGCGTTCGCACCCGGGCCTGGTTCGGAAGCTTTTCGAACTGGAGGTCCCCGAGATCGCCGACCGCTCCGTGGAGATCGTGGCCCTGGCCCGCGAAGCCGGGCACCGCACCAAGATCGCGGTCAAGGCAAACACCCAGGGCATCAACGCCAAGGGTGCCTGCATCGGCGAAATGGGCTCGCGTGTGCGGGCGGTCATGACCGAACTGAACGACGAAAAAATTGACATCGTTGACTTCAGCGAGGATCCGGCCACCTTCATCGCAAGCGCACTGTCGCCGTCGCGTGTGAATTCAGTCACCATCACCGACGAGGCCACTCGCTCGGCCCGCGTCGTGGTGCCGGACTACCAGCTCTCCCTTGCCATCGGCAAGGAGGGCCAAAACGCCCGCCTCGCCGCCAAGCTGACGGGGTGGCGCATCGATATCGTCTCCGACGCCGCCGCTCCCCGCGGTTAGCGCTGCGCCCGGCAGGGGTCAGACCGTCCGGCACAAGCCCTCACCTCGACCGATCTGCCCGCCCCTGCGGCGGGCAGTTTCGGTTTCCCGTTTCGGGTATGGGGCCCGTGAGGGGCTAGAATAGAACGTGGCCGCGCCTAGCGGCCGGCATCAGCGTGTTCGTGCGCCCGGGTTCCTGCCGCAAAGCAGGTCCTGCCGAAAGGCAGTGGCGGGTGGCCGGGCAGGCAGATAGGTACAGGCAGGAAGATACTCGGCAGTGGCACACGTGCAACAACTCGGGAATCAGCCGCAGCGTACCTGCATTGGATGCCGGAAAAAGGGGCCGCGGTCAGAGTTGCTCCGGCTCGTCTCCGACACCGGCGGTTCGTCCGCCGTCGTGGTGGATGAACGACGCCGGATGGCTGGCCGGGGTGCATGGCTGCACCCCAGCGAAGCGTGCCTGGCCCTGGCGGTCAAGCGGCGAGCCTTCGGTAGGGCCCTCAACGGGTCAACCGGAACCGCCGCCGTCGAACGCCGGATAACGGCAGGAGCGCACGCTGCGGATGTCCCGGCGTCTGCAGTACCAACCGTCCAACCTGAAAGCGGGTCAGAAATCTGATGGAAACCCGATGAGTTCCCAGCGATGAGCGCGTAACGATGACAACTTTGTTGCGCTCTGCAATGGGCCTTTCAGCTGTAACCGCAGCGGGGGCCCGCAGTAAGAAGTAGACGGTTCGTGCCTGGCTCGGTGCGGACCGAGACAGGAGAAATGTGGCCAAGGTCCGCGTACATGAGCTTGCAAAAGAGCTCGGTATTACTTCCAAAGATGCAGTGACCAAACTGCAGGAACTGGGCGAATTTGTTCGCTCCGCCTCTTCCACCATTGAGGCCCCCGTGGTGCGGAAACTCCGCAACGCGTTCCCGGCTGCCGCCGCTTCGAAGTCCGAAGCCCCCGCAGCCGCCCCCAAGTCCCCGGTCAAGCCGGCGGAATCCCGTCCCGCGCCGGCTCCCGGCCCCGCTGCCCCCAAGGCTGCGGCGCCTGCTCCCGCACCGGCTCCGGCTCCCGCACCGGCCCCCAAGGCCGAGGCGCCTGCAGCTCCGGCTGCTCCCGCCGCCCCGGCAGCTCCGGCTGCCTCGACGCCTGCTGCGCCCTCCACTGGTGCCAAGCCGGGAGCACGTCCCGCGCCCAAGGCTGAGACCCCGTCCCGTCCGGGGGGCGCTCCGCGTCCCGGTGGCCCCCGCCCCGGCAACAACCCCTTCGCCACGTCCCAGGGCATGCCCCGCGGCCGCGGTGGAGACGGCGAACGTCCGCCGCGCCCGGGCAACAACCCGTTTGCAACTTCCCAGGGCATGCCCCGTCCCGGTGGCGGCCGCACTGACGGCGAGCGTCCCGGCGGCCCGCGTCCGGCAGCCGGTGCAGGCGGACCCCGTCCCGGTGCTCCGCGTCCCGGCGCTACGCCCGGCCCGCGTCCCGCGACCGGCGCAGGTGGCCCCCGTCCCGGCGGTCCCCGTCCGGGTGCCGGTGGAAACCGGCCCACGCCTGGCATGATGCCTAACCGCACCGAGCGTCCCGCACCTGCAGGTGCCGGCCGTCCCGGTGGCGGCGGACGCGGTCCCGGCCGTCCCGGCGCTCCCGGAACCGGCGGTCCCGGTGGCGGCGGCGGTGCTCCGGCCGGCGGTGGCTTCGGCAAGGGCGGCCGCGGTCGCGGTGGCACCCAGGGTGCGTTCGGTAAGGGCGGCGCTGGGCGCGGCAAGCAGCGCAAGTCGAAGCGCGCAAAGCGCCAGGAACTTGAGCAGATGAGCGCACCGTCGCTGGGTGGCGTGAGCGTACCCCGCGGCGACGGCAACACCGTTATCCGGCTCCGCCGTGGCTCGTCCATCACGGACTTCGCCGACAAGATCGAGGCGAACCCCGCCGCACTGGTTACCGTGCTCTTCCACCTCGGTGAAATGGCCACGGCAACGCAGTCGCTGGACGAAGACACCTTCGCCCTGCTCGGTGAGGAACTCGGCTACAAGCTGCAGGTCGTTTCCCCGGAGGATGAGGAGCGCGAGCTGCTCAGCGCCTTCGATATCGACGTCGAAGCCGAACTCGAGGCAGAAGGCGACGAAGTGCTTGAGGCGCGTGCGCCGGTTGTTACCGTGATGGGTCACGTTGACCACGGTAAGACCCGCCTGCTGGATGCGATCCGGAACTCCGACGTCGTTGCCGGCGAGCATGGCGGCATCACCCAGCACATCGGTGCTTACCAGATCAGCCACGAGCACGAAGGCGTCGAACGCGACATCACCTTCATCGATACCCCGGGCCACGAGGCGTTCACCGCCATGCGTGCCCGTGGTGCGAAGGTCACGGACATCGCCATCCTGGTTGTGGCAGCGGACGACGGCGTGATGCCGCAGACCGTTGAAGCCCTCAACCACGCCCAGGCGGCCAACGTGCCGATCGTCGTGGCCGTGAACAAGATTGACAAGG
The DNA here is from genome assembly GCF_051965295.1 of Arthrobacter sp. SAFR-023. NCBI lineage: Bacteria > Bacillati > Actinomycetota > Actinomycetes > Micrococcales > Micrococcaceae > Arthrobacter > Arthrobacter sp. SAFR-023. The sequence continues at coordinate 101,613 of NZ_JBQCMF010000002.1, read as the reverse complement.
AAGGCGCGAACCCGGACAAGGTCAAGGGCCAGCTCACCGAGTACGGCCTGGTTCCCGAAGAATACGGTGGCGACACCATGTTCGTTGAGGTCTCTGCCCGCCAGAACCTCAACATCGACGAACTGATCGACGCCGTGCTGCTGACTGCCGATGCCGCGCTGGACCTCCGGGCCAACCCGGACAAGGCGGCCCGAGGCATCGCCATCGAAGCGAACCTGGACAAGGGCCGCGGTTCCGTGGCCACCGTCCTGGTGCAGTCCGGTACCTTGGCTGTCGGCGACACGATCGTGGCCGGCACGGCACACGGCCGCGTCCGTGCGATGTTCGACGAAGATGGCGAAGCCCTCGACGTCGCACTGCCGTCCCGTCCGGTCCAGGTCCTTGGCCTGTCCAACGTGCCGCGAGCCGGTGACACCTTCCTGGTGACCGCCGACGAGCGCACGGCCCGCCAGATCGCCGAAAAGCGTGAAGCGGCCGACCGCAACGCCCAGCTCGCCAAGCGCCGCAAGCGCATCAGCCTGGAAGACTTTGACCAGGCGGTCGCTGAAGGCAAGATCGACACCCTCAACCTCATCCTCAAGGGTGACGTGTCAGGTGCCGTGGAAGCCCTCGAAGACGCGCTGCTCAAGATCGACGTCGGCGAAGGCGTACAGCTCCGTGTCATCCACCGCGGTGTCGGTGCGATCACGCAGAACGACGTCAACCTGGCAACGGTCGACAGCGCCGTCATCATCGGCTTCAACGTCAAGCCCGCCGAGCGTGTTGCCGAACTGGCAGACCGCGAAGGCGTGGACATGCGCTTCTACTCCGTCATCTATGCAGCAATCGATGACATTGAGCTGGCCCTCAAGGGCATGCTCAAGCCGGAGTACGAAGAGGTCCAGCTGGGCACTGCCGAGGTCCGCGAAGTGTTCCGTTCCTCCAAGTTCGGCAACATTGCAGGCTCCATCGTTCGCTCGGGCACCATCCGACGCAACTCGAAGGCCCGCATCACCCGCGGCGGCAAGCTTATAGGCGACAACCTCACGGTGGAGACGCTCAAGCGCTTCAAGGACGACGCTACCGAGGTCCGCACGGACTTTGAGTGTGGTATCGGACTGGGCTCGTACAACGACATCACCGAAGGCGACATCATCGAGACCTTCGAGATGCGCGAGAAGCCGCGCGTCTAAGTCTCATGCTTCACTTGCGGGGCCGTTGGAATTTTTCCGGCGGCCCCGCCCCTTCGCTGGGTGGCCTACGTCTTACGACGTCGGCCACCCAGCTTCGGCAGCGGAGCTGGCCTTCCCAACACTCGCAAGCTCGCGTCGGGGCCCTAGGCCATCTCCTTAGATGCCACTCCCAGCGCCCACAATTGCTACGGGCTAACGTTGTTCCATGCGTTTGCCCGACCAAGTTTTCTATTTCCATCCAGGAGGATGTCATGGCTGATCCGGCACGCGCTGCCAAGATGGCGCAGCGGATTAAGGTTGTTGTTGCTGAGGCTCTGGGCCGGAAGGTGAAGGATCCCCGGCTTGAGGGCATTACTGTCACCGATGCCCGTGTGACCAATGACCTGCAGCATGCCACCGTCTACTACACCGTGTTTGGCGACCAGGCCGTGCAGGCTGATGCGGCCAAGGGGCTGGAGAAGGCCAAGGGCGTGCTCCGGCAGGAAGTTGGCCGGAACATCACCGCCCGGCTGACTCCCACGCTTGAGTTCATCGCCGACCAGATCCCCGTGAACGCGTCCAACCTCGAAGAACTGCTCCGGACCGCTAAGCAGCGCGATGCCGAGGTTGCCGAGCTGGCCCGGAACGCCAAGCACGCGGGCGAAGCCGACCCGTACAAGAGCGACGCGCAGCCGGACGTGGAAATCGACGAAGACGACTTCGACGAAGAGGACCTCGATCTGGCGGACGACGAGGCAATCGACGAGGACCGGAACCACTAACGGTGCCGGTTCTGCGCCGCAGAGCCCATGCCATCATGCACTGAAGGGGTGCGGTCGGATCTTTCGATCCGGCCGCACCCCTTGCTTTTCCTGTCCCTACTTTTCGCTAGTCATCGAGTGGGGCCTTTACGACTCTGCCGTCCGGCGCCGTGTTCGGTGCCGGCAGCGAGTTGACCGTCGCGTAGATGGTGCCGCCCCTGATGTCGACGTCGGCCGTGAGCGTTCCCGGAAGCACTACCGTCTGCTTGCTTGAATGGGCGGACAGCCTCAGCACACCCTTGCCGAAGAGGGACGCGACGTACACGTTCCCGTCGTCGTCCATATCCAGGCCGGTCGGTGACATCACGTCGTCGGCGAACAGCTTGACGCGGCCGTTGTGGGGGTTGACCTTGTACACCGCTCCACGGGCACCCAGTGCCGGGTCCTCCGGTCCGCCGGGCAGCACGGAGACGTACAACCAGCCGTCTGGTCCGCGCTCCACGTCGGTAGGCACGGGCTCGAACCGGTAGGTATGGCCTGCGACGCAGCCCGGAAGTTTCAGAGCCGCGGTTTCTTTGGTGGTGAATTTGTGCGGTCGGGGCGGCAGCACGGCTACAGTTCCAGCCCTGCCTGATTTCACGTCGACCGACACGATGCTATTGGCTCCGGCGTCGGCAACGTAGATGGTGTTCCCGTAAACCTCGATCCCATACGGATGGGAATCGATGTGCCCCTTGTAGGAGACCTCCACATCCTTCGGCAGCTGCTTAGCGCACGCGGCCGGAAGGTCGTTGAAGCCGTAGCTCGTGCCGCCGTCCGCGTTGTGTTTCACCTCAAGGGCAGCGAGGTCGCCGAAGGTGCGGTGCTTGCCGTCGGCGCCTATGCTTCTGAGGTGTCCGGCCAGCGGCCTGGGATCCATGGGGCCAGCGCCCTGGCTCTCGGCCAGGTAGATGGTGCGGCCGCCCCGGTCACTGCCGGCCACGTCCCAGGCTGCGTTCCGGTAAACCATCGACTTGCTGCCGTCGCGGGCAACTTTCGTCAGCTTCCCCGCGAATTCCTCGCTAACCAGAACGGAACCGTCCGGTCCGTCGCTGAGGTGTAGCGGGCTAAGCAGGCCTTTTGTGAGCACGGTCGGCGCGGACTGGCTTTCTGCTGCTTTACCTGCCGGGGCTGCGTGGCCCGCCGGCGACGCAGACAAGAGGAGTGAGGCAGCCGCGACAGCCGCCAAGAGCGCTCGTTGCTTTTCCATACCGTCTCCAATGTCAATCCTGCGCATCCAGAACATTGAGACCGATATAAGGTCCGAAAATCGGGTCCCCCGACGCGCGTATTTTAAGCCCGGCCTTCGCGGCTTGTCGATGGGCCGGAGCTTGCTTGGACCGGTGAAAGGTTTCTGGGGAGCCTGCGGACGGGCTAAAAATGTCAGACCCCCTCATCAGACTGTTTCTATGGAAGCCGTTGGGGGATTCACCGATCACCGGGCCTTATGGTCGAGTGCCGGCGGGTTGGCTTCCGTCCGGAAGAACGACGGCGGTGGGTTGCCTGCGCTCACTGGCATCGCCGGCGGGGCTAATAATGTCAGACCCCCTGATCAGACTGTTTCTATGGAAGCCGTTGGGGGATTCACCGAACACCGGGCCTTAGGGCCGGGTGCCGGTGGGTTGGCTTCTGAGCCGGTTTCCGTTGGTGCCAACGCCCTTCAGAGCGTTCCTGTTGGCGGTGGCGCCAGTGTCGTCGAGGGGGACGTGGTTGATCAGGCCTTGGCTTTGCTGGAACCGGACACGATCACTGCCGAGGACACTGCGTTGTGGGGTTTCGGGCAGGCCGCGGATTTCGCGGACCGGCTCGAGCAGCTCTCTCGGCGGGTGGAGCGTCTGCAGGTGGTCGCCGCCGGCGCGGTGGACCGTTCCCGCATCGCCGCGGTCACCGCCGCGGCATCATCCCTCGTCGCCGTCCCGGCGCCTGCCCCCGTGCCGGTGCCTGAGCCCGCCCCGGTGGCTGACCCGCCGCCGGGGGATGACGGGTCCCGGAACAGCGTCGAGTTCCTTCGGGACAGGCTGCGGATCAGCTCCGCGGAAGCCCGCCGCCGGATCGGACTGGCCGACGCCGTCCTGCCCAGGACCGGTTTCGGCGGGCAGCAGCTCCCCCCGAGGTATGAGGAGCTCGCGGCCGCGGTCGGCGGCGCCCAGATCAGCTCCCGCGCGGCGACCACCATCACTCTGGCCCTGGACCGGGCACGGCATTTCACCACCCCGGACCATACAGCCGCGATGGAACACGACCTGACCCTGGCCGCCGTCGAGAACGACGCCGACTTCCTCACCCGCGTCGCCAAACACTGGGCCGAGGCGATCGACCAGGACGGAACCGAACCCTCCGAAGCGGCCCTCCGGCAAATCCAGGGCGCCTTCATCCGCCGTCCCAAACACGGCCTGCAGCACCTGGAAATCTTCGCCACCGCCGAACAGTTCGAAACCATCACCACCGTCATGAACACCGCCACCAACCCCCGCACCCCGGCACCCGGCCACGGCACTGGGACCGACGGGACCAGCGACGACGGAAGCAGTAGTGACGGGAACGCTGAACCGGACAGCCTCGCAGGGTGGGACACCGCGGGTCCGCCGGAGGTCTCCCTGGATCACCGGTCACAGGGGCAGAAGCGGCTCGACGGGCTCGTCGGCGCGTTGCAAACTGTGCTCACCACCGACACCCTGCCGGCCAACGGCGGCCACCGGCCCCAGATCCTGGCCACCATCAACTACCGCGACCTCCTCGCCGACCTCCAACACCGGCGGGACGCACAATGGGCCCAAAACGCACAATGGACCCAGGAAGCCCAGTGGGCCAGTGATCTACAGACAGCCCAAGGCGGTCAGGAGCCGCGGCCGGCTTACCTTGGCGGGGCCAGCCGCGGCCGGACCGACCAAGGCACGGCATTGTTCGCGTTCGGCGGGCCGGTGAACCCGGCCACGATCCGCAAAATAGCCTGCGACGCCGACATCATCCCCGTCGTCCTCGGCGGCCAGGGCAGGATCCTGGACATCGGGCGCGCCTCACGCGTCTTCCCGCCCCACATCCGCAAAGCCATCATGGCCCGGGACCAGGGCTGCGCGTTCCCCGGCTGCACCATCCCCGCCGCGTGGTGCGAAGCCCACCACATCACCTACTGGTCCCGCGGCGGAACCACCAGCACCGGCAACGGCGTCCTGCTCTGCAGCCATCACCATCACCTCATCCACAAAGAACACTGGCACATCGAAGTCACCAACGAGGTGCCCTGGTTCAAACCCCCACCAGAACTCGACCCCCACCGAAAACCCCGCCGCAACAACTACTTCCACTCACGACCCCAACGGGAATGAACGTGAGCTGGCAGTCCCGCAGCACCATCAGGCTGGCTATGATCAGACCATGCGCGCCCACCCCTCAGCTGCAGACGTGACCGAATACCTGACTGAAGCCGTAGCCTTGGCCCAACGGAACGTCGCCGCGGGCGGCGGGCCCTTCGGCGCGCTCGTGGTAACAGCCGACGGCACCGTTCACGAAGGGGTCAACCGGGTCACCCGGGACAACGATCCCACCGCCCATGCCGAGGTGGTGGCAATTCGGACCGCCGCCAAGGAGACCCGGAACTTTGACCTCAGTGGCGCTGTCCTGTACGCCAGCTGCGAGCCCTGCCCGCTGTGCCTTGCGGCGGCGCTCTGGGCGCGGATCGACCAGGTCTACTTCGCCGCCGACCGACACGGAGCAGCCGCCGCGGGGTTCGACGACGCCGTCTTCTACGAATACTTTGGAGGCGCCCGGCCCGAATTGCTGCCGGTCAGCCAGGCCCAGGTTCCGACGTCGGAAGATCCGTTCGACGCCTGGCGCAAGAACGCCGAACGCACCGACTATTGAGCACACGCTCCTGAGCAGCGCTAGTCGGCGTGGGGAACGGCCGTAGCTTCAGATTCGGGCTGCGGGAGCACCTGTTCCGTGGCTTTTTTCTTATTGACGCGGTCTATACCCCGGAGCACACTGGCAGCGTGGGGGCATGGGAAAGGAGCCCCGGATGGCATGGCAAATCGAAGGCACGTACTTCGAAAACTGTAACTGCGACATGGTCTGCCCGTGTGCCACCTCTGGCCTTACTTTGCCGGGGGATGAGGACCGCTGCAAGGTTGCATTGGCCTTCCACGTCCACAAGGGTGACGTCAACGGCGTCGACGTCGGAGGCCTGAACGTCTGCGTGGTGACCGATGCTCCCGCCCTAATGAGCGACGGCGGCTGGAAGGTAGGCGTCCTGATGGACGCCGCCGCCTCACCCGAGCAGGCCGAGGCGCTCGGGGCCGTGTTTGGCGGTCAGCTGGGCGGGCCGATGGAGGGCCTGGCTCCTCTGATCGGGGAGATGCTGGGCATGGAATCCCGCGATTTCACTTATGAGGATGACGGGAGGGAGCACCGCGTCCGCATCGGCACGGCGGTCGACATGTTGGTGGAGGACTTCGTCTCGCCACTGGACCCGACCGGCGCCGGCGTCAAGGTCAGCGGCATCGGCTTCCCCGCCGACACGTTGGCTGCCGGACGTGCCACCACGTCCACGGTGGATGTCTTCGGCTTGTCGTGGGACAACGCCGGAAAGAACTCCTTCTCGGCACCGTTCGCCTGGTCGGCCTGACTTGTCGGGGCAGGCACATGTGACAGTCCGCAACCACGCGGCACTGCTGGTGTTGCTTGGCTGCGCGGCTGTCGCTTGGTACTTCACCGTCCTGGGCTTCCGGGAGATGGCTCCCGGGCCCGGGACTAGGGGGTTCGGACTTGCCGGATTCCTGGCGGCGTGGACGCTGATGATGGCGGCAATGATGCTTCCGGCATTATCGCCCCTCACCGCGGCTTATCTGCGGTCCATCCGGTCGAACGGGAGTGCCGCCGTCAGGGCGGTCCGAACCGCCGCGCTCGTTGTCGGGTACCTGGCGGCGTGGACGGTCTTCGGCGCCGTCGCCTTTGCGGCCGCGCTGCTGGCGGCCCAGTTGGCAACATCAGCGCCGGATGTCGCACCGTGGGTGGGGGCCGGGATGCTGGTGGCCGCGGGCAGTTATCAGCTGACGCCGCTCAAGGACTTCTGCCTCCGTCATTGCCGCTCACCGCTGGCGTTCCTGCTCCATGTCTCGGGCTACAAGGGCCGGCTCCGTGACCTGCGCGTCGGGCTTTACCATGGCCTGTACTGCATCGGATGCTGTTGGGGGCTGATGGTGGTTCTTGTGGCCGTGGGTGTGATGAACCTTGCCTGGATGGCCGTCATCGCCGTAACCGTGCTGCTCGAGAAGTCGTGGCGCCACGGGCGTGCGTTGAGCAGGATCGTTGGGGCGGCGCTGATCGTCTTCGCCTTTTTCGCCCCGGGCAATCCCGCCCTGCTCCCGGGCCTGTACATGTCATCTGGAATGTAGGGCTTCGTTACCCTGCCTCGAGCGGGACAACTGGTCGGGTCGGAAACGGAGTGAACCGTGGCCACCGCCTGTTCTCCTCAGTGCCTGCGGGGGAGGCGGCCCACGCCCTCGACCAACTCGCTTTGGTCCCCGCACAACGCAATCCGGATCCATCCCTCGCCGATGGAGCCAAAGGCAGTTCCCGGAGCAAAGGAGACACCGGCCTCGGCAAGGAACTGCTTGACCCAGGTCCTGACGTTTCCGCCGCTCACATGCGAGACGTCCGCCCACAGGTAGAACGCCCCCTGCGCGCTGAGGTAGGGAATGCCCTTCTCTGCCAGGACGGCCGACGCCGCGTCGCGGTTGGCGCGGTAATGCGCGTGGGCCTGCGATACATAGTCCTGCGGACCGGTCAACGCGGCGAGCGCCGCGTACTGGGACGGCGACGCCACGCAGGAGACGATGGCCTCCATGACGTTGTTCATCCGCTGCTCCAGCCCGGGCGGGCAGATCAGTGCCCCGATGCGCAGGCCGGTGAGCCCATACGTCTTGGACAGCGTCAGCGACGTGAACACCCGCGCCTCGCCGGGGTCGGTGCTGTCGAACCGGGCAGGACTAACGTGCGGGACGTCGTACGTGAAGGCCTCGTAGCACTCGTCCGAGATGATCCAAAGGTCATGGCGGCGGGCCAGTTCAACCAGCTCCCGGGTCAGATCTTCCCGGAGAACGGCACCCAGGGGGTTCGACGGCGAGTTGAGCATCAGGACACGCGTCCGGTCCGTGATGAGCGCCTCGATGTCCGCGATCCGGGGCTGGAAATCATGGGCGGGGTACAGGGGATACTCCACGGGGACGGCATGCAGCAGCCGGCTGGTCATGGCAAACGTGGGATAGCCGGGATTGGGAATCAGGATTTCGTCGCCGGGGGCGAGCAGCAGGCTCATAGCGAAGTGCAGGCCCTGCTGGGCGCCGTCGACCACGTATACGCGGTCTGCCCCGATGTCTACGCCGGACTGTTCACGGAACCTGGCGGCGAAAGCCTCCCGGAGAGACGGGATGCCGGCGTTGGGGGTGTAGTTGGTTTCGTCGCGGTCCAGGCAAGCTATTCCGGCATCCAGGACATGGCGGGGGAGCGGGAACCCGGGCTCCCCGATGCTCAGGATCAGCGCTCCGGGTGTGCGCCACGCCGCCTCGGTGATCTCGCGGATTTGGTTGACGGGGACGTCGCGTATGTGCGCGGAAAGCTCGGGCATGACTGCCATCCTAGCGCCGGCTCCGGCAGCGCCACCGATACGTCCCAATACCCCTGCCACGTGCCCGATATACTGATAGGCGTGCTTTCTGGACTGGTAATAGTGGACAAGCCGCAGGGATGGACCAGCCACGATGTGGTTGGACGGATGCGGAGGATAGCCGGTACCCGGAAAGTGGGCCACGCGGGAACGCTGGATCCCATGGCCACAGGCGTGCTGGTGCTCGGTATCAACAAGGCCACACGGCTCCTCACGTACATCGTGGGCACGTCAAAGACCTATACGGCCACCATCCGCCTAGGGGAATCCACCATTACCGACGACGCCGAAGGCGAAGTTGTCAGCCGGGCGAGCGCCGCCTCCGTGACCGAGGATGCCATCCGCTCCGGTGTGGAGTCCCTGACAGGGGAGATCCAGCAGGTGCCCAGCAGCGTCAGCGCCATTAAGGTCAACGGTGAACGCTCCTACGCCCGCGTCCGTTCCGGGGAAGACGTCCAGCTGGCTGCCCGGCCGGTCACCATCCACCGTTTCGACATTCACGGAATCCGCCGGAAGCAGGCTGCCGGACATGACACGGAAGTCGTGGACGTCGACGTGACGGTGGAATGCTCCTCGGGTACGTACATCCGTGCCCTGGCCCGGGACCTCGGCAGCTCCCTCGGCGTCGGCGGGCACCTGACCTCATTGCGCCGGACCAATGTGGGCCCCTACTCGCTGGACCAGGCACGCACCCTCGAGCAGCTCGCGGAAGACCTCGAAATCCTCGAAATGTCGCAGGCTGCCAGGGCGCTCATGCCCAACAGGGAGCTGAGCGCCGACGAAACCACCGAGATTTCCTTCGGCCGGCGCATCGCGGCCGGAGCCGCCGCAGGCACACCGGCCGCCGCGACAGCGGAAAAGCCTGCAGCCGCGTTCGCGCCAGACGGATCGCTGGTGGCGCTGCTCGCGGACAGCGGAAGCTTCGCCAAACCAGTGCTGGTCTTCGCCCCGGGCACCGGACCCGGCGGGTCCAACACTTCCGGCGGCGCCAACAGTTCCGGGGGCTCCGGCAGTTCAGGCGCCGACGCCGGCGTTCCGAACGGTTCCCGTGCCGACGGCGGCGGGTTGGCCTGACGTTGGACGCGTATTTCTACATCATCCTGGGCGTCGGCCTCCTGTCCACGCTCATCTGCGTGACGGCGGGCATCATGAAGAAGGCCCCGAACGACATCACCATCCTTTCGGTGGCCGCCGTCGAACTGGCCCTGCTGGTCTACCTCGTGGGCTCGGTAGTGCGGGTCATCGCGGGGGAGCAGATCGCGGGAGAAGCCTGGGAATTCTGGGGCTACCTCGCCACCGCGCTGCTGCTGCCGGTAGCCGCGGTGTACTGGTCCATCCTGGAACGGACCCGCTGGAGCAACTTTGTCCTGGCCGCCGTCGGCGTTACCGCCCTCGTCATGGCCGCCCGCATGAATCAAATCTGGTACTGAAGTGGAAGAAGCACGCAACGTGGCTCATACGTCCGAACACACCGGCAAGCGCCCCACGGACACGAGGAACACCGGTCCCGGCCGGCTACTCATCGCCGTCTACGCCATCTTTGCCATTTCGGCCACCGCCCGGGCCGGCTACCAGATCCTCACCAAGTTCTCCGAAGCCCCGCTTGCCTACCTGCTCTCCGCCTTCGCCGCCGTCGTCTACGTGGTAGCCACGGTGTCGCTGGCCAAGGCCGGCCGCACCTGGTTCAAGGTTTCCCTGGTCGCCGTCCTGGTGGAACTGGTGGGCGTGATTGTCGTGGGGGCGCTGAGCCTGTTCGACCCCGTGCAGTTCCCGCACGAAACCGTGTGGTCCGCGTTTGGCCGCGGCTACGCCTTCGTTCCCTTCATCCTGCCCATACTGGGACTGATCTGGCTTTACCGACGGCGGCCTGCCGCCCCTGCCGCCCCTGCCGCCCGGATCTAGCGGTTCTCGTCCGGCAGGTCCACCTCGATCAGCTCGCCGGGCGTCACCGACCGGTGCGAGGGTGCCGCCGAATCGTTCGTCTGGCCTGAATCGTTCAGCTGCCCTGAGTCGTTCGTCTGCGCACGGCCGGATTGCGCGGGTGGTTCCTGGTCCTGCTCCGTCAGCGGAGCCTGCTGCGGCTGCGAGCCGCCGCCAAGAATGCCGCCCAGGATATCGCCAAGGCCGCCCGAACCGAACCCGCCGGAACCGGGTGCGCCCGCACCCTGTCCACCGGAACCAAGACCGCCGAGGCTGCCGCCCAGGATTCCCCCGAGGATGCTGCCCAGGTCGATTCCGCCACCACCGGCAGGGGAGGGCTGTGCGCCGGAACCCTGCCCGCCGCCCAGGACCTTCTTGGCCAGGTAGGACATGACGATCGGGGCGAGGATCGGCAGCAGCTTGCGGACGAGGTCGCCGCCGACTCCGCCGAGGTTCGCTGTGCCCGCCAACTGACTGGCCACCTGGTCCTGCTGGCCGCCGAAGACATGGCCAACGATCTTTTCGCCGTCCTGGGTGTCCACCTGCGATGGGTCCACGCCTCCGTCGGCCAGCCCGTTCCGGTGCCTGGCCAGCTCGGACTCCAGCGCAGCGGCGCCATCCGGCGCCTGGACGTTGTTCTGCATTCCGGCAAGCAGCGTCGGCACGGCGGCTTCCACGGCAGCCTGGGCGGACGCCGTATCTGTCCCCAGCAGGGTGGCGATCTGCTGGACAGGGATCTGTCCTAGCAACTCCTGGATGTCGCTCATGGCGTGGCTCCTTCCCGCCCGCTTGTCTCGCAGGCGATCCGTGCGGTTAGAACGCGAATGAAACTCGAAGGCTCAGGGCAGTGCTGCCTGAGCCGCTGCCTTTGCATCCTAGCGGGGCGTACCTGCAAGACGGTAGGCCACCGGGCTGCCCCCAGCGCGGTTCACCAGGCGACCTGCCGCGCCGCACCCCGGGGCGTCCGTGACCGCCAGGGATTGCGGGTAACCTTAGAGAGTTCCGGCCCTGGCGCGCCGGAAGCAAGTTCTGGCAGGCAGTAAAAGGCGAGGTTGATGGTCCACATCTGGAACGATCCGACCGAGGTCCCCGACGACTTTGGTCCTTCCGTTGTCACTATCGGCAATTTCGACGGCGTCCACCGCGGCCACCAGCAGGTGCTGTCACAGCTCATCAGGACCGCGCGGCTGAACAACGCCAAGTCGGTTGCGGTGACGTTCGACCCCCACCCTGCCCTGGTCCATCGGCCCGAGAGCGCGCCCGAGCTGATCATGGGCCTGCAGGACAAACTCCAGGCACTTGGCGAGCTTGGACTGGACGCCGTTCTGGTCATGAAGTATTCCCTGGAGCTCGCCAGCCTTACCCCGGAAGAGTTCGTCGGCTCTGTCCTGGTGGACAGCCTCCATGCCAGCCACGTCGTCATCGGCCATGACACCCGCTTCGGCAAGGGCAACTCCGGGGACCTGAACACCATGCAGGATCTGGGGGAGAAGTTCGGCTTCGAGGTGCTGGTGATCAGCGAGTTCGGTTCGGAAGGCTTCCCGTTGCATGACGACGGCGGGACGGACCGCCGCTGTTCCTCCACCTGGGTGCGCGAAGCCCTCCGGGAGGGCGATGTCGGCACCGCCGCCGCGGTCCTGGGCCGGGCGCACCGGATGCGGGGCGAGGTAGTCCACGGAGCCGCGCGCGGCCGGGACCTCGGTTTCCCCACTGCCAACCTCTCCAGCGACGCAAGCGGCCTGATTCCGGCGGACGGCATCTACGCGGGCTGGCTCGTGGACGAGGCGGGGACGCGCTGGCCTGCCGCCATCTCTGTTGGCTCCAACCCCACTTTCGACGGCGTGAGCCGCCAGGTGGAGGCGCACGTCATCGACAGGCCCGAAGAACGCATCGAGGACTTCGATCTCTACGGACAGACAGTAGTTGTGGAGTTCGTGGCCAGGCTGCGCGGCATGGTGGCATACCGTGGGCCTGAAGCCCTCGTGGAGCAGATGCGCCAGGACGTCCTGCAGACGCACGACATCCTGCTCAAGCGCTGACCCGCTTGCACCCCCGGGCCTGCCACACACAGTCCCGCATCACACAGTATTGGCAAGGAAGGCGACGCTGTGACCGTAGAGAAGAACACCAGGAAACTGGACAAGGGCATTGTGCGCGATTTCAGTTCCCGCATGAGTTACGCGTCCTACCTTCAGCTGCCCACACTGCTCAGCGCCCAGCAGCCCGTCAGCGTCCCGGAACACCATGACGAATTGCTCTTCATCATCCAGCACCAGACCACGGAACTGTGGCTGAAGCTGGTGCTCCACGAGCTACGCAGTGCCGCCCAGTGGCTGCGTTCCGATGATCTCGGGTCGGCACTGAAGGGCATCGCACGGGTCAAGCACATCCAGAAGACCCTCACCGAACAGTGGTCCGTCCTGGCCACGCTGACACCCACCGAGTACGCGGAATTCCGCGGGTTCCTGGGCAATTCATCCGGCTTCCAGTCCAGCCAGTACCGTGCCGTCGAGTTCGTGCTGGGCAACAAGAACAGAAAGATGCTTCCCGTCTTCGAATCCGATCCCGAAGCCCACGCCCTGCTGACCGAAGTCCTGTACGCGCCAAGCATCTACGACGAATTCCTCGCCTACCTGGACCGCCAAGGCTTCGATGTTCCCGCGGAGGTGCTCAACAGGGATGTGACGCGGGCGCACGAGTTTGAGCCGGGGCTGGTGCCTCTCTTCAAGCACATCTACGAGAACGCCGCGCAGAACTGGGGAGCGTACGAGGCGTGCGAGGAACTCGTTGATTTGGAGGACAACTTCCAGCTGTGGCGGTTCCGGCACCTGCGCACCGTACAGCGGACCATCGGCATGAAGACGGGCACCGGCGGCTCCACGGGAGCGGCGTTCCTGCAAAAGGCCCTTGAGCTGACGTTCTTCCCGGAGCTGTTCGCCGTGCGTACGGAGATCGGACAGTGACCGCCCTGGACGGCGCCGGAGACCCGACCCCCCAAGCGGGCGAGGCCCTGGCAGCACACGAGGCCCTGTTGCAAAAGGCCACACGCCTCGACGCCGAAGACCGCCTGGCCCGGTACCGGGACCTGTTCGTCGGCGCGGACACCGAGCTGTCCTACCTCGACGGCAATTCACTGGGACGCCCGCTCAAGCGGACCGCAGGCGACATTGCCAGTTTCATCGAGAAGGGCTGGGGCGGGCGCCTGATCAGGGGCTGGGACGAGGAATGGCTGGACATGCCCCAGACCATCGGCGACCAGCTGGGGCGGGCGGTGCTGGGCGCCGCCGCGGGCCAGACCATCATCGCCGACTCCACCACCGTGGTGTTGTACAAGCTGATCCGGGCAGCCCTGGCCGCCGTCGGGGATCCGGCGCGGACAGAGATTGTGGTGGACACGGACAACTTTCCCACCGACCGGTACCTCGTCGAAGGCATTGCCAAGGAGGAGGGGCTGACGCTGCGATGGATTGAGGCGGATCCCGCCTCCGGTGTCCACCTGGACCAGGTGCGGGAGGCTGTGGGGCCGGCCACCGCCGTCGTCCTCCTCAGCCATGTGGCCTACCGTTCCGGTTACCTGGCGGACCTGCCGGCCATCACGGAGGCAGTGCACGACGCCGGCGGGCTGGTGGTCTGGGACCTGTGCCATTCCGCCGGGTCGGTGGAGCTGCAGCTGGACGCCTGGAACGTTGACTTTGCCGCGGGCTGCACCTACAAGTACCTGAACGGCGGGCCGGGCTCGCCCGCCTTCGCCTACGTCAACGACCGGCACCTGCCCGGACTCGCCCAGCCGATCTGGGGATGGATGGGCCGGAAGGATGCGTTCGAGATGGGGCCCGGCTACGAACCGGCCGCCGGTATCCGCGGTTTCCTGAGCGGCACGCCGGCCATCTTCGGAATGATCGCCATGCGCGGCACCCTCGATCTGATCGAAGAGGCCGGCATGGCCGCCATCCGCGAGAAGTCGCGGCAGCTGACCGCCTACGCCCTGGAACTGCACGATGCCTGGCTCGCGCCGGCCGGCGTGAGGCTTGCCACGCCGCGGGATGCCGATCGCCGCGGAGGCCACATCACCGTTGACCATCCCGCCTTCCGCGAGGTGACAGCGGCGCTGTGGGAGAAGGATGTCATCCCCGACTTCCGGGCCCCGCAGGGCATCAGGATCGGACTTTCGCCGCTGAGTACCGGCTTTGCCGAACTCCACCGCGGCATGGCAGCCATCCGGGACCTGCTTCCGGAGGCCTGAACCGCAACCCCGGACAGCACTGTTGCCGTTTCGACAAGATTGCAACACGGCCGGTAAACTAAGCGGTGGATCCGGCTGCAGTCCGTGGTTGCTGGATCCTGCTGTGTGTGGAAACTTCTTCGGAAGTCGGCGCCGGCACCCCCGGCAGTGAATTACTGACTCGGGCCTCACGGCACATCTCTAGGAGTTATTGTGGCACTTGACGCCGCCGTAAAGCAGTCCATCATCAAGGATTTCGCAACGTCCGAGGGCGACACCGGTTCGCCGGAGGTCCAGATTGCGGTCCTGACTCAGCGGATCAAGGATCTGACTGAGCACATGAAGGAGCACAAGCACGACTTCCACACCCAGCGCGGTCTGCTGGCCATGGTTGGTCGCCGCAAGCGCATGCTGACTTACCTGAAGAACACCGACATCGCCCGCTACCGTTCGCTCATCGAGCGTCTCGGCCTGCGCCGCTAGTCTGGTTTTGAGGCGGCCCTTTCCTGCCGGAACGGGCCGCCTCGTCGGTACGTAAAAAACTAAACAGGAGGATCAACCGCATCACGCATTCGCGGTCCTCGGTAGTGATCCCCGGGAAGCTTCGCTGACTGAAGCCGGCCCGTGGGTCTCGATCGATGACCGGGTGCAGGGCCAGTAGACAGATGCTGGCTGGGTTGATGCGGCTGGACTTCCGTTAAACAAGAAACGGAGGTGACTCTCTTGGAGGGTCCCGAAATCCAGTTCTCAGAAGCAGTCATTGACAATGGCCGCTTTGGCAAGCGTGTAATCCGCTTCGAAACCGGCCGCCTTGCCAAGCAGGCAGCCGGCGCAGCCATGGTGTACATCGACGAGGACACCGCGCTGCTTTCCGCCACCACCGCCGGTAAGCACCCGCGTGAAGGCTTCGACTTCTTCCCCCTGACGGTGGATGTCGAAGAGCGCATGTACGCCGCCGGCCGCATCCCGGGCTCGTTCTTCCGCCGTGAAGGCCGTCCGTCCACGGAAGCCATCCTGGCCTGCCGCCTGATGGACCGCCCGCTGCGCCCCGCGTTCGTCAAGGGCCTGCGCAACGAGGTCCAGATCGTCGTCACCGTCCTGGCGATCAACCCGGACGAGCTCTATGACGTCGTGGCCATCAACGCCTCCTCGATGTCCACCCAGCTCTCCGGCCTGCCGTTCTCCGGCCCGATCGGCGGCGTCCGCGTTGCCCTCGTCGCCGACGAGCAGGGTTCGCAGTGGGTTGCCTTCCCGAAGCACTCCCAGCTCGAGAACTCCGTGTTCAACATGGTCGTCGCAGGCCGCGTTGCCGGTGACGACGTCGCCATCATGATGGTCGAAGCCGAAGCCACGGACAACTCCTGGAGCCTCATCAAGGAACAGGGCGCCACCGCCCCCACCGAAGAGGTTGTTTCCGAGGGCCTGGAGGCTGCCAAGCCGTTCATCAAGGCACTCTGCGAAGCGCAGCAGGACCTGGCCGCCCGCGCCGCCAAGCCCACCGTCGAGTTCCCCGTCTTCCTGGACTACCAGGACGACGTCTACGCCGCCGTCGAGGCTGCTGCCGCGGAGAAGCTCACCGCCGTCTTCCAGATCGCTGACAAGCAGGACCGCGACAACGCCGCGGACGAGCTGAAGGACGAGGTTGTTGGCTCCCTGGCCGGGCAGTTCGAAGGCCGCGAGAAGGAACTGTCCGCAGCTTTCCGCTCGGTGACCAAGCACGTGGTCCGCCAGCGCATCCTCAAGGACCAGATCCGCATCGACGGCCGCGGCCTGACGGACATCCGCCAGCTCACCGCCGAGGTCGAGGTCCTGCCCCGCGTTCACGGCTCCGCCATCTTCGAACGTGGCGAAACCCAGATCATGGGCGTCACCACGCTGAACATGCTCAAGATGGAACAGCAGATCGACTCGCTGTCGCCGGTCACGCGCAAGCGCTACATGCACAACTACAACTTCCCGCCGTACTCCACCGGTGAGACCGGCCGCGTCGGTTCCCCGAAGCGCCGCGAAATCGGCCACGGTGCCCTGGCCGAGCGCGCGCTTGTGCCGGTGCTGCCGTCCCGCGAGGAGTTCCCGTACGCCATCCGCCAGGTGTCCGAGGCCCTCGGCTCCAACGGCTCCACCTCCATGGGCTCGGTCTGCGCCTCGACGCTGTCCATGCTCAACGCCGGTGTCCCGCTGAAGGCTGCCGTTGCCGGCATCGCCATGGGCCTGGTTTCCGACCAGGTGGACGGCCAGACCCGCTACGCTGCGCTGACCGACATCCTCGGCGCCGAAGATGCCTTCGGCGACATGGACTTCAAGGTTGCCGGTACGTCTGAATTCGTCACCGCCATCCAGCTCGACACCAAGCTCGACGGCATCCCGGCGTCCGTGCTGGCAGCAGCACTGAAGCAGGCCCGCGAGGCCCGCCTCCACATCCTCGAGGTCATCAACGCCGCGATCGACACGCCGGACGAGCTCTCCGAGTTCGCTCCGCGCGTCATCGCCGTGAAGATCCCCGTGGACAAGATCGGCGAGGTTATCGGCCCCAAGGGCAAGATGATCAACCAGATCCAGGAGGACACCGGCGCCGACATCTCCATCGAGGACGACGGCACCGTCTACATCGGCGCCACCAACGGCCCGTCGGCAGATGCCGCCCGCTCCGCGATCAACGCCATCGCCAACCCGCAGGTGCCGGAAATCGGTGAGCGCTACCTGGGTACGGTCGTCAAGACCACGACCTTCGGCGCCTTCGTATCCCTGACCCCGGGCAAGGACGGTCTGCTGCACATCTCCGAGCTGCGCAAGATCGCCGGCGGCAAGCGCGTGGACAACGTCGAGGACGTCGTCTCCGTGGGCCAGAAGATCCAGGTCGAGATCACCAAGATCGATGACCGCGGAAAGCTGTCCCTGTCTCCGGTAGTGGCTGAAGAGGAAGGCGCCGGCGACGCCGACCGCGTTCACGCTTCCGCTCCGGCAGAAGGCTCGGACGCTTCCGAGTAGTTCCAGGCTCCGGCAGCTGCGTGCAGCCGGAACCGATTAGGCGGGGCCGTTGGTTGTACCACCGGCCCCGCCGCATTTAACCACCCCTCTCAACACCGCTCTGCGGCGGCAAATAAGCCCACGTCAGGGCCACGCCGACGGCGTGGCCCGCTGGTACGATTGCAGGCAGATTTGGCTCCGCTTCCCGAAAGGCCTTGATGACTGTCGTACCCCTGCCGCTGGAGCAGAACCACCCCGGCGACACCCTGATCCATGGAGCCGACGGCGGTTCGGAAGTCCGCCGTTCGGTCCTTCCCGGCGGGGTGCGTGTCCTGACTGAGGCGATGCCGGGGCAGCGTTCAGCCACCATCGGGTTCTGGGTGGGGGTGGGGTCCCGGGACGAGGCTCCCGGGCAGCACGGCTCGACTCACTTCCTGGAGCATCTGCTGTTCAAGGGCACGAAGAGGCGTACTGCCCTGGAGATCGCGTCCGCCTTTGACGAGGTGGGCGGTGAATCCAACGCTGCCACTGCGAAGGAAAGCACCTGCTACTTCGCCCGCGTGCTGGATACGGACCTGCCGATGGCCATCGACGTCATCGCCGACATGATCACCGGCGCCGTGCTGGACCCTGCGGAGATGGAGCAGGAGCGGGACGTCATCCTCGAAGAGATCGCCATGGACAGCGACGACCCCACGGACGTCGCCCATGAACACTTCGTCGCCGCCGTGCTCGGCACCCACCCGCTCGGGCGCCCGATCGGTGGGACCCCGGACGCCATCCGTGCCGTGGCCCGCGACTCCGTCTGGGACCACTACCGCCGTTACTACCGCCCGGATGAACTGGTGATCACCGCCGCGGGCGGCTTGGAGCACGACGTCGTCTGCCGGCTTGTGGTGGATGCCCTCCACGCAGCAGGGTGGCCACTTGAGTCCGGGGCGGCTCCCGTGGAGCGCCGCTCCACCGAGCGCGCAGAGATCACCGGCACCGCCGGGCTGCACGTGGTCACCCGCCCGGTGGAACAGGCCAACATCATCATGGGCTGCCCCACCATCGTGGCCACCGATGAGCGCCGCTACGTCATGAGCGTGCTGAACGCGGTGCTTGGCGGCGGTATGTCGTCAAGGCTGTTCCAGGAGATCCGCGAAAAGCGCGGGCTCGTGTACTCCACGTACTCCTTCGCCTCGTCCTACGCCGACGCCGGCTACTTCGGCATGTACGCCGGCTGCACACCCACCAAGGTCCGCCAGGTCCTTGAACTCCTCGGCGCCGAACTCGACAGCCTCGCGGCCGGCGGCATCTCCGAAGAGGAGCTCCGCAAGGCGGTCGGGCAGCTCTGCGGCGGGATCGTCCTGGCCCTCGAAGACACCGGCTCCCGCATGTCGCGGCTGGGCCGCGCCGAGCTGGTCTCCGGTGAATACCAGGACATCGACGAGACCCTGCGGCTCATCAAAGCCGTGACGGCGGAACAGGTCCAGGAGCTGGCCAGTGAGCTGGCCGCGGCCCCCCGGACCGTGACGGTGGTCGGCCCCTTCGACGAATCGGAAACCTTCGGGCTCTGATAAACGGAAGTTCCGGCGTAGGAGGAATGATGGACCAGCCGCTACCGGGCACAGCGCCCCAGCCAAGTACGGCGCACGAGGCACTGGAGATCTTCGTCGGGCGCTGGCTGGGAACCACCGAGCTGGCTGCCTCGCCGTGGGGTCCGGCTCGCACCGCCAAAGCGGAGGTGACGTTCACCCGCGCCGCCGGAGGGTTCGCCGTCGTCCAGTCCTACCGCCATACCGAAGCCGACGGCACGCACTTTGAGGGCCATGGGGTTTTCACGGTGGATCCCGACCACGATGAAACGCTCTGGTATTACGTCGACAGCATGGGCCGGCCCCCGTCAGCCCCGGCCCGGGGCGTCTGGCACGACTCGACCCTCACGGTGGAGCGGCACAGCGACCGCGGCACCGCCCGCCACACTTTCCGGGTGGACCAGGGCGTGCTGACCCACACGGCTGAACTGCGGCTGGGGGAGACCCAGGACTTCCAGCCGTTCATGACCTCGATCTGTCGCCGCGCCTAAATCAGCCCCGCGGTATATGTCCGCGGCGGTCAGCCCACCAGCTCGATGACCCGGGTCTGCGGGGAACCGGACAGGGCGGGAGCGACATCGGGGGAGTTCCACACAGTTTCCCGCAGCTTGGTCAGGAAGGCCTCGGCCTGCTCGCGGCGCTCGAAGTCCAGTTCCACCACGATGTATCTGTCGTCCCCAACGGGACGGCCGATCCGGTGGGCCACGACGCCGGAACCAGCCCGGTCTGCGGGGTCACGGTCAAAGACCGCCTTCCACGTTTCGAAGTCCTTGACGGCGTGTTCAATCTGCAGGGCGAACATTCCAGATCTCCTTCGGCTGGCCCCGGCTCATTCCGGCCGGTCCATCCCGGCGCGGTGAATGGCGAGGTACAGCCATGGTAGGCCGCGGCATCCCGTCCCACCACCCACCGCGAAGCCCGGTGCCAGGCCGCACCCTCTATCAGTTCCTGCCAGCTTTTCCCCGACGCGTCCTCACGTCATGTCGGTTTCTTCTGGACGCTTCCTCACATCTTGTCGACACGTGAGGAAGCGTTGTTCAAGAGGCGGCGAAACGTGAAAAAGCGTTGGTCTAAACGCAGCGAAACGTGAAGGATCGTTGTGGGCGATCCAGTTGGGTTAGCCGCCGGCGAACGGCGGGAGGACGTCCACCACGTCGCCAGCTGCCAGGACGGTGGTCCGGTCCCGGACGGCGACCTCGTTCAGCAGGAAGCTGCTGCGGGCCAGGATCCTGTCCAGCGGCGGTGTCCCGGCCGGAGGTTCCGGACGGTCGACGTCGAGCACTGCGGCCAGGAGGGACTCCACCGTGGATCCGGCGGCAAGTTCGAAGCGCTCTTCATCCATGCCTGCCGCGGCGCGTGCGGCAGCGAAGTATCGTACGTTCAAGGATTAGCCTCCGATGGCGCTCATGCTGCGGTCCGGCTGGACGAAGTCCGGAGCGTCGAGTCCCACGTGGTCCATGCCGTGGGCTTTGGGCTTCAGCCACATGGCATCCTGCCAGCGTTCGGCGAGCTGCTCGTCGCTGGCCCCCTGCCTCAGCAGGCCGAGCAGGTCGAATTCCTCGCGGGAGAAGAGGCAGCTCATGATCTTGCCTTCGGCCGTGATCCGGGTCCGCCGGCAGTCAGAACAGAAAGGCTCGGTGACCGAGGCGATGATTCCCACGGTTCCCAGCACGGGGGCGTGTGAGTCAGCGGAACTGCCTGGTGCACCGGAACCGGCAGTCCGGCGTCGTACTTCAAAGCGTTCCGCGGGTGCACCGTCGCGGGCGCGCGGATCCGGGCTCAGCACGAACTCCTCGGAGAGGAGTTCGCGGATCTCGGCCGCGGTGATCATGTTCCGGCGGGTCCAGCCGTGGTCGGCGTCCAGCGGCATCTGCTCGATGAAGCGCAGTTCGTAGCCGCGCTCCAGCGCCCAGCCGAGGAGGGACGGCGATTCGGTGTCGTTGATGCCCCGCATCAGCACGGCGTTGAGCTTCACGGGACCGAGGCCGGCGGCCCAGGCGGCGTCCACCCCGGCGAGGACCCGGTCCAGGAACGGACGCCGTGTCAGTTTGGTGAAAGTTTCTTCGTGCAGGGAGTCAAGGGAGACGTTGATGCGCGTCAGCCCGGCAGCCTTAAGGGCTGCAGCCTTCCGGTCCAGGCCCACGCCGTTCGTCGTCATGGAAATGGGGAGCTCGGGGTGTGCCTGGCGCAGGGCTCCAATGATGCCGACGAGGTCGGCCCGGACCAGGGGTTCGCCGCCGGTCAGGCGCAGCTCGCGCACGCCAAGCAGGTTCACGCCGATGCCAACGATCCGCACGATTTCCTCGCCGGTCATGACCGCCTGCTTCGAGAGCCACTCCAGCCCCTCGGCCGGCATGCAGTAGGTACAGCGCAGGTTGCACTTGTCCGTCAGCGAAAGCCGCATATCGGTCGCCCTGCGGCCGTAGCGGTCCGCGAGGCCGGCGGGAGCGTCAGCCGGGCGGCGGTCGGGGACCCCGGCCGGGCGCGCAGCGGGAAGGGGCTGCGAACCCGAATCGGGTGCGCCACCTTCGCGGAGCTGCGGTATGCCAAGCTGAACACTCATGACTTCAGGCTACGCCACGATGGGGCGCCGATCACATTCGGCCCGTCCCGTGACCGGCGGCTGCGGCTGCGGCCCCGGAGGCAATGCGGCCGCCGGGCTGGCGGCGGTGCCGGAATGCGCTGCTGAACCTATGCTGGAAGGGTGAACGGGTCCCAGGAGCCAGGCCGGCACCGGCGCCGGTGGGCTGCGGCCGCAGGCGTGGTGGCAGCCGGCACCGGACTCGTCGCGAGCGAACTCATCGCCGGCTTCGTCAGTCCTTCACTTTCCACGATGACCGCCCTGGGCGGCGCAGTCATCGACGCTGTTCCGCCGGGCGTCAAGGACTGGGCCGTTTCCCTCTTCGGTACAGCGGACAAGCTGGCGTTGCTGGCCGGCATGGCGCTGGGTATCGCAGTCTTCGCTGCCGCGGCAGGTGTCCTCGAGCTGCGCCGGCGCTTCGCGGGTGCGGCTGTCTTTGCAGTCTTCGGCGTCGTGGGCCTGGCCGCAGTCCTGACCCGTGCCCAGATGACCGCCGCCGCCGTCGTGCTGCCGCTGCTTGCGGCCGGGATCGGGATCGCGGTGCTGCTGAAGCTGGTCACGCGCCTGGCTGCCGCGGGTAGCGGGGAGGCCGGCCCGGGACCGGCCCGTCGGGGTTTCTTCCAGTTGCTGGGAGGCACCGCCGCCGGTGTGCTGGTGGGCGGCGCCGTCGTCACCGTCTGGCGCGGCGGGGCGGCCGGCGTCAACGAGGTCCGGCGGACCCTGCGGCTGCCCGTGCCGCAGTCCCCGGCGCCGCCCATTCCGGCCGGCGCTGACATCGGGCTCGCGGGAGTCGGCCCACTGGTTACGCCCAATCCCGACTTCTACCGGATTGACACTGCGCTGTCCGTTCCCGTTCTTGATTCCCGCGAGTGGAGGCTCAAGGTCACCGGGCTGGTGGAACGGGAGGTTGAGCTCACCTTCGAGGACCTGATGTCGAAGCCCCTGATCGAACGGCACGTGACCATAGCCTGCGTGTCCAACGAGGTGGGCGGCAACCTGATCGGCAACGCACGCTGGCTGGGCTGGCCGGTGCGGGAACTGCTGGCGATGGCCGGTCCCAAGCCGGACGCGGACATGGTCCTGTCGCGCAGCGCGGACGGCTTTACGGCCAGCACTCCGCTTGAGGTGCTCACCGACCGCCGTGCTGCACTGCTGGCCGTGGGCATGAACGGCGAACCGCTCCCGCTCGAACACGGCTTCCCCGTGCGGATGATCGTCCCCGGGTTGTACGGATACGTGTCCGCGACCAAGTGGCTCACCCACCTGAAGGTCACCAGGTTTGCCGACGACGTGGCCTACTGGACGCCGCGCGGCTGGTCGGAGCGCGGCCCCATCAAGATCTCGTCAAGGGTGGATGTGCCCCGGAACGGAGCCTCGGTACCGGCCGGGAACGTGGTGTTTGGCGGCGTGGCCTGGGCGCAGCACACCGGGATCGGCAAGGTCGAGCTGCGCGTGGACCGGGGGAGCTGGCAGCCGGCCCGGCTCGCCCCGGCCATCTCGGTGGACACCTGGTACCAGTGGCAGCTCGGCCTTGACCTGCAGCCCGGGCAGCACGAGGTTCAGGTCCGGGCCACGGACCTGTTGGGCACGGAACAGGCTGAGGAACGCCGTTCCGTGGCACCCGACGGTGCCACAGGCTTCCACACCATTAGAGTGGACGTGAAAACGTAGCCCACCAAAGGCCGGACCATGCACAGCCTGCACGAACACAGCACCCACGAGCTCGGCCAATACACCCACGGCGCGCACAAGAGCGTGGCGGACCATCGGCGCGCGGTCAGGGAGCTCCTCGGTCCGCTGCTGTCCCAGGAGCGGACCGAAAGGCTTCCGCTGGTCCAGGCCTTGGGCCGCGGGCTGGCGGAGGACGTCACTGCTCCGCTGAGCCTGCCCCCGTTTCCGAACTCCCAGATGGACGGCTTTGCCATCCGCTCCGCGGACGTGCCCGACGGCGGGGCGAACCTGCGCGTGGCCGCTCCGGTTCCGGCAGGCGCGAAACCCGCGCCGCTGCAGCCGGGCAGCGCTGTTCCAATCATGACCGGTGCCATGGTGCCCGCCGGGGCAGACGCCGTCGTACCCATTGAACAGGCGGTCCCGTCCATCTTTCCGCCCGAGGGCGAAGAGGCCGGGGTGAGACTGCCGGCCACGGTTGCCGGGACGTACATCCGGGCCGCCGGAAGCGACATCGAGGCCGGCCAGCAGGCCCTG
This sequence comes from Arthrobacter sp. SAFR-023, assembly GCF_051965295.1. Classification (NCBI taxonomy): domain Bacteria; kingdom Bacillati; phylum Actinomycetota; class Actinomycetes; order Micrococcales; family Micrococcaceae; genus Arthrobacter; species Arthrobacter sp. SAFR-023. Next base: position 77,526 of record NZ_JBQCMF010000002.1, on the reverse strand, counting down.
GCCGCCGGAACCTGCCTCGGCCCGGCTCAGCTGGGTCTGCTCGCGGCCCTGGGGTTGCCGGAGGTCCTGGTCCACAAGCAGCTTTCGGTCCTGCTGGTAACCACCGGCGACGAAGTGGTGGAACCCGGGGAACCGCTCGGTGACGGCAAGATCTACGATGCCAACGGCACCCTCCTGGAATCCGCGCTGCGGCAGGCGGGACTTGCCGTGACCCGGGCGGGCATTTCCGCCGACAGCCCGGATGGCCTGCGGACGCTGCTGCGCACCCACACGTCCGTGGTGGACCTGATTGTCACCACCGGGGGAGTCAGCAAGGGGGCCTACGAAGTGGTGCGGCAGGCCATGGACGGCCAGGACGTCGCGTTCCAGCACGTCGCCATGCAGCCCGGCGGCCCCCAGGGACTGGGAACGTTCGACGGCGTCCCCCTCCTTGCGTTTCCGGGAAACCCCGTCAGCTGCCTCGTCTCCTTTGAGATGTTTCTCCGGCCGGTGCTGGGCGAACTGTTTGGCGCGCCCGCGCCCAGGCCCGCCGTCCGGGCGCGGCTGGCCCAGCCGCTGACGTCCCCGGCCGGCAAGCACCAGGTCCGGCGCGGGTCCCTGCAGGCTGACGGCACCGTCCGGCTGCAGGGCGGCGAAAGCTCGCATCTGGTGCAGGCGCTGGCCCACTCCAACGCCCTGGTCCACGTGCCCCCAGGCACTGCCGCTCTCGACGAGGGCGCCGAAGTGGAAGTATGGATGTTGTGACTGCAGAAAATGACCACGGCGCCCTGACCCACCTGCGCCGTGACGGCACGGCCCAGATGGTGGACGTCTCAGAAAAACCGGAAACCACCCGCGAGGCCACGGCCACGGCCACGGTCCGCAGCACCGCCGAGGTCCTCGCGCTGCTGGGCACCGGCGGCCTGCCCAAAGGCGACGCCCTGGCCGTGGCCCGGGTCGCCGGAATCATGGCGGCCAAGAAAACTCCTGAACTGATCCCGCTGTGCCACCCGCTCCCGATTTCAAAGGTGACTGTCGACTTTGAACTCGGACCGGAGACCGTGGACATCCTGGCCACGGTCAAGACCCGGGGCGTGACCGGCGTCGAAATGGAGGCTCTGACTGCGGCCTCCGTGGCGGCGCTGAGCGTCTACGACATGATCAAGGCCGTGGACAAGCACGCTGTCCTCACGGACATCAAGGTCCTGGCCAAGAGCGGCGGCAAGAGCGGGGACTGGGCCCTGTGAGCACCCCCGACTCCAAAACCGCGGCACCTCACGTCCACGGCGAGGTCCAGGGCCGCAAGGCCGGCGTGGTGATTGCGTCAACGCGTGCTGCCTCCGGCGTCTACCAGGACGAGACCGGCCCGGTCATCACTGACTGGCTCACCGAACACGGTTTCGTGCCGTATCCGGTGATGGTGGTGCCCGACGGTGAACCGGTGGGCGCCGCGATCCGCGCGCTCCTGACCCAGGAGCCCGCCGTCGTCATCACCAGCGGCGGCACCGGCCTGAGCCCGGACGACCGCACGCCGGAAATGACGCTACCGCTGCTGGACCGCGAAATCCCTGGCATCATGGAGGGCATCCGCCAGGCCGGAACGGCCAAGACGCCGCACGCCATGCTCAGCCGCGGACATGCCGGCGCGGCCGGCAGGACTTTCATCATCAACCTGCCCGGATCACCCAAGGGGGTCATGGACGGTCTCTCCGTCCTGGACCCGGTGATCGGGCACCTGTGCGACCAGTTGGAGGGCGGACATGGCCACTGAGGCATCGTTCGAAGTAGTAACCGCGGTGCTCAGCGCCGAACCCATCTCCGTGGACCAGGCCATCGCGGCCGTGGAGTCCGAGACCGCCGGAGCTGTAGTCAGCTTCAGCGGCGTGGTCCGGAACCACGACGGCGGGAAGCCGGTTGACCGGCTCAGCTACAGCGCCCATCCGACGGCCCGGAAGGTGCTGGACGACGTCGTGGCGCAGCTGGTGGCCGAACAGGCCGAAGCGGCTGGACCTGGCACGGCTCCGCCGGTCCGGATCTGGGTCGCGCACCGGGTGGGCCCGCTGGCAATTGGCGACCCTGCCCTCGTCTGCGCCGTTGCGGCCGCCCACCGCGGGCAGGCCTTCACCGTGTGCTCGGAGCTGGTGGACCGGGTCAAGGCGCAGGTGCCGATCTGGAAGGAACAGTTCTTCAGCGACGGCACCGTCGAATGGGTCGGGGCGGGGGAATAAAGGCCGGCAACGGCGGGGGAGTAGGGCCGGCAGCGTCGGGGAAAACGCCGTCTGCGCGTGAGGTAACGCATGTGCCACGGTTCAGTCCGGCCGCTGCCTGAACGGTAGTGTTGAAGCCATGACCCAACAACTTCCTGTCGCCGTTCTGGGCGCAAACGGGCGCATGGGCGCCGAGGCCGTGAAAGCTGTGGAGGCCGCCCCGGACATGGTGCTCGTCGCCGCGCTGGGACGCGGCGACTCCCTCGATTCGCTGCTCGACGCCGGTGCGCGGTACGTCGTCGATCTCACCGTTCCGGAAAGCACCGAGGAGAACGTCCGCTTCGCCGTCGAGAACGGCATGCACGCCGTGGTGGGCACCACGGGCTGGGACCTGGGCAGGCTGGAGTCGCTGGAGACCCTGCTGGCCGGCCACCCGGAAGTCGGCGTGCTCATAGCACCCAACTTCGCCCTCGGCTCGGTGCTCACGTCGGCGTTTGCCGCCAAGGCATCGAAGTACTTCGAATCCGTGGAGATCATCGAACTCCACCACCCGGACAAGGTGGATGCGCCCTCCGGTACTGCCGTTCGCACTGCCCAGCTGGTGGCAGCGGAACGCGAGGCGGCCGGTGTCGGCCCCAGCCCGGACGCCACTACAACTGAACTGGCCGGAGCCCGGGGCTGCGAGGTGGACGGCGTGCGCGTCCACAGCGTCCGGCTCCGCGGGCTCGTGGCCCATCAGGAAGTCCTCCTCGGCGGGCCGGGGGAGCAGCTGACGCTCCGTCATGATTCATTCGACCGGGCCTCGTTCATGCCCGGGGTCCTCCTGGGTGTCCGCAACGTTGCCGCCCACCCGGGACTCACCGTCGGACTGGACGGCTACCTGGATCTGGGGCTGTAAGGCAGTGAAACCGTTTCTTGGCAGGCTGAAGACCAACCGCACCAAGATCTGGGTGGGCGCGGTGACGCTCCTGCTGGTCTTCTACCTGGTGGTGTCCCTGCAGCGCTCGGTCCTGCTGCTGACCGATCCCGAGCCCGTGGCCAAGGCCATCGGCGCGGCGTACCTCGTGCTGCCGGTGATCGGCGCCTGGGCCCTGATCCGGGAACTCCTCTTCGGCGCCAGGACCGAGCAGATGGCGCGGGTGCTTGAGGCCGAAGGCGGCCTGCCGGAGGACAACCTGCCCCGCACGCCGGCCGGCCGGATCATCCGGGCTGCGGCGGACCAGGAGTTCGAGAAATACCGCGCGGAAGCCGAGGCGGCCCCGGGCGACTGGCGGTCCTGGTTCAGGCTCAGCTGTGCCTATGACGCATCGGGTGACCGGAAGCGCGCACGTTCCTCCATGCGGGATGCCGTGCGGCTGTTCCGTGCCTCCGGCGACGCCGTGGCGCGCTAGCCGGGCAGCCGCCCCAGCGAGAGTCAGGTTTAGCGGATCCTTGCCGGCTGGTGGCGGCCCACCTGGTTGGCGGCGTGTCCGAGCCATTCCAGCGGACCGCGCCATTTCAGGATCGCGAAAGCCATCCCGATCAGCACGGCCAGCGCCGCGTGGGCAAAGTACATCCCGTCCTCGGTCCAGCCCACAGGCAATGGCTTGAGGTGGAACGACGCCACCACGCACACATGGGCCGTGTACAGCGTCAGCGTCATGGCACCCGGTCCGCGCAGCGGAAGCAGCAGGTCCAGTGCCAGCCACTGGCCGAGTCTGCCCACCAGAAGGCAAAGGCCGACGACGGCGGCCGCCACGCCGCTGGTATGCAGCAGGTCCAGCGTGGTTCCGGAGTGGGGCGCACTGCTGGCCAGCCACCACCAGGATCCCTCCTGGCGGACGCCGGCCAGATTGACCTGCAGGAGGCTGTCCAGCGGATAGTTGGGGTCAGTGAGGATATCCTGCAGGGCGGCGCGGCCGCCCCACGGCCCCATTGCCGCCGTCCCCAGGACCTTGGAGAATGCCGCTACGGCAGTGCCGCCGAGCAGCATCAACACGGGAACTATCGCCGTGGTCAGCGCGAGCCTGCCAATGATGAGACCCACCAGCAGATATGAGATCCACTGGAACACGGGGTAGTACCCCGTCAGGAACAGGTCGCCAAGCAGCTGGCCCGGAGTGGTGAGGTCCTCCCACCCCGGGTTGTGGCTGAGCTGCAGCGGCGGATCCGCTGCCATGAGCCACGGCCGCAGCAGGAAGGCAATCACCGGGGACAGCAGGATCCAGCCCGTTGCCCAGGCGCACAGGGCCTTCAGCCGCAGCCCGATGAACGGCAGGACGCACAGGAACAGCGCGGCGTAATGCACCAGGATTACCGCCACGTTGACGTCAAGTCCGCCGAGCGCGAGCCCGACGACGGCAATCACCAGGGCGCGCATCGCGATGCCGCGCCGTGCGGCGGTCAGTGCCGGGCCGTCAAGAGGCTGTTGCTTGCCGGTGGACAGGGCGAGGCCGATTCCCGCGAGCACGGCAAACAGTGCGGCGGCACGGCCGGAAAATGTCAGGCCCACCCAAGTCGGGGTCAGGGCGGCGTTCGGCTCGAAGGTCGGGAGCAGGTGGGTGGCCATCATGCCCAGGAGGGCCAGGCCGCGGGCAGCGTCGATACCGGCCAGCCTGACGCCTGTTGCGGGCCCCTTCGCTGTTTTGGAAGATGCAGCCGTGCTCCGCGAGGTCATGATGTGATCGTCTCACATCCGCATAGCTGCACTGTTTTTCTTGAACCGGGGCCGCTCGAGTAATGAAGTAAAACCACGCCGTTGCCGAACGGCCTCGTCCCTTCGAGCCTCAGGCTCAACCGGAGGCCGGGATCTTCGAACAGAGGCCGGCCTGCCCCAGAACCACAGGATGGACGAGAATCCGGAACTCGTCGATCAGGCCCAGCCGCATAAAGGCGGAAGCCAAGTTGGCGCCGCTAAGGGCGAGGTCGCCGCCGGCGGGCCGGCGTCGTTCTTTCCAGTGAAGCAGTACTTCGCCAAAAGTGGGAGGTTTCCTGTGCTGAGCAGGACCGCTGGCAGTAGGGTTTCTTTATCCGCAAGCTGGTCGGTCTTTGGGGGACGAAGATGATGGCATCCATTGCAGCCGGGACGGCAGAACCGTTAGTGCCGCCCTTTGGAATCCTGGGGTTCCTCCTGACTGTGAACGTTGTGCTGTTCATGGCTGCACTGGTCAGCATCGCTCGGAACAGGAATCACACCTCCGGCGGCAAGGTGGTTTGGGCGTTGCTCGTTCTTGCGGTTCCAGTGCTTGGACCGTTGGCGTGGTTTCTGATTGGCCGCAGGGCGCCGTCTGCAGGAAAAATCCCTTTGCGGCTAGAGCAATAGGGCCGGCGGCCTGGCCGCGTCGTCCTCGGTTGCTTCGAACCATGCCCGGTCGTGGCGATACCGGAATGCGAACCCGTTGTATCCGGCAGGCCGGAGGTCAATCGCGTCGAGCACGCCCGCTGCCGGGCGCTCGGCTTTGTCCCAGCCGGGAACGACGACGCCGGGCGCAGCTTCCCGTGCAAGTCCAATCTCGGGGAAGCTCGCGTCGACGTATCCGGCGCGTGCCGTGAGGGGTACCCCCGTGTAGGTGCGGCCGGCAAATCCGTACAGCAGCAGCCGGTTCTCGTCCGGCCCCGACCTTTCCGGCAGATCGGACTGCTCATCCCAGAGCCAGGATTCCGATGCCATCGCCGCAAACTGCGCCGCAGACAGGTCATTAATCCTGTCTATTCCGTGGAGCGGGCAGTAGGCCGAAGCGTGCACGCCCTCCTCCTCCACGAGGCGGTCGTCGGCATCCGGAAAGGACCGGCGGAATTCGAACAGGCAGATGCATCCACTGGTCTTGGCATCCTTTGCGGGTACGAGCCCGGACGCGTCATCGACGAAAGGCCAGGACGGCGCCAGGCCCACCCCGGCCGGAACCTCCCAGACGAGGCGCTTTCCGACCCGACTCATCGCGAACAGCGCCAACCCTGACTCACCACCGTGGCGATGGCCATGATGCTGAGTGCAGCCGCCGCTGCAGCAAAAGCGCTTGCGGAGGATTCCCTGGCCATTTCCTCATAGGTTCGACCGAGCTCAGTGGGAAGCGCCGCGAAAGCAACTGCCCAACCTGCGCTGGCCGTGATAACAAAAACGAGGGCCGGGATCAGGCCGCGGAGAAGCGCCCGCTTGCTGGCTTTCAAGGCATTGGCGCCCACTGCGACCGTGCGTCCCGTGATTGACTGCGCCAGCGTCCGGACGGCGCGCAGTTCACGCCAAGAGCGGGAGGCCACAGCCAGGGCCAGCGCGGCCCCCGCCGCAGAGCCGAGCCACCACACCGGGCCCGACGCATACCCGTCCAAGGTGTGGGGCACGGCTGCGAAGCCGAGGACCAACGGTGCTGCCACGACGGCATACCGTCCCAGCATCCAGCCAAGGACACAGAAACCTGAGGCGAGAAGAATGCTCGCGATGCCCATCATGTCGATGAAGCGGAAGGCTCCGTACCAGGAGGGGTCACCGAAGGATTCCCAACCACGATCGGCGATGAAGGCTGCGGCTGTCCCGAATAGGCCCGTGAGCCAACCGAGGAACCTCAGCCGCCGGGAAGGAATCCGCTCCGGGAGTGCGGCCCAGGCCCGCGTTTCCGGGCGAACGATGGCACAGCTGAGTGTCACAATCACTCCTTCCCGCAGCCTGACTATCGTTGATCATTCCACGGCCAATCACAGCGGGTAGCATGATCGCGGGTTTCCGCGAGCCTTGTATTCGAATATATATTCGAATAGGATTTCGGCATGAAGAAGTCATCAGGGCGCCCGGCGGGCCGCCAGCTGGAAGGGCGCGAGGTTGGGGGACACCGGCTCAACAGTGATCCCATCAAGGCTCCTGCGCCCAGGGCCGACCCGCTCAAACCTGATCCGCGCAAAGGTGATCCACGCAACGGTGATCCGCTGAAGGCAATGAGTCCCGGCGTGGTCGACTTCCTTTTCCGGCAGCTCGTGGCGGGGGAGCCTGCCGAGGACGTCCAGTGGGGCCGGGAAGGTGTTGCTCTCTTGGACCAGGCGCCAGGGGCGGAGCTGGCACGCCGGCTGTCCGAAACGGACGTCGATGCGCTGACGCCCACCGAGCTGTTCCACTACGTCCGCGCCGCGCAGCGGCTCACCCTTTGGGCTGAGTCGTTACGGGAGACGGCCGTGGAGCGATACTGCTCAGGGGCGGACCCTGCCTAGGATGGGCTCGTGACCGCACTGCTGAGCGCACCGCTGACCGTATCCGCCATTCAGTACGAGGCCCTGGGCGGTGGCATTGATGCCAATGTGCCGGAGCATGTGCGCCTCATCGAGGACGCCGACTCGCACGGCGCCCGGCTGGTGGTGTTCCCCGAGCTCTCGCTAACGGGGTACGACCTGCCGCTGCTTCGCGGGGGAGATCGGTTTGACGGCGCAGTTCAGTTTCATGACGGGGAACAGTGGGTGGCGCCCGCTGACCACCGTTTGGACCCCATCCGGGAGATCTGCCGCAGAACCGGGATCACCGCCGTCGTTGGTGCACCCTTCCGGGAGCCGGACGGCACGCCGCGGCTCGCCTCCCTGGCCGTCCATCCGAACGGCGCAGAAGAGGCCAGCTTCAAGACGCACCTTCACGGCGACGAACTGCCCCTTTTTGAAGCAGGGCAGGAACCGCTCCTGCTGGACGTGGACGGCTGGAAGGTTGCACTGGCCATCTGCTTTGATGCTGCCCATCCCGCGCACTCCGGCGCTGCTGCCGCCGCGGGAGCTGACGTGTATGCCGTCTCGGCGCTTTACACACAGGAGGAAGGCCACCGGCTGGGGTTGCATCTCGGGGCGCGGGCCATGGACAACCGCATGTATGGCATCCTTGCCAACCTGGGTGGCCCAACGCCGCTGGGTCCGTCCTGCGGTCTGAGCGGTTTCTGGGGACCGGACGGGCTGCCGATGCAGCAGGCGGGCGGGACCGGAACGGAAGTGGTCACAGCTGTGCTGCGGCGGGGTTCCCTGGAGAGGTACCGGTAGCCGGCGTGGTACCGCGGCCACCTGCGCGCCGGAATTTGACGATCATCACGCGGTGGCCATTGTCCTAACCTGCACGTGACAGGGTAACGTTTTTCCCATGGCTGACACTTCCGCGAACCTTCCTGCCCTGGGCACCCTCCTGACCGCCATGGTCACCCCGTTCACGACGGACGGCAAGGTCGATTACCAGCAGGCAGCGGAACTGGCCAGCAAGCTCGTTGACGACGGCTGCGACGGCCTGGTTGTCACCGGAACCACCGGCGAGACGTCCACCCTCACCGACGAGGAAAACCTCGGTATGTTCCGCGCCGTGATGGAAGCCGTTGGCGGGCGTGCCGCCGTTATCGCCGGCACCGGAACCAACGACACCGCCCACTCAGTGCACCTGTCCCAGGAAGCCGCCAAGCTCGGCGTCGACGGCCTGCTGATCGTCACGCCCTACTACAACAAGCCCAGCCAGGCCGGCGTCCGGGCGCACTTTGAGACGGTCGCATCCGCCACCGACCTGCCCGTCATGCTGTATGATATCCCCGGACGGTCCTCCATCGAAATCGCGCCGGACACCATGATCCGCCTCGCGCAGCACCCGAACATCGTTGCCGTCAAGGACGCCAAGGCGGACTTCGCCGCGGCAACCCGCGTCCTGGCCGAGACCGATCTTGCCTTCTACTCCGGCGACGACGGCCTGACCCTGCAGTGGATGGCCCTGGGAGCCGTGGGCCTCGTGGGTGTCACCACCCACGTTGCCACCCGCCGCTTCCGGGAGCTCATTGATGCGATTAACGCGAGCGACCTCGGCACGGCCCGCAAGATCAACTTCGAGCTTGAGCCGGTGGTGCGCGCCACGATGACCCGCGTCCAGGGCGCCGTTGCAGCCAAGCAAATTCTTAAATGGCAGGGAGTCCTGCCCAACTCGATTGTCCGCTTGCCCCTCGTGGAGCCGGACGAAGCCGAGATCGAAACCATCCGCGAGGACTTGGCGAAAGGAGGGCTGGTCTTTTCCTGACGGACTGAGACCGGCACTCTTCCGTCTGGAAAGAAGTGCATTATGACCCAAGTAGCCCTCCCCGGCCTCGTTACGCCTCCCCGCCTTCCCCAGGGCACCCTGCGGATTGTTCCGCTGGGCGGGCTCGGTGAAATCGGCCGGAACATGGCTGTGTTCGAAATCGACGGCAAGTTGCTGGTCGTCGACTGCGGCGTCCTCTTCCCCGAGGAAACCCAGCCCGGCGTTGACCTGATCCTGCCCGATTTCTCCTACATCGAGGACCGGATCGACGACATCGTGGCTGTTGTCCTCACGCACGGCCACGAGGACCACATCGGGGCCGTTCCGTACCTGCTGCGGCTCCGCAACGACATTCCGCTGGTTGGATCGCAGCTGACCCTGGCGCTGATTGAAGCCAAGCTCCAGGAGCACCGGATCAGGCCTTACACGCTGTCCGTCACCGAGGGACAGGTGGAGCAGTTTGGCCCCTTCCAGTGCGAGTTTGTTGCGGTCAACCACTCCATCCCGGACGCCCTTGCGGTCTTCATCCGCACAGCCGGCGGCACGGTGCTGCACACGGGCGACTTCAAGATGGACCAGCTGCCCCTCGACGGCCGCATCACCGATCTCCGGCACTTCGCCAAGCTGGGTGAAGAAGGCGTGGACCTGTTCATGTCCGACTCCACCAACGCCGACGTCCCGGGTTTCACCACCGCGGAGAAGGAGATCGGCCCCACCCTGGACCGGCTCTTCGGTCAGGCCACCAAGCGCATCATCGTGGCGTCGTTCTCATCACACGTGCACAGGGTGCAGCAGGTCCTGGACGCTGCGGCCAAGCACGGCCGCAACGTCGCCTTCGTGGGACGTTCCATGGTGCGGAACATGGCTATCGCCGCCAAACTTGGCTACCTGCACGTGCCGGACGGCATCCTGGTGGACCTGAAGAACATCGACTCACTGCCCGACAACCGGGTGGTGCTGATGTCCACCGGGTCCCAGGGCGAGCCCATGGCCGCGCTGTCACGCATGGCCAACGGTGACCACCGCGTGGTGGTGGGCCAGGGCGACACCGTCATCCTGGCCTCCAGCCTCATTCCCGGCAACGAGAACGCCGTCTTCCGCATCATCAACGGCCTGCTGAAGCTCGGCGCCGACGTGATCCACAAGGGCAACGCCAAGGTCCACGTGTCCGGCCACGCTGCGGCAGGGGAGCTCCTCTACTGCTACAACATCCTCGAGCCACTCAACGCCATGCCGGTGCACGGTGAGACGCGGCACCTGATCGCCAACGGCAAGATCGCGGAGGAGTCCGGCGTTCCGACGGCCAGCATCCTGCTGGCAGACAACGGCACGGTGATCGACCTGCGGGACCACCAGGCCGACATCGTGGGCCAGGTCGAGGTCGGCTTCGTGTACGTGGACGGCTCCAGCGTCGGCGAAATCACCGATGCAGACCTCAAGGACCGCCGCGTCCTGGGCGATGAAGGCTTCATCTCCATCATCACGGTCATCAACAGGGCCACCGGCAAGGTCGTCTCCGGGCCCGAGATCCACGCCCGCGGCGTCGCCGAGGACGACTCGGTCTTCGACGACATCATTCCCAAGATCAACGCCGCACTGGAGGAGGCCGTGCTCAGCAACGCTGACCACACCAACCACCAAATGCAACAGATCGTCCGCCGGGTGGTCGGCACGTGGGTCAACCGCAAGCTGCGCCGGCGCCCCATGATCATCCCGGTGGTCCTGGAGGCCTAACCGCCGGCGCCCGGGGGCTGAACACAGCCCCCGGAAGGCCCGGAAATCCGCGGTTCCACGGCCAGGGTGGAGTACCGTGGCAGATATGGCCACACGTACTTCCCCCGCGCCAAAACGTACCCCCAGCAGTAAAACGGGCGCATCCGCGGGCCGCAGCGGCTCTTCCGCGGCCAAATCCGGCCGGGCCGGATCGTCCGCCGGCAGCGCCCGCACGCGCCAGCTTCCCGCCGTCGAACACCGGCAGCCCTGGCTGCTGCGGGTGGCCGGCGGGGCCTGGCTGGGCATCGGCCACCTGGTGGGCGGGGGAGTGCGCCGCATCGGCCAGGACGTCAGCGACCTGGCCCCCGAAGACCGCCGCGACGGCGCCGCCCTGTTCAACCTGGCCCTCGCGGTCTTCATCGCCACCTTCGCGTGGTGGGGTTTCCGTGGCTGGTTCCCGGACGCCGTCTACGCCGTGGTCAACGGCACCTTCGGCTGGATGTCGCTGGTCCTGCCGCTCATGCTCTTCGTGTGCGCCTGCAGGCTTTTCCGGCAGCCTGTGGACGGCCGCGGAAACAACCGCGTGGGCATCGGCTTCCTCATCATGACGTTCGCAGGGTGCGGGATCGCGCACATCGTGGGCGGCCAGCCGACCGTGAGCGAGGGCTTCGACGGGCTGCGGCAGGCCGGCGGCATGCTGGGCTTCCTGGCGGCCTCGCCGCTGGCCGCCATTCACCCCGCGGTCCCGGTGGTCCTGTACGGGCTGCTGGCCTTCGTGTCTGTCCTCATCGTCACGGCCACGCCGTTCGGGGCCATACCGCGGCGGCTGCGCGGCGCCTATGAGCACCTGATGGGGATCGACCTGCAGGAGAACGACGGCGACGCCCACGACCGCAGCTACCTGTACGAGAACAGCCCGCCCGCCCCCAAGAAGAAGCGCAAACGGCTCTTCGGCAAGGACGAGGAAGCCGACCCCCGGCTGGAAGGCTACGTCGGAGACGAAGCCTTTGAACATGCCGTGGTCGACGACGACGAGCCGTCACCGGAGGCCGGCAAGGGACGCCCCGCCGTGGCCCCCGGAGTCCGGCGGCCCACCCAGGCGGAGATCGCCGTCGAGAAGATCAAGGCAGCCCAGGGACTCGGCGCCAAGGGCGCCGACACCGAGAACGCCACCGAGGCCATTCCGCTCGTGGTCCCGGGCATGGCCGGTTCGCCGAATGCACCCGGCGCGACTCCCGCTGCAGCCGCGCAGGTGCCGTCCAAGCCGGTGGCGCCCGCGCCGCCGCCCACACCGATTCCGCAGCGCACGGAGCAGCTGTCCCTCGCAGGCGATGTCACCTACACGCTGCCGTCATCCGACGTGCTCACGCCCGGCTCCATTCCCAAGGAACGCACGGAAGCCAACGACGCCGTCGTCGCCGCCCTGACCGACACGCTCCAGCAGTTCAACGTGGATGCCACGGTGACCGGTTTCAGCCGAGGTCCGACCGTGACCCGGTACGAGATCGAACTGGCGCCGGGCACCAAGGTGGAACGCGTCACCGCGCTGTCCAAAAACATCTCCTACGCCGTCGCCTCGAGCGATGTCCGCATCCTCAGCCCCATTCCCGGCAAGTCGGCCATCGGCATCGAGATCCCCAACACCGACCGCGAGACCGTGTCCCTGGGCGACGTCCTGCGCAGCCAGAACGCCCGCCGCACGGACCACCCCATGGTCATGGGCGTCGGAAAGGACGTCGAGGGCGGCTACGTCGTGGCCAACCTGGCCAAGATGCCCCACCTGCTGGTGGCCGGTGCCACCGGTGCCGGTAAGTCCTCCTTCGTGAACTCCATGATCACGTCCCTGCTGATGCGGGCCACCCCCGACGAGGTCCGCATGGTCATGGTGGACCCCAAGCGCGTGGAGCTCACCGCCTACGAAGGCGTGCCGCACCTCATCACGCCCATCATCACCAACCCCAAAAAGGCTGCCGAGGCGCTGCAGTGGGTGGTCCGTGAAATGGACGCCCGCTACGACGACCTCGCCAACTACGGCTTCAAGCACGTCGACGACTTCAACAAGGCAGTACGCGCCGGCAAGGTCCAGCCGCCGGTGGACTCCAAGCGGGTCATCCGGCCCTACCCGTACCTCCTGGTGATCGTGGACGAGCTCGCCGACCTGATGATGGTCGCGCCGCGGGACGTGGAAGATTCGATCGTCCGCATTACGCAGCTGGCCCGCGCCGCCGGCATCCACCTGGTGCTCGCCACGCAGCGGCCGTCCGTTGACGTGGTCACCGGCCTGATCAAGGCCAACGTGCCGTCCCGCATGGCCTTCGCCACCTCGTCCGTGACCGATTCGCGCGTGGTCCTCGACCAGCCCGGCGCGGAAAAGCTGATCGGCCAGGGTGATGCTCTCTTCCTGCCGATGGGCGCCTCCAAGGCGATGCGTGTGCAGGGCGCCTGGGTCACCGAATCCGAGATCCACAAGGTGGTCGAACACGTCAAGGGCCAGCTCCAGGCCGTCTACCGTGACGACGTCGCGCCCGAGGCGCAGAAAAAGCAGATCGACGACGACATCGGGGACGACCTCGAGGTGCTGCTGCAGGCCACGGAGCTGGTGGTCACCACCCAGTTCGGCTCGACGTCCATGCTGCAGCGCAAGCTCCGCGTCGGGTTCGCCAAGGCAGGCCGCCTCATGGACCTGCTCGAATCACGCGGCGTCGTTGGTCCGTCGGAAGGCTCCAAGGCGCGCGACGTGCTGGTCAAGCCGGACGACCTCGCCGCGGTGCTGGCGGCGATGAAGGGCCAGGAGGCACCGGCCGCGGCCGATTCGCAGACCGCCGCCTTGAGTGAGAACGCCAACGCCAACATCGCGCAAGGCGGCTACGCGGAGGACCTCGTTGCCGCCGACCTGGACAACCGCACCCAGAGCGTCGACTATTACGACGGCGCCGACAGTTCCGGTGACGACGAGGACGGTTCCGAGGACGCCTGGTCCCTCACCGGCCGGTAGTCCTCACGGGCATCAGCAAGAAAGCGGTAGCGCCGAAGACGGTAGCCTAGAAGGGTGACTAGCACCGAAGCGACCGCGGCCGGCTCCAACAGCTCCGGGATCTGGAATCTTCCCAACATCCTCACGATGCTCCGCATCGTGCTGGTGCCGTTCTTCGTATGGTTCCTGATCGCCGACGCCCCGGGCTTGCGGAGCGAGTCCGGCGGGTGGCGCTGGGCGGCTGTGGCGGCATTCGCCGTCGCCATTTACACGGACAAGCTCGACGGCGACATCGCCCGCAGCCGGGGACTGGTCACCGACTTCGGCAAGATTGCCGATCCGATCGCGGACAAGCTGCTGACCGGATCCGCTCTGGTCATGCTGTGCGTCCTGAATGAGCTGCCCTGGTGGATGACGATCGTGATCCTGGTCCGTGAGTGGGGCATCACAGCGCTGCGGTTCTTCGTCATCCGGTACGGCGTCATCCCGGCGTCACGCGGCGGCAAGCTTAAGACGGTCGTCCAGACCGTGGCGATATTCCTCTACCTCCTTCCGCTGGCGTCCATCGCACCGTGGCTGACCTGGGTTGCCTTCGCGGTGATGCTGGCCGCCGTGCTAATTACCGTCTGGACCGGTGCCGAATACGTCGTTCAGGCACTGAAAGTCAGGTCCGAGGGGCTGCGCCGGCGGGCTGCTGACGTCCGCCACGAGGAAAACGAGGAGGGCCAGCCATGACCAATCTGCACCGGATTGCCGGGGAGGCCGTCGCTGCGGCTATCGGCCGTGGCGTCACCGTGGCCACCGCGGAATCGCTCACCGCAGGAATGGTCGCCGCCGTACTGGCCGACACCCCGGGAGCGTCCGCCATGCTGCAGGGCGGCGTGGTCTCCTACAGCAACACCGTGAAGCGGGACGTCCTTGGCGTTCCGCAGGGCCTGCTGGACGCCGTCGGATCGGTGGATGAAGCGGTGGCTGCCGCCATGGCCGACGGCGCCCGGCGGGTATGCGGCGCGGACTTCGGTGTCTCCACCACGGGCGTGGCCGGACCCGAGGCCCACGACGGCAAGGCCGTCGGAACGGTGTTCGTAGGCGTCGCCACCGCAGAGGGTGTGCAGGCCTTTCCCTACAGCTTCCAGGGCACCCGGGCAGAAATCCGCGGACTGGCCTGTGGCGCGGCTTTGGAGCGGCTGCAGGAGGCACTGGCTGCGTTAAGCTGAGTTTCGGGCTTCGCTGACCTGGGTCCCGGACTGCGCTAAGCTACCCGGAGTAAGGTTGCCGGGAACAAAAAGCGAGTCCGAATAGTTGTCACATTGTGTCGCCTCTCCTTGAGGGAGGCGCCTAGGATGAAGAGAACATATGCGGTTTACGTCACAGTGAACCGGAACCATGAGGGAGCAAGGCGATACAGATGGTAAAGCAGCCCGTGTCCGTAAACGGCGTTGTCCGCTGGAAGGACGTGGGCCTCGCCGATCAGGCCAAGAGCGAACAGAAGGAGCGCAAGATGGTTGTACTTCGTCACGAAATCGGTGATGTACTGCGCGATGTCCGCCAGCGGCAAGGGCGTACCCTCCGCGAAGTTTCGCACAGCGCCCGGGTCTCCCTGGGCTACCTGAGTGAAGTGGAACGCGGCCAGAAGGAAGCTTCCTCGGAGCTCCTGTCCTCGATCTGTTCGGCGCTGGATGTACCGCTTTCCAGCATGCTCCGTGAGGTCAGCGACCGCGTGGCTGTCGCCGAAGGCGTTGCCGTGCCGGACACCGTTCCGCAGGAATTCTCCCAGCGCTATGGCCGTGACCTTGAGCGCGACCTGAGCAGCGAGCTCAACAACGAGCTCGCCACCGAAATGCTGTCGGGCGCCCGCTAAACGGAACCCGGTAGCCCGGCCCAGATAACTACAGCGAAGGCCTCCGGCGATCTGCCGGAGGCCTTCGTCGTGCCCTGAAAGCGAGTCTTGATCTAGGCGTCGTCCCGCGGGAATCCGTCACGTTCGTACGTGGCGTTAAGCTTGGCCATGTAGGTGGCCAGTGCGTCGAGGTCCTCCACCGGCCATTCGCCCAGGCGCTCACGGAACACCTGCCGCCGGGCATCCTGGACCTGGTGCATCTTTTCTTCGCCCTCGGCTGTGAGCCGGATCGTTTGCGCCCTGCCGTCCAGCGGGTCGGCTTCCTTGAGCACCAGGCCGATGCTTTCAAGGAATGCGATTTGCCTGCTGACGGACGGCTTGCCGACGCCGATGCTGGATGCAAGTTCGGTGAGGCGGATGGGGCCGCTCTTGCGGATCACGCTGAGCAGTCCGTAGGCGGCTGGTTCCATGTCCGGGTGGACCTCGCGCGACAGTTGCTGGGAAATGGACCGGGCCCGTCGCCAGAACAGACTGATCTGGTGCTCCACGTTGGTCAGTGCCGTATCAAGCGTGTCCTCGAAGGGGGCAGTGGTTCCGGGGGCTTCAGCGGGGTTGCTCATGGCAACCATTCTAGAGTCAGGGTCCGTGAGAGACTGTATTGAGTGAGGATTAGTGATTTCTGGCGGCTGATGGACGACGAATTCGGGGCCGGCTACTCGCGTGTGCTGGGCGGCTCCCTCGTCCTTGCCGGAGTCGGTGGCCGGACCGCCAACCAGGCCCTCGCCGCGGGCGTCAGTCCGCGGGACATCTGGCTGGCGGTGTGCGACGTGCAGGACGTCCCCGAGGAGCGCCGCCTCGGCCGCGATATCAAGCCGCGACAGCACGGGCCAGACCTGGTCTGAGCCGATCCCGACCCGCCTGGGAACCTGCTGACACGCCGACAGATTGTTCGAATATCTGTTCGGGTGCGACTATGCTTTTTGCCAGCGGGTTATCCACATACGTGCGCCTGCCCGGTAAGAATGTCAGCGGGTGGCGCTAGCGTCGGGGATGACAGACAAAGGGCCGCAGAGGCCCCTCCAAAGCGAGAAAGCATTAGAGGTGTGAACCATGGCGGCAGCCCCGGATCGTGAAAAAGCGCTTGAAGCAGCGCTCGCGCAGATTGACAAGCAGTTCGGCAAGGGATCGATCATGCGGCTGGGCGACGAAACACGCGCCCCCATCGAGGTCATCCCGACCGGCTCCATCGCGCTGGACGTCGCACTGGGAATCGGAGGGCTCCCGCGGGGCCGCGTCGTCGAGATCTACGGCCCGGAATCGTCAGGTAAGACCACCGTGGCCCTGCACGCTGTGGCCAACGCCCAGCGCGCCGGTGGCATCGCCGCCTTCATCGACGCCGAGCACGCCCTCGATCCCGAGTACGCCGCAAAGCTCGGCGTGGACACGGACGCCCTGCTGGTCTCCCAACCGGACACCGGGGAGCAGGCCCTGGAGATCATGGACATGCTGGTGGGCTCCGGCTCGCTGGATATCGTCGTCATTGACTCCGTGGCAGCGCTGGTGCCGCGCGCGGAAATCGAAGGCGACATGGGCGACAGCCACGTTGGTCTGCAGGCCCGCCTCATGAGCCAGGCCCTGCGAAAGATCACCGGCCGGCTGAGCCAGACCAAGACCACCGCCATCTTCATCAACCAGCTGCGCGAAAAGATTGGTGTGTTCTTCGGTTCCCCGGAAACCACCACCGGTGGTAAGGCGCTGAAGTTCTACGCCTCCGTGCGTATCGACGTCCGCCGCATCCAGACCCTGAAGGAAGGTGCCGATTCCGTCGGCAACCGCACCAAGGCCAAGATCGTCAAGAACAAGATGGCCCCGCCCTTCAAGATCGCCGAATTCGACATCATCTACGGCCAGGGCATCTCCCGCGAGGGCGGCATCATCGACATGGGCGTGGAGCACGGCATCATCAAGAAGTCCGGGTCGTGGTTCACCTACGACGGCGACCAGCTCGGCCAGGGCATGGAGAATTCGCGCCGCTTCCTGCGCGACAACCCGGAACTCGCCGCGGAACTGGAACGGCTCATCAAGGAAAAGCTCGGCGTGGGAACCAAGCCGGCGGCCGACGCCGAAGCTTCACCGAAGCTGAAGGCCGTTGACGGCTTCTAGCAGACGCCGGTCCTCTTCGGCCTTTGCCAAGGCCGGAGGGGACCGGGAAGCAGGGCCCAGCCCGGACCCCGATGAGGACCGGGACTCAGATCCGGTATCGGTGGCGCGCGCCATCGTGCTGCGCCAGTTGACCGCATCGCCCAAGAGCCGGCTGCAGCTTGAACGCAAGCTGGCCGAGCGCAACGTGCCGGAGGACGTCGCCGCGGCCGTGCTGGACCGTTTCGAAGAGGTCCGGCTCGTCGACGACGCCGAATTCGCGGACATGTGGGTGCGGAGCAGGTCGCAGTCGCGCAGGCTCGCCAGGGGCGCCCTGCGCCGGGAGCTCGCGGACAAGGGCATTGACCCTGACACGGCGGCCTCTGCCCTGGAGCAGGTCAGCGACGAGGACGAGGAAGCCGCCGCCCGCCACCTCGTGCAGCGCAAGCTACGGCCGGGCACGGACCTGACTGACCGGGCGGAACGCGACAAGACCACGCGGCGGCTCGCGTCCATGCTCGCGCGCAAGGGGTACCAGCCCTCGCAGGCTTTCCGGATCGTGGGGGAGGTCCTGGACGCCGCAGCCGGCGGCGCCGCGTCCGGGGAGGACACCTACGGGGCCGCCCCGTCCTGGGAGTGATCGAACGCCGGGAGTGAACGCGGCCGGCACTCGTGGCAGCCGGTACCCTTAATGGGTGAGTCTGACCTACCCTTCCCCCGCATCCGGCACCGAAAACGCAACCGGCGGCGCCGTCGTGCCCCGCACCTACCAGGTGCGCACCTTCGGCTGCCAGATGAACGTTCACGACTCCGAGCGCATAGCGGGCATGCTGGAGGCCGCCGGTTATGTACCGGCGGACGGTGCCCAGGCCGACGTCGTCGTCTTCAATACCTGCGCAGTGCGGGAAAACGCCGACAACAAGCTCTACGGCAACCTCGGCCAGCTGGCCCCCATCAAAGCCGCCAACCCGGGGATGCAGATCGCCGTCGGCGGCTGCCTGGCCCAGAAGGACCGCGAAACCATCCTGAAGAAGGCGCCCTGGGTGGATGCCGTCTTCGGCACGCACAATGTCGGCGCCTTGCCTGCCCTCCTGGACCGGGCGCGCCACAACAACGAGGCGCAGCTGGAAATCCTTGAGTCGCTGGACGTCTTCCCGTCCACGCTGCCCACCAAACGCGATTCCGTCTATTCGGGCTGGGTGTCCATTTCGGTCGGCTGCAACAACACCTGCACCTTCTGCATCGTCCCTGCCCTGCGGGGCAAGGAAAAGGACCGCCGGCCGGGGGAGATCCTCGCCGAGGTCCAGGCCTTGGTGGACGACGGCGCCATCGAAGTGACGCTCCTCGGCCAGAACGTGAACTCCTACGGGGTGGAGTTCGGCGACCGCCAGGCCTTCTCCAAGCTGCTCCGCGCCTGCGGCGAGATCCCGGGCCTGGAACGGGTGCGTTTCACGAGCCCTCACCCGGCTGCGTTCACCGATGACGTCATCGACGCCATGGCCGAGACGCCCAACGTCATGCCGCAGCTGCACATGCCGCTCCAGTCGGGATCGGACAAGGTCCTGCGGGACATGAAGCGTTCCTACCGGTCGGCGAAGTTCCTGGGGATCCTGGACAAGGTCCGCGCCAAGATGCCGCATGCGGCGATCTCCACGGACATCATCGTTGGTTTCCCGGGGGAGACGGAGGAGGATTTCCAGGCGACCCTGGACGTCGTCGAAAAGTCTCGCTTCGCCACGGCCTTCACCTTCCAGTACTCGAAGCGGCCCGGCACGCCGGCCGCGGACCTGCCGGACCAGCTGCCCAAGGCGGTGGTGCAGGAACGCTTCGAGCGCCTCACCGCTCTCCAGGACCGCATTGCCGCGGAGGAGAACGCCAAGCAGCTGGGACGCCGCGTCGAGGTCATGGTCACCGCCCAGTCCGGCCGCAAGTCCGAGGAAACGCACCGCCTCTCGGGCCGTTCGCAGGACCAGCGCCTCGTCCACTTCACGGTTCCCGAGGGCGCTCCTGCCCCGCGTCCCGGAGACCTGGTGACCGTCACCATTACGGAAGCGGCCGCCTTCCACCTGGTCGCCGATCCTGCCTCCGCAGCCGACTACTCCCTGCGCCGGTCGCGCGCCGGCGATGCCTGGGACAGGGCGCAGGCCGATTCCTGCGGTGCGCCCGCCCCTGGCGCGGCGGGTGCAGCGGGCAGGACGGGCGTGTCGCTCGGCATGCCCTCGCTCCCGGTGCGGAGCCGCTGACCCGGTGGCGGGCCAACTCCCCGTCATAGCGGTTGTCGGCCCCACCGGTTCAGGCAAGTCCGACCTCGCCGTCGATCTTGCCCTGGCCCTGGACGGCGAAGTGATCAACGCCGACGCCATGCAGTTCTACCGCGGCATGGACATCGGCACCGCCAAGGTCACCGAGGCTGAACAGCGCGGCGTCCGGCACCACCTGCTGGACATCCTGGACGTGACGCAGGAAGCGTCGGTGTCCGACTTCCAGCAGCAGGCAAGGGACGCCGTCGCGGATATCCACCGCCGCGGCAAGCGGGCCATCCTGGCCGGCGGGTCGGGCCTGTATGTCCGCGCCGCCCTCGATGTGCTGGACTTCCCGGGAACCGATCCGGAAATCCGTGCCCGGCTGGAACAGGAGAACGCTGCGGAAGGATCCGCGGTGCTGCTGGACCGCCTGCGGGCGGTAGACCCCGTCTCCGCCGGCCGCCTCGGCGACGCCCGCCGCATCATCCGCGCGCTGGAAGTGTTCGAGCTGACCGGGCGCCCGTTCAGCTCCTTCATGCCGACCCGCGAGTACCACCAGCCCGCCCTCCAGATCGGGCTGGAGGTGGACCGGGAGCAGCTGCGCGACCGGCTCGCCGTCCGCGTGCACCGCATGGTGGAGCGGGGGCTGCTGGCCGAAGTCGAACGGCTGGACGCCCAGGGCCTTCGCCGTGGCAAGACCGCACCCCGCGCACTCGGCTACGCCCAGTTCCTCAAGGTGCTCGACGGCGAAGCGGATGCAGCGCAGGCAGCCGAAGAAACCATCGTGGCCACCAGGCAGTTCGCCCGCCGGCAGCTGACGTGGTTCCGGGCCGACCCCCGCATCAGCTGGCTGGACTGGCAGGACCCTCATCTCGCCGCCAAGGCAGCCGGGCTCTGCCGCTGAGCCAAGCCCGCAACAACGCACTGGAAGAAAGACCCGTATGACCCTCGCAGTTGCCACCACGCCAAAGCACTCCTCGCGGCGTGCCCTCATCGTCGCCGTCGCTTCGCTGCTGGGAGCGACTCTGTTCTGGGCCGGCAACTACGTTGTCGGGGCCGGCGCGGTCGCGAGCATCGATCCCCTCAGCCTGGTCCTGCTGCGCTGGTCGCTGGCCCTGGTTCCGCTGCTGGCCATCGCGCAGCTGGTGGAGCGCCCGCAGTGGCGCCAGGTGCTGGCCGCGTGGCCGTGGCTGATCGCACTGAGTGTGTCCGGGCTGCTGGGCTACAACCTGCTTCTGTACACGGCCCTCGAGCACACAGATGCGTTCAACGCGTCCCTCATCAATGCGTTCAACCCTGCACTGATCACCCTGGCCGCTGCCGCCTTCCTGCGCGAACGCCTGACCCGCCGGGCAGCGGGCGGCGTCCTGATCGCGCTCGTCGGGGTGCTGCTTGTCCTCAGCAACGGCGACCTGGGCAAGCTGCTGCAGGCCGGGTTCGGGACCGGTGAGCTCTTCATGCTCGGAGCCATTGCAGCATGGTCCGCGTATACGATCACCGGGCGCCTGGCTCCGCCGCTGCCCCCGATAACCACCACGGCCGTCCAGGCCGCGATCACCGTTGCCGTCCTCACGCCACTCAGCCTCGCTGCCGGCGGTCCCGTGCTGCCGTCCACGCAGGGTGCCATCGTTTCCCTGGCCTTCATCGCGCTCTTCCCGTCAGTGCTGTCCTACCTGCTCTGGAACCGCGCACTGACAGTCATCCCCGCCGGCAACGCCGGAGTGTTCCTTAACCTCATCACCGTCTTCACAGCCCTGTTCACAATCCTCTCCGGCCGTCCCTACACCTTCGCGCAAATAGCCGGCGGTGTGATTGTGGTCGCCGGCATCCTCCTCACCAGCACCCGCAGCCGGCGAGGCAGATCCACAGCGTTTTTCTGGCGCCACCGGCGGACGGGTAACCTTGAACCATGAATGAAACCCTTGCAGAAACAGCCCGGCCCGCCGCCACCACACTGAGCGGACTGCGGTTCTCCAAGGGCCACGGAACAGGCAACGACTTTGTCCTGGTCGCTGATCCCGAGGGCGTGCACGCGATCTCCGCGGAGCAGGTCGCCCAGCTGTGCGACCGCCACCGCGGCATCGGCGGCGATGGACTCATCCGCGCCGTCCCGTCCCGTCTCCTTGACGAGGGCCGCCAGATTCTTGCTGAGAACCCCGACGCCGAGTGGTTCATGGATTACCACAACGGTGACGGTTCCCTGTCAGAGATGTGCGGCAACGGCGTGCGCGTGTTTGTCCACTTCCTCCTGGCCGAAGGCCTGGCTCAGCTGCCGGCCGGCGGCTCACTGACCATCGGCACCCGCGGCGGCGTCAAGACCATCGTCCGCACAGGTGACGGCTACGCCGTCGACATGGGCCCCTGGGAGTTCATCTTCCCGGACGAGGCAGCGGCCCGTGCCATGGATTCACTGGTCAGCGCCGAGGGACTCGAGGTGCCGCGGCCGGCGCTGTCCGTCAGCATGGGTAACCCCCACACGGTCGTTGCCCTGGCCGAGCTGTCCGAACTCCGGGAGACCCGGCTCTTTGCCGCCCCGCACGTCGACCCGGCGCCCGCCAATGGCACGAACGTTGAGTTCGTTGTCCCGGCCGAGCCGCTGGTGCACGAGGGTGTGGGCACCGTGACCATGCGGGTCCACGAGCGTGGCGTCGGCGAAACGCAGTCCTGCGGCACCGGTGCGTGCGCCGCGGCGGTGGCCATCCGGCACTGGGCCGGGCAGGGCGCCCCGGACGCCTGGCAGGTGAAGGTGCCGGGCGGCGTCGTGGGCGTGAAGTTCTTCACCGTCGCCGGCGGCCGCGAGCACGTTGAGCTCAGCGGCCCGGCCACGATCGTTGCTACTGGGACGCTTTCCTGACCCGCAGGATCCTGAAGGATTTGGACGTGCTTTCCCGCGTCACCGTGAAGGAGCTATCCAAAACCTCCGCCAGCCAGCGCTGAAGCGTATCCGAGCCCAGGTTCTTCTGCACCACCAGCCACGCCGAACCGCCCGGTGCCAGCCTCGGCAGCCAGAGCAGCAGGAGTGAGTGCAGCTCATCCTTGCCGATCCGGATCGGCGGATTGGACCAGATGGTGTCGAAGCGGATTTCGGGATCCACGTTCTCGGGCGTGCTGGCCGTGACATTGTTCAGCCCCAGCAGTCCGGCGTTCCCGTTGGTGAGCGCGATGCATCGTTCATTGACGTCCACGGCGTAGACCTGAGCGTGCGGTGCCCGGAGCGCCATGGTGAGGGCGATGGGTCCCCACCCGCAGCCGATGTCGAGCAGGTTTCCCTGCGGCGAAGGCGCCGGAACCTCGGCCAGCAGGATGGCTGTGCCCTTGTCGATCCCGTCCGGACTGAAGATGCCGGACGAGGTCTGCAGCTTCCGCGTTTCACCGGCCAGTTCCACTGTGAGGGGCTTGCGGGTAAACGGCCCCGCCGGTGATGCGCTGAAATAGTGGGCA
This sequence comes from Arthrobacter sp. SAFR-023, assembly GCF_051965295.1. NCBI lineage: Bacteria > Bacillati > Actinomycetota > Actinomycetes > Micrococcales > Micrococcaceae > Arthrobacter > Arthrobacter sp. SAFR-023. Next base: position 54,005 of record NZ_JBQCMF010000002.1, on the reverse strand, counting down.
GACTCCATAACTGGCCAGATTAGTGGGCTGCCCGCCCGATGGGAAACCGGCTGACGGGAAGGCCGCCTGCCCGTTCTGGTAACATTGAAGGCATGTTCCTGATTTTTGAGTAGCCGGTACTTCTTTTTGCCCGCGGCCTTTAGCCGCCGGCACCGGCCAATGGCTCCCCTCCAATGCGACGCAGGTATTGCCCTTTGCAGGCACAGACCTTCCGCAGGATCGCAGCCCGAACAGCACTCAATCAGACCGCTTCCCGCCGGCCATGCCCGACGTCTGCCGGCATTTCAGGAGACCCTCCATGACCCCTCGTAGTCAGCCCAGCGCGAATACCGCTGCCAAGGGCGGCAATCAGCACTATTCTGAAGATGCAGAACCTTCAAAGGAGACCATGACCAATCAGCAAAATCCCGGATCCGAGCCGGCAGCCCAGGACATGAGTCCTGAGGAGATCCAGGCTGTTATCGACCGGATCCTCGCCAAGGACGTCCCAGCCAAGAACGCCGCACCTGCCAACGGCAGCCGCGCTGACAGCCAGGGTGTTTTGGGCAAGGCGCAGGCCATCTCGCAGCTTGCGGAAGAGCACAGCACATACGACGGCGACCAGCAGGACCTCGAGGAACGCCGGGCACTGCGACGCACGGCCGGGCTGTCCACCGAACTCGAAGACGTCACCGAAGTCGAATACCGGCAGTTGCGTCTGGAACGCGTCGTACTCACCGGCCTCTGGACCGAAGGCACGCTAGCCGACGCCGAGAATTCCCTGCGTGAACTCGCCGCCCTGGCGGAAACTGCGGGCTCGGAAGTCCTCGACGGACTGGTCCAGCGGCGGGCCAAGCCGGACCCCGGCACTTTCCTCGGTTCCGGCAAGGCCCTGGAACTCAAGGACGTGGTGATGTCCACCGGCGCCGATACCGTCGTTGTGGACGCCGAACTCGCGCCCTCCCAGAGGCGCGGCCTTGAAGACATCGTCAAGGTGAAGGTCATCGACCGCACGGCCCTCATCCTTGACATCTTCGCCCAGCACGCCAAGAGCCGCGAAGGTAAGGCCCAGGTGGAGCTGGCGCAGCTCGAGTACCTCCTTCCGCGCCTCCGCGGCTGGGGTGAATCCATGTCCCGCCAGGCCGGTGGCCAGGTGGGCGGCGCCGGCGCCGGCATGGGCTCCCGTGGGCCCGGTGAAACCAAGATCGAACTGGACCGGCGAAGGATCCGCACCCGGATGGCCAAGCTGCGTCGGGAGATCGCCGCGATGAAGCCTGCACGGGAGACCAAACGGGCCAACCGCCGTCGTAATGCAGTCCCGTCCGTGGCCATCGCCGGATACACCAACGCCGGCAAGTCCTCGCTGCTGAACCGCCTCACCGATGCCGGAGTCCTGGTCGAGAACGCCCTGTTCGCCACCCTGGATCCCACCGTCCGCAAGGCAGAGACCGCCGACGGAATGGGGTACACGCTGGCCGACACCGTGGGGTTCGTCCGGTCCCTTCCCACCCAGTTGGTGGAGGCCTTCCGTTCCACCCTCGAGGAAGTGGCGGATGCAGACCTGATCCTGCACGTCGTGGACGTGTCGCACCCGGACCCAGAGGGCCAGATCGCCGCCGTCCGGTCGGTGTTCGCCGAGGTGGACGCCCGCAAGGTGCCCGAGATCATCGTTCTGAACAAGGCCGACGCCGCCGACCCGTTTGTGGTGGAGCGGCTGAAGCAGCGCGAACCGCGGCACGTGGTGGTTTCGGCACGTACGGGGGAGGGCATTGCCGAGCTGCTCGAGGCGATCAGCGAGGCCATCCCGCGGCCCAGCGTCAAGATGCAGCTCCTCGTGCCTTACCACCGCGGGGATCTCATCAGCAAGCTGCACGACTCCGATGCGGAGATCCTGAGCCTGGAGCACGAAGAGGCCGGCACCCGCGCCGTTGTCATGGTCCGGGAAGGCCTCGCGGCTGAACTGGAATCCTTCAGCACCGATGACTGACGGGGCGGCAGCCGCCGGCGCCGCGGCCACGGCCCGAGAGCAGCTCGTACTTGACCTGCTCGACCGCGCCGTGGCCGGCATGGGCGGCCAAAGCCGCAGCGGCCAGCACGAGATGGCCCGGCAGGTGGCGCGGGCAATCGAAACCGGCGACCACCTGCTGGTGCAGGCCGGCACGGGAACCGGCAAGTCGCTGGCCTACCTGGTCCCGCTCATCGCGCACTCGCTGGAGAGCAATAAGCCGACCCTCGTCTCCACCGCCACCCTCGCGCTGCAGACCCAGATCGTGGGCCGTGACCTCCCGCGGCTGCTGGAGAGCCTCAAACCGGCACTCGACCGGCCCGTGAAGGTGGCACTGGTCAAGGGCCGCGCGAACTACGTCTGCAGGCACAAGCTGGAGGGCGGCTTTCCCTCCGAGGAACCCTCGGAGGGCCAGCTCTTCTCGCTGGGCGAGGACACCAGCGTTCCGCACTTCGCCGCGGCGATGGGCGGTCCCTCGTCGCAGCTCGGCAAGGAGGTGGTCAGACTCCGGGAATGGGCGGAGCAGACCACCACGGGCGACCGTGACGAGCTCCTTCCCGGCGTCACGGACCGGGCCTGGCGGCAGGTGTCCGTCACGTCCATGGAATGCCTCGGCGCGCAGAAATGCCCCCTCGCCGAAGAATGCTTCAGCGAGCTTGCCCGGCACAACGCCACGGAAGCCGACGTCGTGGTGACCAACCACGCCATGCTGGCCGTCAGCGCCTTCGAGGGCCTGGCGGTGCTGCCTGAGTACGACGTCGTGGTGGTGGATGAGGCCCACGAGCTCCAGGACCGGGTGACCGGCGCGGTTTCGGGGCAGCTGTCGGTGGCCATGGTCCATGCCGCGGCCTCCGGCGCCCGCAAGCACACCGGGATCACTGTTGACGCGCTCAACACAGCGGCAGCAAACCTGGAGGTCGCCCTCGCCGGCGTTCCCAGCGGCTTGCTGCCGAACGGCCTGAACGACGAGCAGCTGGATTGTGTGGACCAGCTTCGTGAGGCCTGCCGGGCGGCGCTGTCGGACTCCAAGGGGGACAGCAACACAACGGCCGACGGCGGGCGGCAGCTTGCGCGCTCCCGTCTGCTGGTGATTTTGGAGCTTTGCGAACGTTTGATTGCGGCGCGCGAAAACCGTGAGGTGGTCTGGTTCTCCCGGAACAGCACGTTTGATCCCCAACAGGGATACTCGGCGCCGGACGAGACTGCCCCGGCTCTGGTCAACATCGCCCCACTGAGCGTCGCAGGCAGGCTGCGTGAAGGCCTGTTCGCCGGCCATACAGTGGTGCTGACGTCGGCCACGCTGGCCATCGGCTCTGCCTTCGAACCCGCCGCAGGCGGACTGGGGCTGGTCGGCGACGGTGCGCCGAGCTGGACCGGCGTCGACGTGGGTTCGCCCTTCGACTACCCCCGGCAGGGCATCCTCTATGTGGCACGGCACCTGCCGAAACCGGGCCGCGGCACTTCGCCGGAGGCGCTGGACGAACTCGAGTCCCTCATCCGCGCCTCCGGCGGGGGAGCGCTCTGCCTGTTCTCCTCACGACGGGCGGCCGAGGAAGCGGCGGACGCCCTGCGCACGCGGCTGGATGTCAGCATTCTCTGCCAGGGCGAATCCACTATGACGGCACTGGTGAAGCAGTTCGCCGACGAGCCTGATACGTGCCTGTTCGGCACGATGTCCCTGTGGCAGGGCGTCGACGTGCCGGGCGGATCGTGCCGCCTGGTGGTCATTGACAGGATCCCCTTCCCGCGCCCGGACGACCCCCTGATGACCGCGCGGTCCCGGGCCGTTGCCCAGGCCGGCGGCAACGGGTTCATGTCCGTGTCCGCCACGCACGCGGCCATCAGGCTGGCCCAGGGGGCAGGACGGCTCATTCGGTCCGCGAACGACAAGGGAGTGGTGGCAGTGCTGGATTCCCGGCTGTCCACGGAACGCTATGGCGGGTTCCTGCGGGCTGCCCTGCCGCCGTTCTGGCCGACGACCGACAAGAAGACCGCCGTCGCAGCGCTCGAACGGCTCGCCGGCGCACAGGCGTGAAAAGCCCCGGGCTATAACAGCCCGGGGCTAACGTTGCAGCGGCTACAGCGAGCGGAGTACGGACACCACCTTGCCCATGACGACGGCGTGGTCGCCCAGGATGGGTTCGTACTGCGTGTTCTGCGGAAGCAGCCACGTGTGCCCGTCCCGCTGCCGGAAGGTCTTGACCGTCGCCTCGTCGTCGAGCAGCGCAGCGACGATGTCGCCGTTGACCGCGTCGCTTTGCCGCCGGACCACCACCCAGTCGCCGTCGCAGATGGCGGCGTCCACCATGGAGTCCCCTGCGACCTTGAGCATGAACAGTTCGCCGTGGCCCACCAACTGGCGTGGCAGCGGCATCAGGTCCTCCACCATCTGGTCCGCAAGGACGGGGCCGCCGGCGGCGATGCGGCCGACCAGCGGCACCATTGCGGTGTCCATCGCGCTGGGCAGTTCGGATACGGACGCGCCTGCGGCGCTCAGGGCCGGGGCCTTGTCAGCGCCGCCGGTTTTTGCCGTCCCTGCATCCAGGGTGAGCGGCATCAGGACCTCCATGGCGCGCGGCCGCTTCGGGTCGCGCCGGAGGTAGCCAAGCTTTTCCAGCTGCGAGAGCTGGTGGGTCACGCTGGATAGGCTGGCCAGGCCGACGGTGTCGCCGATTTCCCTCATCGACGGCGGGTAGCCGTTGTCGTTGACCGAGCGCTGGATGGTTTCCAGGATCTTTTTCTGCCGGACGGTGAGTCCCTTGGGGGTCCGCTGAGACCGCGGGCTGCGCTGGGGAGCCTTGCCGTCAGAGGCCTGTGCTGCCATGTTCGCCAACGCCTTTCCGTTCCTCCCGGCCGCGGTAGCTGCAGTGGCCGGGAACTTCCGGCCTGAAAATGTCAGACCCTGCTGATCAACTGCAGATGTGGTTGTTCTGTGATTTCCAACGTAGGCCAGCCATAGTGCTTTTTCAAACATTTGTTCTAGCGAGTCTCGACTTAATTCGTCGATAGGTGCTAAAACTAGGAAAAGCAAAGTTCGAACATGTGTTCTAGTGAGGGCCGCTTGGCAGCCCGGTGTTCGAACTGTTTGTTCGAACACGAGGCAGCACAACTTGGTCCAGGAGGGCTCACGCCATGTCAGCTTCAACAGCAGCATCAACTTCAACGGCAATGTCCCGTTCGGCCGCAATGCCTTCAAAGGCAATGTCCAGTTCAATGGCGGCGTCCCGGACGGGGAAGCCGCCGCGGCTTCGTCTGACCCGCCGTGGCCGCATTGTCCTGATCGGTCTGCCGCTTGTTCTGCTGGCTGCCGCTATCCTGTCCCTGACCGGGCTCCTGAACTCCCCGGCCAAGGCTGCAGACAATGCCGGTGGCCTGACGGTTACGCCCACGGTTTCGGTCACGGTGCAGCCCGGTGAATCACTCTGGGCCATCGCCGGGCAGGTCGACCCGGACCGCGATCCCCGGGACGTGATCGCGGACATCGTCCAGCTCAATAACCTCCAGGCCGGCAAAGTCATGCCCGGTCAGCAGCTGTTTGTGCCCAACAAGTAGGGGTGATTGGGCGCGGTTTCGGCTGGCCGGAACCGTCACAGTTTCCGGCCAGCCCTCCGGGTTACTTAAACTGTCCTAGTGACTGACCAGCTTGAGCGACTGAACCGACTGCCCCTGCGGACCAACCTGAGGGGGTTGTCCCCCTATGGCGCCCCCCAGCTTGATGTTCCGATCCTGCTCAACGTCAACGAGAACACGCATGGCGTGCCCGCCGACGTGCGGGCGGCCATCACGTCGGCCGTATCCGAGGCCGCCGCCGGGCTCAACCGGTACCCCGATCGCGAATTTACTGAACTCCGGGAAGCCCTGGCTGAATACCTCGGCCACGGGCTGGGCGCGGACAACCTCTGGGCGGCCAACGGCTCCAACGAGGTCCTGCAGCAGATCCTCCAGGCGTTTGGCGGCCCGGGCCGGTCACTCCTGAGCTTCCCGCCGACGTACTCCATGTACCCGCTGCTCGCCAGCGGCACGGACACCGCCTACATCGCCGGCAGGCGTGCCGACGACTACGGCCTCAGCGCAGAGTCCGCGGCGAACCAGGTGCGGGAACTCCAGCCAAACATCGTCTTCCTGTGCTCACCCAACAACCCCACCGGCACCGGCCTGGGCCTGGACGTGGTGGAAGCCGTCTATGAGGCTGGCGAGGCCAGTCAGGCGGTCGTCGTCGTGGACGAGGCCTACCACGAGTTTGCACACGACGGCACGCCCAGCGCCCTCACCCTGCTGCCCGGCCGGGAGCGGCTCATCGTCTCCCGGACCATGAGCAAGGCGTTCGCTCTTGCCGGCGCCCGCCTCGGCTACATGGCTGCCGCCCCGGAGGTGACCGACGCCCTCCGGTTGGTGCGCCTTCCCTACCACCTGTCGGCCGTCACGCAGGCAACCGCCCTCGCGGCGCTGCAGCACCGCGAGGCGCTCATGGCCGATGTCCAAGACATCAAACGGCAGCGTGACCGGATTGTCGCGGAACTGACGCGGATGGGGCTGCGGCCCGCGGCGTCCGATTCCAACTACGTCTTCTTCGGTGGGCTGGAGAACCCCCATGAGGTCTGGCAGGGACTGCTGGATGCAGGGGTGCTCGTCCGCGACGTCGGCATCGCCGGCCACCTGAGGGTCACGGCCGGTACTGAGACGGAAACCACAGCCTTCCTGGAAGCGCTGGAAAGCATCCTGGCCCGGCAGGCCGTACTTCCGGCCTAAACTTGAATATGGACCAGGTCAGGTCTGCCCCCATCCTTCGTCAAAGGACATCTATCACCATGAGCGACACCGGTATCAAGGCTGCCGAGGCCCGGACTGCACGCATGGAGCGTGCCACCAGCGAATCTTCCGTGCTGGTGGAGATCAACCTCGACGGCACCGGAGTGTCGGATATCAGCACGTCGGTCCCGTTCTACGACCACATGCTGACGGCCCTGTGCAAGCACTCACTCATCGACATGACCGTCAAGGCCACCGGCGACACCCACATTGACGTCCACCACACCGTCGAGGATGTTGCCATTACGTTCGGCGAGGTCCTGCGCACCGCGCTGGGCAACAAGGCGGGCATCCGCCGCTTCGGTGAGGCCACCGTGCCCCTGGACGAGGCCCTCGCGCACGCCGTCGTCGACGTGTCCGGCCGGCCCTACCTGGTGCACGGCGGCGAGCCTGCCGGGCAGGAGTACCACCTGATCGGCGGCCACTTCACGGGCTCGCTGACCCGGCACGTGTTCGAGGCCATCACGCTGCACGCCGGCATCTGCCTGCACATGAACGTCATCGCGGGCCGCGACCCGCACCACATCGTGGAAGCCCAGTTCAAGGCCTTCGCCAGGGCCCTCCGCGCAGCCGTCGAGCCGGATCCCCGCGTCGAGGGCATTCCGTCCACCAAAGGAGCACTGTGACCGGCAAAGTACTGCACGAGGGCGCGATCCTCGACCCGTCCGCCACAATGAAGCCGGCATCCCCGGAGGGCAAACCCACCGTCACCGTCCTGGACTACGGCTCCGGCAACGTCCGTTCGGCCGTTCGCGCCCTTGAGCGTGCCGGTGCGGAGGTTATCCTGAGCTCCAAGCCCGAGGACGTGCTGAACGCCGACGGGCTGGTCGTTCCCGGCGTCGGCGCCTTCGAAACGGTCATGCGCGAGCTCAAAGCTGTTGACGGCATCCGGATGATCGGCCGCCGCGTTGCCGGCGGACGCCCGGTCCTCGGGATCTGCGTCGGCCTGCAGGTGCTCTTCGAAGCCGGCGTCGAACACGGAACCGAAGCCGAAGGCATGGGGGAGTGGCCCGGCAAGGTGGAGCTCCTCCCGGCGGAAGTGGTGCCGCACATGGGGTGGAACACCGTCAAGGTCCCGGAAGGCTCCAGGCTTTTCGCCGGCGTCGAGGGCGAGCGGTTCTACTTTGTGCACTCCTACGGCGTCCAGAACTGGGACTTCGACGTGATCCAGCCGCGGATGGCGCCGCCCCTGGTCACGTGGTCCGAGCACGGTGGCCCCTTCGTCGCCGCCGTGGAAAACGGCCCCCTCTGCGCCACCCAGTTCCACCCGGAAAAGTCCGGTGACGCCGGCGCGCGTCTCCTGAAAAACTGGGTCGACGGGCTCCGCGCGCCGCACTCCCGGCAGGCGGCGGACGCCTAGATGTGGTCAATCCTCCTGATGGGACTCGCCGGTCTCCTGGTGGGCGGCGGCCTGTCCTTCAGGCAGCAGCGCAAACCGCTCTGGATCCAGATCGGTTTCTACGTGTTGGCCGCCATGTCTCTGCTGGCCGCCTACCTGCTGACCCTTCCCGGCACATAACCCACTAACCCGCCGTGCGCGCCGCAGAAGTGGCCGCCCACGGGAACCCGCGTCTACAAGAACTGAGGACCCCTGATGACCAGCCAAAACGAGCTGCCGGTACTTGAACTGCTTCCCGCCGTCGACGTCGTGAACGGCCAGGCCGTCCGCCTGGTCCAGGGCGAGGCGGGCAGCGAAACAAGCTACGGCACGCCCCTGGAGGCGGCGCTCAACTGGCAGCAGCAGGGCGCGGAATGGGTTCACCTGGTGGACCTCGACGCTGCCTTCGGACGCGGCTCGAACGCGGACCTGCTGCGCGAAGTGGTGGGCCGGCTGGACATCAAGGTCGAGCTCTCCGGCGGCCTTCGGGACGACGAATCGCTGGAGAAGGCACTGGACCTGGGCGTCGCCCGGGTGAACCTCGGCACCGCCGCTCTGGAGAATCCGGAATGGACCGCGCGGGCCATCGACCGCTTCGGTGACCGGATCGCCGTCGGCCTGGACGTCCGGGGAACCACCCTCGCCGGACGCGGCTGGACCAAGGAAGGCGGGGACCTGTGGGACGTTTTGGGCCGCCTCGAGGAGGCTGGCTGCGCCCGCTACGTCGTCACCGACGTAACCAAGGACGGGACGCTGCAGGGACCGAACGTTGAACTTCTGCGGCAGATGGTGGAAAAGACCGGCAAGCCCGTGGTGGCCTCCGGCGGCATTTCCAGCCTCGACGATTTGAAGGTCCTGCGCTCCCTGGTGCCGCTCGGCGTCGAAGGTGCCATCGTGGGCAAGGCCCTGTACGCCGGCGCCTTCACCCTCCCCGAGGCCCTCGACGTCGCCGGCCGCCGCTAGGACATCGCCGTGACCGAGCACCAGCGCAACTCCGCGGACGGCGGCGGACCGGCGGCGGACCTGCCCCCGGTTCGCAGGCTGCCCGGTCACATCGAGGCTGCCCTGGCCGGGGCGGGTGGCGCCGCCGATTCGGCCGGTCAGCCCTGGGCCGGGCGCAGCCTCGCCGGTGATGACGCCAAGATCCACAACTTCGAGGACGACGACGGCGCGGCCGACGCCGGCTACCTCACCGCAGTCTCCGCTCTTGTTGCCGGGGACGGCGGCGAGGCCGCGGTGGTTGCCTCACTGGCCAGTGCCCGGGTTTTCGTCCCCGTGGTGGCACAACTGGCGGAAGAAGCCGAGGGCGCGCACGGCGTGCACGCAGACAAGCAGGCGGACATGGCGCTGGTGACGCTCAAGGCGCCCGACGGCCGCCTCGCCATGCCGGTGTTCAGCACGGCAGCAGCCCTGGCGGCGTGGCACCCGGAGGCCCGTCCGGTGGCCGTGTACGCCGCGCGGGCCGCCTTGTCCGCCGTCGCCGAGGGGGCCGAGCTGCTGGTGGTGGACCCCGGGGCGGAAGTGACCTTCGTGGTCCGGCGCCCCGGCGTCTGGGCCCTCGCGCAGCAGCGGCAGTGGGTGCCGGCCTACCTGGACGCCGAGCTGGCCGCCGTGCTGCGTGCCGGAGCGGAAGGTAAGCCCGCAGTCCGCGGACTCGATGTCCTTCCCGGCGGGGGAGTAGCCACAACCACGGCTTCGGGGAGCAGCGTCGATGGCGGCGGCGCCGGACCGGAACTGCGGGTGGTGCTCTACCTGGAGGACGGACTCGATGCGGCCGCAGTCCAGGCCCTCGTTGCCGGCCTCCAGAGCGAGTGGAGCCGGAATGTATTGTTTGGTGAGCGCGTTGATTCGATCGAAGTAAAGCTAAGGCGCGCCGCGCAGTAGCCGCTGGCCCGGTGGGGTCCGTTCCGGCGCTGTCCGGCGGCGGAATGAGGACCCACCTGTGAATTTCAGCCTGTACCGGGAGCTGCTGGCCGTCCGGCCCATCCGGCGGCTCCTGGCGGTCGGCATGATCGCCCGCATTCCCCACTCGGCGGCGGGCGTCCTGCTGACCCTGCACATCGTCCTTACCCTCGGTGAGGGCTACGCGGCCGCGGGAACGGCAGCGGCCGTGATGACCATCGGCATCGCGCTCGGCGCCCCTTGGCGCGGCCGCCGGGTGGATACGGCGGGCCTGCGGAGAGCGCTGATACCCTCCGTGATTTCGGAAACAGTCATCTGGTCCATCGTGCCGCACGTCTCCTATCAGTGGCTGCTGCCGCTCGTGTTCGTGGGCGGCCTTCTGACGCTGCCCATTTTCAGTGTGGTGCGGCAGTCCCTGGGGGTCCTTGCGGACGGCGACCAGCGCAGGACCGCCTTCGCGCTGGACGCTGTCAGCACGGAGATGGTGTTCATGATCGGCCCGGCCGCAGGTGCCGTGGTGGCCACAAGCGGCCATTCCGTGCTGGGGCTGACCGCCGTCGGCGTCTCGACATCGCTGGCCGGGCTCTTCCTCATGTGGTTCAACCCGCCCACCCGCAGTGCTGTCCGCAGCGAATCGTGTGAGGCGGACGAACAGGTTGCCGCAGAGGTGGCCGTGGTGGCCGCGGCCCCCGCACACCTGCAGGAGGCTGCCGCTGAACTCGGCCCGGCGGCCGCGGGCATTAGTCGGCGGGCAGTCCTGAAGCGCAGGGTGGCCCACAGCTTCGGCTGGTTCACCGCCGCGGTAGCCGCGGTGTTCGCTGTTGCCGGTGGCGCCGGCATGGTGCTCAGCGGCACCGATGTGGGAATCGTGGCTGCCCTGGAGACCGGCGGCCGCCAGGGCGAGATCGGTGTGGTGTTCCTCTTCTGGTGCGCCGCCTCGGTGGTCGGCGGCCTCGTCTACGGGGCCATGCACCGGCCTGTCTCACCGATACTCCTGCTTCTGGGCATGGCTGCACTGACCATTCCCATGGGCTTCGCCACCGACACACTGACCCTCAGCCTGTTGTCGCTGCTGCCGGGGCTCCTCTGTGCTCCGGTGCTTTCGGCAGCCTCCGAGAAGGTGGCCGAACTGGTTGACGAGGCCAGGCGGGGCGAGGCCATGGGCTGGTACGGGTCCGCGCTGACCGCCGGCGTGGCACTGGGGGCTCCGCTGGCCGGACTTTTCATCGACAGCATTGGCGCGGCCGGGGGCTTTGTGTCCGTCGGGGTGGCTGGGGTGCTGCTTTGCGCTGTGGGACTTGTCCTCCAGCAGCGGCGCCGCCGCGCCGCCGCATCCTGACACTCTCCGGTTTCGCGGAAGCAGGGTGGCTGGAGAGCGCTACCGGAGCTAGTGCCCCCCGAAGACAAAAACGGCGGCGGGCCGGCCCCGAAGAGCCGGCCCGCCGCCGTCGTAATTCAATCTCTAGTTCACTGCACCGGTGAACTTCTCACCGGGACCCTTGCCCGGAGGATCCGGAATGATCGACTCTTCGCGGAAGGCGAGCTGCAGTGACCGCAGGCCATCACGCAACGGCCCGGCATGCTGCGAACCGATTTCCGGGGCGGCCGCCGTCACCAGGCCGGCGAGGGCGGTGATGAGCTTGCGGGCCTCATCCAGGTCCTTCAGCTCAGCGGCGTTCTCCTCAGCGGCCAGGCCGAGCTTCACGGCCGAGGCGCTCATGAGGTGCACGGCGGCCGTGGTGATGACCTCGATCGCAGGAACCTCGGAGATGTCGCGGATTTGCTGCGTGACGTCGTCCCCGGCGCCAGGCGCCTGGTAGACGTGTGAATTGCTGTCTGGAGTGCTCATACTGGTAAGCTTGTCACAGACCGACTGGATGTCGTTATTTTGCCGTGGATGAGACCCACTGCCGCCAATGTGCGGTAAGCGGGCTTCTTTATGTAGAATTGATATTCAGTTTGCAAGCGGAGTTCTCTCCCACCCGCGTCAGCCGTTTTCCCTGGGGTTTTAGGGAAGCAAGGTTGCCGGGTAACGGTCGGGCGGTTCACCGGGCAGGAGCCTGGGGAAGTGCGTGCAGTCCCTCGCGGGATGTGCACATCCGATCCTTTGAGGCCTTCGATTGCTCCGGCAATTGGGGGCCTTCTCTATTTTGCCGGTGGTACACCCATCACGAACACAGGAGCTTTAACATTAGCGAGCCAAGAATCAATGAGCGTATCCGCGTCCCTGAGGTGCGGCTGGTCGGCCCTGCCGGCGAACAGGTAGGAATCGTCCGTATTGAGGATGCCCTGCGTCTGGCTGCCGAGTCCGACCTGGATCTCGTTGAAGTTGCACCGCAGGCCAAGCCTCCGGTGTGCAAGCTGATGGACTTCGGCAAGTACAAGTACGAAGCCGCGGTCAAGGCCCGTGAGGCCCGGAAGAACCAGACCAACACGGTTCTGAAGGAAATCCGGTTCCGCCTGAAGATCGACACCCATGACTACGAGACCAAGCGCGGCCACGCCCTCCGCTTCCTCGGAGCCGGGGACAAGGTCAAGGCCATGATCCAGTTCCGCGGCCGTGAGCAGCAGCGTCCCGAAATGGGCCTGCGCCTGCTCCAGCGGTTCGCGGAAGATGTCGGTGAGGTCGGCGTGGTTGAGTCCAGCCCCCGCATTGACGGCCGCAACATGGTCATGGTCATCGGCCCGCTGAAGAACAAGGCGGAGGCTAAGGCCGAAGCGCGCCGCGCAACGCAGCGTGCAGAAGCCAAGGCCCAGAATGAAGCCAAGGCCGCAGGCCGCGTGGACACGTCCGGTGACGATCAGGCACCCCTGACGCAGTCGCTTGCGGACCTTCTGCCGGAAGGCTTCCAGGTTTCCACGGAGGCCCCTGCGCAAGACGCCCCGGCAGAAGCTGAGGCAGCCGCTCCGGAAGCCGCCGTCGAAGCGCCCTCGGTTCCGGCCGAAGCAGCTCCGGCCGCGGAAGCCCCCAAGGTTGCCGAAGCACCCAAGGTTGCGGCAGCACCCAAGGAGGCCGAGTCGAAGCGCGAAGCACCCAAGGCCGCAGCACCCAAGGCAGCCCCCGCTGCTCCCCGAGCGGCAGCCCCCGCAGCACCGAAGGCGGCAGCGCCTGCTGAGCCGAAGGCTCCCGTAGCTGAGTCGCCTGCTCCGGCAGCGCCGAAGCCTGCGGCTGCCCCGGCCACGCCCAAGCCGGTGGCCCGGCCGGCAGCGCCGAAGCCTGTTGCACGACCCGCAGCGCCCCGGCCCACGCCGAAGCCGGCGGGCAAGAAGACCACCTAGTTCGAAACTGCGGAAGGCATCGCCTTCAGGCAGTCAGCAACCAGCATGCCGCCCGCAGGGGCGGCTGCACGATAGAACTGCGGACATTGTCCGCGGATACGTAAGGAGATCGGTTCCCATGCCGAAGATGAAGACCCACAGCGGTGCTAAGAAGCGCTTCAAGCTGACCGGTAGCGGCAAGCTGCGCCGCCAGCAGGCCAACCGCCGCCACTACCTCGAGCACAAGTCCTCCAGGCTGACCCGCCGCCTTGCCGGCGACAAGATCGTCTTCAAGGGCGACGCCAAGGTCATCCGGAAGATGCTCGGCATCTAATTTCCAAGCATTCTGACTGACTGCCACCTGGCAGCAGTCAACTATTAATTAGCCTTCTCAGGCCAGCCGGTCACCGGCAGTAGTCGCTTGGGATCAGATTTTTAAAGGAGTACGCACGTGGCACGTGTGAAGCGGGCGGTAAACGCCCACAAGAAGCGCCGGGTTATCCTCGAACGCGCCAAAGGTTACCGTGGACAGCGCTCACGCCTGTACCGCAAGGCCAAAGAGCAGCTGCTGCACTCGTTTGTGTACAGCTACGGCGACCGCAAGAAGAAGAAGGGCGACTTCCGCCGCCTGTGGATCCAGCGCATCAACGCTGCGTCCCGCGCCAACGGCCTGACCTACAACCGTCTGATCCAGGGCCTGAAGGCCGCTGAGGTTGAGGTTGACCGCCGCATGCTGGCCGAGCTCGCCGTTTCCGACGCCAACGCTTTCGCTGCGCTGGTCCAGGTTGCCAAGGACTCCCTGCCTGCAGACACCTCCGCTCCGGCCGCCAAGGCTGAGGCTGCACCGAAGGCCAAGGCTACCCGCGCACGCGCTGCGAAGAAGCCGGTTGCTGCAGCTGCTGAGTAAGCAGGCAACTCCCAGTTCAAGGACCGGTGGCAACAGCCACTAAGGTTTCTTATATGAACGAAACCGGGCGCCCGCAAGACTTTCCACTCTCCAATCCCCGAGCAGATCGGGTCAGGGACGTGGCAAAGCTTGCAGGGCGCCCGGCACGTTTAAAGCGCCGGCAGTTTCTGGCCGAGGGCCCGCAGGCAGTACGTGAGGCCCTGGTGCTTCACGGCAAGCGGATCGCTGCGGGCCAGCCGGGCATCGTCCGCGAGGTGTACGCCAGCGAGGCCTGCCTGGACCGGTACCCCGAGTTTGAAGAGCTGGCCTTGGAAACCAGTGCCCGCCTCGCCACGGACGACGTCCTGGCCGCCATGGCGGACACCGTAACCCCGCAGGGGATCGTTGCGGTGTGCGATTTCGTGGATGTCGAGCTGGCGGACGTGCTCGACGCCGGACCGCGGCTGATTGCCGTGCTCTGCCAGGTCCGCGATCCCGGGAATGCCGGGACGGTGCTTCGGGCCGCAGACGCCGCCGGCGCCGATGCCGTGGTCCTCACCGGTTCCAGCGTGGATATCTACAATCCCAAGGCGGTCCGCTCCACCGCCGGCTCCCTCTTCCACCTTCCAGTGGTTCTCGGCGCTGACGTCAACGAGCTGGCTGCGATGTGCCGGGAGCGGGGGATCGGTGTGCTGGCAGCGGATGGCTACGGGCAGCTGAACCTCGACCGCCTGCAGGACGAGAACGCCGCACGCCGGCTTGGCGCTTCGGCCGCCGGCTCTGACTACGCCCTGGAAAACCCCACGGCCTGGCTCTTCGGCAACGAAGCCCAAGGGCTCTCGGAGGACGAGCTTGCGCTTGCCGACCATCGGGTGGCCGTGCCGGTCTATGGCGCCGCTGAGAGCCTCAATCTCGGGACGGCCGCCACCGTTTGCCTCTACGCCAGTGCGAGGTCCCAGCAGCCCGCCTAGCGTGCTGGAGTTGTTGTACAGATATCGGCCGCAAAGGGCACTTTTAGTCGCGACACGTGGACAAAAACTCCGCTCGTGGACAGCGTCGGCAGCAATACACGAAGAAGCGGGGGCCCACCGTCCGGTGGGCCCCCGCTCCTGTCTGATTTGTCTGTTATGGGCCTGGGCCTGTTGCAGCCCAGTGCCTGTGATTCGGGCCTGTTATGGTGCCCGGGTGCTGTGGCTGCGGCCGGTGATTGCGCCGTAGATACCTGCGACTACGAGGCCGCCGATGATGGCGAGGATCCAGGTGCCAAGGTCGAAGAACGCCAGGTCACCCTTGCCGAAGAGAAGGCTGCCGATCCAGCCGCCAACGATGGCGCCAACGACGCCCAGAACCAAGCTGGTGACCCAGCCGCCGCCGACCCTGCCGGGCATGACGGCTTTAACGATTGCGCCTACGATCAGGCCGAGAATAATCCAAGCAAGAAATCCCATTGTCTGCTCCTTCATATTCGTCGGGATCGATTCTTATCAGTCCCGATATGGCTTCAAGCTAACACAGCGCGTGATTATTTGTCAGCAGGCTTACTTTTGGCTCTTTTCGTGGCGTCTGAAGCCCTGTCCGGTGCCCGTCCGGGGCCTGTCAAGTGCCGGAGCGGTACGGTATTTCCTATACGGCGGTTCCATGCCGCTCTGTCCCATCCGTTTGAAATTTCCACGTGAAGAGGTGAGGCTCCCTTGTCTGCAAATGGCGGTACCAAGGCGATTGTGGCGGCGCTGGCCGCCAACCTGACCATCGCTGTCCTGAAGTTCGTCGCGTTCCTGTTGACGCGTTCCTCGTCGATGCTGGCTGAGGCCATCCACTCAGTCGCGGACTCCGGCAACCAGATCCTGCTGCTGGTCGGCGGAAAACGCGCACAGCGGGCCGCCAGCCCGGAACACCCCTTTGGCTACGGACGCGAGCGGTACATTTATGCGTTCATCGTTTCCATCGTGCTCTTCAGCGTCGGCGGCCTGTTCGCCCTGTATGAGGGATGGGAAAAAATCCAGCACCCGCACGCCATAGAAGGCGACTTCTGGTGGGTGCCCCTGGCCGTGCTGGTGGGAGCCATCATCGCCGAGTCGTTCTCGTTCCGGACGGCCATCAGCGAAGCCAACCACATCCGCGGCAGCCAGGGCTGGATCAGCTTCGTGCGGACCGCCAAGCAGCCCGAGCTTCCGGTGATCCTGCTCGAAGACTTCGGTGCGCTGCTGGGCCTCGTCTTCGCCCTGTTCGGCGTGGGACTGACCCTGCTGACCGGCGACGGCATCTGGGACGGAATCGGAACCGGGATGATCGGTCTGCTGCTCGTGGCGATTGCCGTCATCCTGGCGATGGAAACCAAATCCCTGCTGCTGGGGGAGTCGGCAACCAAGGACGACGTCGGCCGGATCCGGCGCGCCATCGAGGCGGACGGCACAGCCATTATTCACCTCAAGACCCTGCACCTGGGCCCGGAGGAGCTGCTCGTGGCGGCCAAGATCAGCGTGGATGCAGGTGATTCCGGGCTGGACATTGCCAAGGCCATTGACGACGCCGAGGCCCGGATCCGCTCGGCCGTTCCCATCGCGCGGGTCATCTACCTGGAGCCAGACATCCGCCGCGCCCAGGTGGCCAGCGGGCCCGCCCTTGCGGGCGACCCAGGCGCCTAGCTGCTGACGCCAGGCCGCCCCCTGCAATTCTGGGCCGCTGGCTCCGTGACTGCTGTTACGGAGCCAGCGGCTTTTTGGGTTCCAGCAGGCCGCTGAACAGGGCCACGATCAGGCCGAGAATGGCGAGAACGGCGCCAACCAGGGCGGGGGCAACGTAGCCCCAGCCCCAGGCGATCACCAAACCGCCCAGGAAGGCGCCCAGGGCGTTGGCGACATTCAGGGCGGCATGGTTGAGCGAGGACGCCAGCGACGGCGCATCGGGAGACGCATCCAGCAGGCGGGTCTGCAGGGCGGGTACGAGCATGGACCCGGCGGCACCCACGACGAACACCATGACGAAGGCCGACCACGGCCAGTGCACAGCCATGGCGTACACCACCAGTGCGACGGCGATTCCCGGCAGGACGCGGTAGATGGTCCCCATCACGGACTTGTCCGCAATCCGGCCACCGACGATGTTGCCGGCCACCATTCCCAGGCCGTACAGGGCCACCACGAACGGCAGCAGGGCGGCGGGGATCCCGGCCACGGAGGTCATGGTGTGGGAGATGTAGGTGTACGTGGCGAAGAACCCGCCAAATCCGACGATGCCGATGAGGATGGCCAGCCAGACCTGCGCTCTTTTGAGCGCGCCCAGCTCCCTGCGGATGCTGGCGTCCGCGTGCGCCTTCTGGAACGGAACGAATTTCCAGATGAGTGCCAGGGTTACCAGTCCCAGCAGTCCCACCAGGACAAAGAGCAGGCGCCAGCCAAAGGCCTGGCCGAGCCAGGTGGCGAAGGGGACGCCGACCACGTTGGCAACCGTGAGCCCCGCCATCACCATGGAGATGGCCCAGCCCCGCTTGGTCGGCGCCACCAAGGAAGCGGCGATGACCGCGGCCACGCCAAAAAACGCGCCGTGCGGCAGGCCGGCGGCGAACCGGGAGACCAGCATGCTCGCGTAATCGGGCGCGATGAACGAGGAGAGGTTGGCAACGCTGAAGAACAGCATGAGCCCCAGCGCAAGGAACTTGCGCGGCAATTTCGCTCCGACAGCGGCAAGTACGGGAGCTCCGACGACGACGCCCAGGGCGTAGGCCGAGATCAGGTGCCCGGCCTCGGGGGTGCTGATCCGGAGTCCGACTTCGACCTCCTTGAGCAGTCCCATCATGGCGAACTCGGTGACACCGATGCCGAAGCCGCCCATGGCCAGCGCAAGAATGGCGGGTCCGATGTTCGTGGCGGCTTTGGGCGTGGGGGGAGCCTGGACAGTGGAAATCATGTGCCTGCTTTTCGAAGGGGAGTTGCGGAGTAGGCCTCGTTGCCACTGTTATGTCTGATTTTAACAAGCTTCCGGCGGGATGAATATTCCGGGCCGGGCGGGCCCGCCTCATGAAAAACCTGCGCCCTCCTAAACTGGACCGGTGACTGAACTGATTAACGTCGTCGGCGGGGCCGTGGTGGACTCGTTGTCCGCTCCCGTCCGGCTTCTCGTGGCGCGCCGTACGGCGCCTCCGCAGTTTGCCGGCATGTGGGAATTCCCGGGCGGCAAAGTGGAACCGGGCGAGGTCCCCGAGAGTGCACTGCACCGGGAGCTGCGCGAGGAACTCGGCATCGCCGTCGTTCTTGGGGCGGAGCTGGTGGCGCCCGGGCCAGCCGGCTGGCCCCTGAACGAGAAGGCCGCGATGCGGGTGTGGTTCGCGGAAGTGGCAGACGGCGAACCGCGGCCGCTCGAAGATCACGATGAACTCCGCTGGGTCAGCATCAGCGAAGGTGACGAAGCTCTCAGCCTGCCCTGGATTCCGGCCGACCTCCCGATTGTCCGGGCGCTGCTCGCCAGCGTCGCCGCAGCGAGCCGCGCAAACTCTCTCCGCGGAAATTAACACCACCCTTCACGGCTCTCCTCGAGCTGATTGTTCGGATTTGTTGCCGTGCGGAGCTGCTGGGCAGAATTACATGCTGGGCACCCCCGCGGTGTCTCACTCCTTGAACAGTTCCGGGAGATTTCCGCGCCCAGCCCTGAAGGAACCGCATGATATCCGTGAGCCGTGTCGTCAAGAGCTACGGCTCCGGGGCCGCGAAGGTCCGCGCCCTCGACGACGTCACAATGTCCGTGAAAAAGGGCGAAATCTTTGGCGTCGTGGGGCAGAGCGGCGCAGGCAAAAGCACCCTGATCCGCACCATCAACTCCCTGGAACAGCCGGATTCCGGAACCGTCCACGTCGGCGGCCGGGACATGACAAAGCTGGCCGGCATGGAGCTGCGGCAGGCCCGCCACGAGATCGGCATGATTTTCCAGCACTTCAACCTCCTTAGCGGGCGCACCGTGCGGGCGAATGTTGAGCTCTCGCTGGAGATTACCGGTGCGGGCCGGGCTCAGCGGCGGACCCGCGCGCTGGAAATCCTTGAACTCGTGGATCTGCACGGCAAGGCGGATGCGTATCCCGCCCAGCTGTCGGGCGGGCAGAAGCAGCGCGTCGGCATCGCCCGCGCGCTGGCGTCCAACCCGTCCGTGCTGCTCAGCGATGAAGCCACCTCGGCGCTGGACCCGGACACCACACGCCAGATCCTCGACCTGATCCGGCAGCTGAGCAAGGATCTGGGCCTGACCGTACTCCTCATCACGCACGAGATGGACGTGGTTAAGCGCATCTGCGATTCGGCCGCCGTCATGAGCCAGGGGCGGATCCTGGAGCAGGGTTCCGTCGAGAAACTGCTCACCACGGAGAAGTCCCTGCTTGGCCAGGCACTTTTCCCCCTGGGCGACATCCCGCCTACCTCCAACGCGGTCGTGGAGATCACCTTCACCGGAGTGGCCACGGACCGGCCGGTCATAGCTCAGCTGGCACGCCAGCACGGCATCGACGTGGGAATCCTGGGCGCTGCCGTGGAGACCATCCACGGCCGCCAGGCAGGGCGGACCCGGCTGGAACTGCCGGGCGATGCAAGGACCGTGTCCGGCGCCGTCGCCGACCTGCGGTCCCAAGGACTTTATGTGGAGGTAATCAAGTGATCGACCGTAACGATCCGTACTTTTGGGCCGACCTGCTGGACACCATCCTCAAGGGCGCCGGGGAGACCTTCTACACGGTAGGCGTGAGCCTGCTCCTCACGGTTCTCTTCGGGCTCGCGGCCGGCGTGCTGCTGGTTACCACCGAGGCTCACGGACTGCTGGCCAGGCCGTTCGGAAGCCGTGCCCTGGGGGTCGCCGTGAACCGGGTGCTGGACGTCGTGGTGAACATCGGCCGGTCCATCCCGTTCATCATCCTGATGATCCTTTTGATTCCCTTCACCCGCCTGCTGGTCGGCTCCTTTATCGGTCCGACGGCGGCGATCGTACCGCTGGCGATCGCCGGCATTCCGTTCTTCGCCCGGCTCGTGGAAATCGGCATCCGCGAAGTGCCCAAGGGCCTCGTTGAAGCAGCCCAGTCGCTCGGCGCCACCCGTTGGACGATTCTCACCAAGGTACTGGTTGCCGAGGCGGTCCCCGCACTGGCGCTGGGGCTGTCCACCACCGTTGTGGGCCTCATCGGATACTCAGCCATGGTGGGTGCGGTTGGCGGCGGCGGGCTCGGCGATGTGGCTTTCCGTTACGGTTACCAGCGCTACAGCCCCGAGTACATGTTCGCCGTCGTCATCCTGCTGATCCTCCTGGTCCAGCTGTTCCAGTCGCTGGGCAACTTTGCCGCCCGCAGGCTGTCCCACCGCTGACACCAGATCTCAGCCACGCGTTTTCACCCCCATCCGCTCCATCCTGAAAGAGTCCAGCATGATCCGATCCACCATCCTCAAGGCCGCTGCTGCCGGAGCCCTCGCCGTCCTGGCCCTCTCTGCCTGTGGCAGCCCAAGCTCCTCCAGCGCCTCGGAGACCATCAAGGTAGGTGCCCTCGCGGTGCCCGCCGGCGACATGCTCAAGCACGTCCAGCGGGAGCTCGCATCCAAGGAAGGCCTCACGGTCGAATACAAGGAGTTCAGCGACTACAACACGCCGAACCCTGCCGTGAGCGACGGCGATATTGACGCCAACCTCTTCCAGAACACGACGTTCATGGAGACGTACAACAAGGCTTCGGGGAAGAACCTGGTCAGCGTCGGAAAGGTATACCTGCCGCCGATGGCCCTGTACTCCAACGAGGTGAAGAGCGTGGACGCCCTACCTGAGGGCGCGTCGGTGGCCATCCCCAATGACCCCACCAATGAGGCCCGCGCCCTGAAGTTGCTCGCGTCCAAGGGGCTCATCGAGGTGACGGAAAACCCCATCACGCTCAAGGACGTGACGGCCAACCCGAAGAACCTGAAGTTCACGGAGATCGAGAACGCCAGCCTCCCGCAGGCGCTGAACGACAAGGACGCCGCCATTGTCACCCTGGCGTTCGCCCTGCCGGCCGGCCTGAGCACTGACAAGCAGATCCTGGTCGAGGGCAAGGACAGCGCCTACTACAACGTCCTCGCCGTGAATGCGGACAAGAAGGACGACGCCCGGGTGCAGAAGCTTTACAAGATCCTGACGTCGCAGGAGATGAAGGACTTCATCCAGACGGAGTTCAAGGGCCTGGTGATTCCGGCCAGCTAAGGCTGACCGATCAGCTCAGGCTGACCGGCTAGGGCTAACGGGCGTACTGCGGAGCGTGTCGCAGAAACCCGAGGAGGGCAGGACGGTGACCGTCCTGCCCTCCTCTTATTTGGTTGGAGCGCTCTTGGTGGAGGCGCTTTTGGCTGGGCGCGGCAGGGCTCAGAACAGTGTGGGCTGGGACGTCCGGGCGCTGCCGTGGCCATGCTGCCCGGACCCGTGCTGCCCCGGCCCGTGCTGCGCCGACCTAGCCTGCCCTGAGCGATCCTGCGGAATGCTTCCCTCCGGGTAGGCAGCTTCCTCGCCCCGGGGATCGTCGACGGGGGAATCCTCGACGTCCCGGTGGCTGAACCCGTGCGAGCCGGTGAAGCCGTGCCGGGCTTTGAAGAAGCGGACCCTGCCGGCAAGCCAGGTGCGGTATTCCTTGGACGCGTACGAGCCTGTGCCATACAGCCTGCGGTAGCGGCCCGCCAGTTCCGGATGCCGGGCGGCGATCCACTGCATGAACCATTCCCGGGTGCCGGGCTTCAGATACAGCGCCCCGGCCGTGACACCGGTGGCACCCGCGGCCGCCAGTGAGGCGAACAGGGAGTCCAGGGCCTCGTCGCTGTCCGAAAGCCACGGCAGGATGGGCATGGCCATGACCCCGCAGGGCAGCCCGGCTTCCCGGAGCCTGGACACGAGCTTAAGCCGGGCCCTGGGGCCGGGCGTGCCTGGTTCGATGGCCTCGGAGAGCTGCTCGTCCGTCATGGCGAGGGAGATCCCGATGCCCACAGGCACCTGCGCCGCGGCATGCTTCAGGAGCGGAATGTCACGCGCCAGCAAGGTCCCCTTGGTCAGGATGGACAACGGAGTCCCGGAATCGGCCAGCGCGCCGATGATACCGGGCATCAGCCGGTACCGGCCTTCCGCCCGCTGGTAGGGGTCCGTGTTGGTGCCCAGCGCCACGTGCTGCCGGTTCCAGGAGCGCTTGGCCAGCTCCTTTTGCAGCACCTCGGCCGCGTTGATCTTGACCACCACCTGGCTGTCGAAATCAAGCCCGGCGTCGAAGTCCAGGTAGGTGTGGCTCTTGCGGGCGAAGCAGTAGACGCACGCGTGGCTGCAGCCCCGGTAGGGGTTCACGGTCCACTCGAACGGCATCCGTGAGCCGGCGGGCACCTTGTTGAGCACCGATTTGGCGGTGACCTCATGAAAGGTGACGCCGGCGAACTCGGGTGTGGACACAGACCGCACCAGGCCGGCCAAGGGCAGCAGCGGTGCAGTCCCGGGCACCTCTTCCTGTGCGGGTTTGAGTGCCTGTGCGTCCCATCTCATGCCCTCCATTCGAATGTATGTTCGAAGTTAAGTCAAGGCCGGCCGTCGGCGTTTCCTGCGGAGGGGCGGCTACGCTGGGTCCATGATTCTGCTCACCGGCTTTGAATCTTTCGGCGGCCAGCCGATGAATCCGTCGTGGGCGGCCGCCCTGTCCGCGCGGGATCTGCTCCGGGCCGAAGGCTTCGCCGTGGAGGCCACGGAACTGCCCTGCGTGTTCGGCGCCGCCGGGAGTGTGCTGCGCAATGCCCTCGGTGACCTGGAGCCGGAACTGGTGGTCTGCATCAGGCAAGCCGGAGGCCGCGGGCGCGTGTCACTGGAACGGGTTGCAACCAACTGCGATGACGCGCCCATCCCGGACAATGCAGGGAACCGGCCCGTGGACCGGGAGGTGGTGCCCGCGGGCCCGGCAGCCTACTTCACTTCTTTGCCGATCAAGGCGGCCCTTCTTGCCGTGGAAAGTGCAGGTGTTCCCGCCGAGGTCTCACAGACGGCGGGAACGTACGTCTGCAACCACACTTTCTATACACTCATGCACGAGCTCGCGACCCGGCCGGGTGTCCGCGGCGGGTTCGTCCACGTGCCGTTCGCGCCTGACCAGGTAGAGCAGGGGAGCGCTGTCCCGTCACTGCCTGTCGCTGCAATGGCGGCGGCGATTGCTGCCGTCGTCCGGACCTCGGTTAACCAGCCGTCCCAGCCATCCGGCGTAAGCCAGCCAGCCGACGTCGCGCTCGCGGCCGGCAGTCTTCACTAGGGCGGCACCGGGGGCATCCCTGACCGGGGGCGCAGCTCCCACGCAACCGTGACGCTGGCACTGACGGCGGATTCACCGGCTTCCACCGTCAAGGCGTCCGTGGCGAAGGCCCGCTGCATCCCGCCCACCGGGATGGGCGCCGACGGTAGCGGTTGCTGCCGCACGGAGGCCACCTCACCCAGCTCAGCGCCCGCAAGCGCGGCCAGCTGTGAGGCTGCTGCCCGCGCGTCGGCCCAGGCGGCCTCGCGGGCCAGTGCCGTCACGGCTGCCGCATCGGCAAAGCCGAGCTGCATGCCATCCAGGCGGACGTCGTTGCCGCCGGCCTCCACGGCAGCAGTGATGACACCCGAGCCGGAGGTAAGATCCCGCAACCGGACGCTCAGCATGCTGGATGCCGCGTACCCGGTGACTTGCTGGCCCCGGCCCTCCTGCCAGACGACGTCGGCCCGGACGTTCAGCCCCGACGTCCTGATGTCCCGGTTCTCCACGCCCCTGCTGCGCAGCGCAGCCGTCACGGCAGCGGAGGCCTCGCCGGCGGCGGCATAGGCATCGCCCGCGCTGTCGCGCCGGCATTCCACGCCAATGGAAAGGGTCAGGAGGTCCGGCGCCGCCTCCGCGGTTCCGGTCCCGGTGACTTCGACAGTCCGGGCTTCCGCCCGGCCCGCGGGTTCACTCATGCCTGTTCCTCCCGTCGTGCCTGTTCCTCTGGTCGTGCCTGTGCCTCCGGTCCACGTAGCCGCCGGCCTCCAGGCCGGCGTGCCGCTCGAAGGGATTTCCCGACGCCGGATCGCCGTACCGCGCGGCCGACCAGGCCGCGGCCGCGAAATAGAACAGCAGGAAGGGCAGCCCGAGGCACCAGGCGTACTGGGTGCTGTGCCGCTCCTCATGGCCCAGCAGTAGGCGGCTCGTCAAGGCGGCGTCAGGATCGGTGCGGAAGATGACCACGTTGCCCACCGTGAAGGCGCCAGCCACCGGCAGCCGCCAGCGGTAACCGGTGGCGACAATCAGGCCGCGGGGACCCCGGAACGTCCGGGTGCGGGCCAGCCCGGCAAGCGTCAGCCCCAGCGGCGTGGAGGCGTTCAGCAGGTTTGCGAGCTGCCTCAGGCGCTGTCCTCGTGTCAGCTGTCCTCGTGTAAGCGGGCCCGGGGTCAGCGGGCCCCGGGTTAGGGGGCCTTGAGTCATGAGGCCATGCTAGCCGCGGGCCGCGGTGCAATACAGGCGTCCACAGGCACCCGCTGTCAATTAGACCGGCGCTGTCAATTAGACTGGAAACAGCGCCCGCCGGCCATCCGCCGGTGAGCCTGCCCTTGTCTATGGATGGCGTCTTTGGATGACGTCCTTGGACGACTTTCTGCAAAGACGTGCCAGCGACGGACGCGCTGCCGGGGAAACCGGCGCGGCTGCACCGGCCGCTGGCATCACCCGACTCGTAGCTAAGAACAGTAGATGACTGAAACTTTGCCGGGCGCCGCCGTCCCGAACCCTCTGGATGAAACCGCCATCAACGCCGCCGTGGACCAGGCCGTCGCCGCCATTGCCGGCGCGTCCACGCTCGATGAACTCAAGGCAGTCCGCCTGGCCCACACCGGCGAGAAGTCGCCGCTCAGCCTCGCCAACCGTGAGATCGGAAGCCTGCCCAAGGATCAGAAAGCCGCCGCCGGCAAGCTGATGGGAACATCCCGCGGACGTGTTAACAAGGCGCTCGCGGACCGCACCGTCCAGCTCGAGGCGGAGAACGACGCCCGCATCCTCGTCGAGGAGACCGTGGATGTCACAGCAGCCCCGCGCCGCCGCCGGGCCGGAGCCCGCCATCCGCTGTCCACGCTGCAGGACCGCGTCGCGGACATCTTCGTGGGCATGGGCTGGGAAATCGCCGAAGGCCCCGAGGTGGAATCCGAGTGGTTCAACTTCGACGCATTGAACTTCAAGCCGGACCACCCGGCCCGCGAAATGCAGGACACGTTCTTCGTGGAGCCGCCGGAAGCGCATCTGCTGATGCGCACGCACACCTCGCCGGTGCAGGTCCGGTCCATGCTGGAGCGGGAGCTGCCGATCTACGTGCTGTGCCCGGGCAAGGTGTTCCGCACCGATGAGCTCGACGCCACCCACACCCCGGTGTTCCACCAGTTCGAGGGCCTGGCCATCGACAAGAAGCTCAGCATGGCTGACCTCCGCGGAACCCTGGAGCACTTCGCGCGCCAGATGTTCGGCGACGAAGCCCAGATCCGGCTGCGCCCCAACTACTTCCCGTTCACCGAGCCGTCCGCCGAGCTGGACATCTTCCACCCCGGCGCCAAGGGCGGGCCCCGCTGGATCGAATGGGGCGGCTGCGGCATGGTCAACCCCAATGTCCTGCGGGCTGCCGGCATCGATCCGGACGTCTATTCAGGCTTTGCCTTCGGCATGGGCATCGAGCGGACGCTCATGTTCCGCAACGAGGTCGGCGACATGCGCGACATGATCGAGGGCGATGTACGTTTCAGCGAGCACTTCGGGATGGAGATCTAACAGTGCGTATCCCACTTTCCTGGCTGCGTGAATTTGCGCAGGTACCGGCCGGAGCCACGGCCGAAGACGTCATGGCAGAGCTGGTCAAGGTCGGCTTTGAAGAGGAAGCGGTCCACCGCCCCACGGACGCCCTGCGCGGACCCGTCGTGGTGGGCCAGGTCCTGAGCCTGGTCAAGGAACCGCAGTCCAACGGCAAGACCATCAATTGGTGCCAGGTCCGCGTCGTCCCCGAGGGGCAGGAGCAGACCCTGACCGGCAAGGGCATCGATCCGTCCGGTGTGCAGGGCATCGTCTGCGGTGCCCACAACTTCGTCGAAGGCGACAAGGTGGTGGTCACCCTGCCGGGCGCCGTCCTTCCCGGCGACTTCCACATCTCGGCGCGGAAGACCTACGGCCACATGTCCGCGGGCATGATCGCCTCCGTCCGCGAACTGGGCATCGGCGAGGACCACGACGGCATCCTGGTGCTGTCCCGGATCGGTCTGGACCCCGAGATCGGGACCGACGCCATGGAGCTGTTGGGCCTCTACGACGAGGCCGCGGAAATCAACGTGACGCCGGACCGCGGCTACGCCTTCTCGATCCGCGGCGCGGCGCGCGAATACGCCCACGCCACCGGCACGGTATTCACCGATCCCGCGTCGAAGGTCAACGCGCCGGCTGTCCTCTCCGGCGGCTACGGCGTCAAGATCAACGACGACGCGCCCATCTACGGCAAGCCCGGCTGCGACCGCTTCGTGGCGCGCACCGTCCGCGGTGTGGATGCCACCAGGCCCACGCCGCCGTGGATGTCTTCCCGCCTGCGCCTGGCCGGGATCCGGTCCATCTCGCTGCCGGTGGATATCTCGAATTACGTGATGCTCGAGCTCGGCCAGCCGCTGCACTTCTACGACCAGGACAAGCTGTCCGGCGACATCGTGGTGCGGCGTGCGGTGGCGGGGGAGAAGCTGACCACCCTCGACGGCAAGGAACGTGCGCTTGACGCCGAGGACCTGCTGATCACCGACGCCTCCGGCCCCATCGGCGTCGCCGGCGTCATGGGCGGTGCGTCCACCGAGGTCACCGACGCCACCACGGCTGTCCTGATCGAGGCTGCCCACTTCGAGGAAGTGTCCATCGCCCGCTCGCGCCGGCGCCACAAGCTCCCGTCCGAAGCCTCCAAGCGCTTCGAACGCGGCGTGGACTGGCAGGTCGCCAACATCGCTGCCCAGCGCGCCGTCGACCTTCTGGTGGAACTGGCCGGCGGGACCGCCGAAGAGGCGGGCACCGACGTCGGAACCGCCCCGGATCCGGTGACCATCGCGCTGCCGGGAGAATATCCCGCGGCCCGGATTGGCATCGACTTCACCGAAGAGCAGATCGTCACGTCCCTCGAGGATCTGGGCGCCGTTCTCGAAAAGTCCGACGCCGGCTGGACCGTTACCGCGCCGAGCTGGCGGACCGACCTGGAAACCAAGGAGGACCTCTCCGAGGAGGTGGCCCGCCTGGTGGGCTACGACCAGATCCCCGCGACCCTGCCGGTGGCGCCTCCAGGCCGTGGCCTGACCCGCGTGCAGCAGCAGCGCCGCCGCCTGCTCCAGGCCCTGGCGGACGCCGGCCTGACCGAGGTCCTGGCCTACCCCTTCGTGTCGAAGGCCGCCAATGAGACGTTTGGCGTGGCCGAGGAGGGCGCACCCCGGACCGCGGTCAAGCTTGCCAACCCGATCAGCGAGGAGCAGGGCTACCTGCGCACATCGGTGCTGCCGGGCCTGCTGGAGGTGGCTAAGCGCAACCACTCCCGCGGCTTCCGCGACCTCGCCGTCTTCGAAGCCGGCATGGTATTCCTGCCCGGTGACACGCTGGGCACGCCGTCCATCCCACCGCTGGGCGTCAAGCCAACCGATGAGGTGCTGGACGCGCTGTACGACGGCGTTCCGGACCAGCCGCTGCACGTCGCCGCCGTCCTGACCGGCCATGATTCGCCCGCCGCCGCAGGTCACGCGCCGAGGCTGTGGGACTGGGCGGATGCCCTGGACATCGCACGCCTGGCAGGCGACGTCCTTGGTGTGGAGCTTGTGGTCACCCAAGGCCGGCACCAGGCGTTCCACCCTGGACGCGCCGCGCAGCTTTCGCTGCGCTCTGGCGAGCTGGTGGGATACGCCGGCGAGCTGCACCCCAAGCTCCTGGCCGCGCATGACCTGCCGGCACGGACCGTCGCGCTGGAACTGAACGCGGATGCCCTGTTCGAGGCAGCGGCCGACGTCGTGGTGGCCCGGCACATCTCCACCTTCCCGGTGGCCACGCAGGACGTGGCACTCGTGGTGCCGCAGGACGTCCCCGCCGACGACGTGCTGGCAGCGCTGCGTGAAGGCGCCGGCGAGCTGCTTGAGGACGTGGCCCTGTTCGACGTCTATGCGGGCAAGGGGATCGAGGACGGCAAGAAGTCCCTCGCCTTCGGCTTGCGGTTCCGCGCCACCGACCGGACCCTCACGGCCGACGAGGCATCGGAGGCGCGGGAGCACGCCGTCGCCACCGCAGCCGAGCGGTTTGGTGCCGTCCAGCGCTAGCTGAATATAAAGGCAGACCACGCCTTTTGAACTGCTCCTCGGAAGTTGGACTGAAAAACCAGTTCTGACTTACGGGGAGCAGTTTCGTGTTTGCGGGGCAGTTCGTGGTCTGCGGAGCAGCGCGAGGCCGCGGTGGTGCTGTTTGCGGCGGCAGATCCGGTCAGGCCTGCAGCCAGCGCCACCAGCGTGGCTGCTCCGGTT
The DNA here is from genome assembly GCF_051965295.1 of Arthrobacter sp. SAFR-023. Taxonomy (NCBI): domain Bacteria; kingdom Bacillati; phylum Actinomycetota; class Actinomycetes; order Micrococcales; family Micrococcaceae; genus Arthrobacter; species Arthrobacter sp. SAFR-023. Next base: position 25,274 of record NZ_JBQCMF010000002.1, on the reverse strand, counting down.
CCGGTGTCGGTTCCGGCTCCGGCTCCGGCTGCTCGCCCAAGGCCAGCGCGGCCTCGGTGATGTCGTCCGCGGTGAGCGTCATGACGGCCTCACGGTCCAGCGCGTCGAGGCTTTGTTCCTTGTCGAGCGAGAGCCGCAGCGCCTGGCGGTTGAGCGCCTGCTCGAACAGCGTGCGGGCGAACCGTGCGTTGCCGGAGTCCTCGCCCGCGTGGAGCCCGGTGAGGATGCGGCGCAGCATCTGGTCCGCACCCGGCTCCAGCGTGTACTCGTGCTGGGCCAGCATCTGGTGGAAGATCGTCTGGAGTGCGTCGACGGAGTAGTCGGGAAACGTGATCTCGCGGGCGAACCGGGAGCGCAGTCCGGGGTTCGAGAGCAAGAAGGACTCCATCAGCCGCGGGTACCCGGCCACGATCACGACCAGGCGGTGGCGGTGGTCCTCCATCCGCTTGAGCAGGACCTCGATCGCCTCGGGGCCGAAGTCCGTCCGGCCGTCCTCCGGGGCCAGCGCGTAGGCCTCGTCGATGAACAGGACACCGTCCAGCGCACGCCGGATCACCCGGTCCGTCTTGATGGCGGTCGCGCCGACGTACTGCCCCACCAGGCCCGAACGGTCGACCTCGACCAGGTGGCCTTTCTGCAGCAGACCGACCGCGCGGTACATCTCGGCCAGGAGCCGCGCCACGGTGGTCTTGCCCGTGCCCGGGTTTCCGAGGAACACCAGATGCTGTGAAGTGGCCACCTCCGGCAGGCCGTGCGCCTTACGGCGGGCCTGGACCTGGAGTAGTGCGACGAGGGCCCGCACCTGTTCCTTCACGGTCTCCAGTCCGACCAGCGCGTCGAGCTCGGCCTGCACCTCGGACAGCGGCCGGGCGGGCCCGGGCCTCGCACCGATGAGATCGCCGACCAAGTCGTCGACGCGCTCCGAACCGTGCAGCTTGAGCTGATCGGTCAGATGGCCGATGGTTTCGCGCAGGTCGTCGAGCGGATTGCGGCTGGAAGCCATGCATCCACTGTAGTACTCGATAGCCGGAAGCAACTCACGGCAACGGCGGCAAGGCCTCTTCGTACAGCCAGGGATGCAGCAGCGATTCCGAGTCCAGCCCCGTGACACGGTCGGCCGTGAGGATGAACTCGGGCGTCGACACGGAACTGTGGGCATGTACTCGGGTCCATTCCTGCAGCAGCGCGAAGAAGGCGAGGTCGCCGCAGCGGCGGCGCAGGGCGTGCAGAGCCAGTGCTCCGCGCTTGTAGACCCTGTCGTCGAACATGAGCTCGGGTCCGGGATCGCCCACCGCAAGGTCCTGGGCGCCGGCGTTGAGCCGCCGCCAGGCGGCCAGCGCCCGCTCGTGGGCGGACATCACGCCGGCTTCCTCGGACCAGATCCACTCGGCGTAGCAGGCGAAACCCTCGTGCAGCCAGATGTCGCTCCACGTGCCGAGCGTCAGCGAGTTGCCGAACCACTGGTGGGCCAGTTCATGGGCGATCAGGCGCTGTGAATCCCACCCGGCATCCAGATGGTTGGCGCCGAGGATGGACAGCGACTGGGCCTCGAGCGGGATTTCCAGCTCATCGGCGGTGACCACCACCGTGTACTCGGGGAAAGGATAGGGGCCGAAGCGGCTCACAAAGGTGCTCATCATGGCCTCCTGCCGGGCCAGCGCTGTCTCCGCCCGGCCCACCAGCTGCGCCGGTGCCGCAACGAACTGGGGCACGCCGGCCGAGTCCGGCAGTCTCACCAGCCCATACCGGCCGATCTGGATGGTCGCCAGATACGTCGCCATCGGTTCACGGTGCTCGTACACCCACGTCTGGCGGCTTGACCTCACGGTCTGCCCCACGAGGAGTCCATTGCAGACGGCCCTGTAGCCGGCGTCAGTGGTGACGGCGATGCGGTAGCTGGCCTTGTTCCGGGGGTGGTCGTTGCACGGGAACCACGACGGCGCCCCGTTGGGCTGCCCGGCGACGAGGACGCCGTCGGTGAGCTCCTCCCAGCCCACCTCGCCCCAGAGCCCCCTCCGGGGCCGCGGGTTTCCGTCGTACCGGATGTCGAGGCTGAATTCGGAGCCCGCCTCGAGGGGCTGTTCGCAGTGCACCACGAGCTGTTCCGCCCGCTGCGTGAACTTCCGGACGCGGACCCCGTTCAGCTGGATCTTCAGGGCGCGGAGGCCGGTCATGTCGAGCACGACGGCGGAGGTGCGGCGGGCTGCCACAGCTGCCAGGACTGCGCGGCCGGTCAGCCGGTTGCTGGCGAGCTTGTAGTCCAGCTCCAGATCGTAGTGCAGGACGCGGTAGGCATCTGTTCCGTGGCCCGGGACGTAGGGGTCGCCGGTGGCCGCGGCGCCGGCAGAGAGGACGGCGGCCGGGCCGGGCGATTCTCCGGAGCTCATTCTGCGTGTGACTTCCTTAGCTGTTATTTGAGGCGCGGAGCGGGAACGGCGGGCCCGGCCCAGGGGCTGACCGGGTTGCCCATCCAGTAGGTCCCGGCCGGAACAGTCTCGCCCCGCATCACCAGGGACGCCGGACCAACGGTCCCGCCCTTGCCAATCCTCGCCTGCGGCAGAATCACGCCGTGCGGGCCCATCGTCGCCCCGTCTTCGAGACTAACAGTGTCGATGCTCATGATGCGGTCGTGGAAGAGGTGGGTCTGGACGACGCAACCACGGTTGACCGTGGAGCTGGCACCGAGCGTCACCAGGTCCGCTTCAGGAAGCCAATAACTTTCACACCACGTGCCGCGGCCGATCCTGGCGCCGAGGGCGCGCAGCCACCAGACGAGGGCCGGGGTGCCGCTGGCCGACCGGGCAAACCACGGGGCGCTCACCATCTCGATGAAGGTGTCCACCACCTCGTTGCGCCAGATGAAGGAGCTCCACAACGGGTGCTCGCCGGTCTTGATCCTGCCCACGAGCAGCCACTTGGCCGCCACGGAGCAGCCTGCCGCCACCCCGCCCGCGAACAGCAGGACCACGCCTCCCAGTGCCGCTGCCGCACCGTAGCCGAGGGCGGTGGCGAGCCAGTCGAAAACGAGCAGCACGCCAAGGGCCAGACCCACTGTCAGGGCCACCGGCACGAACCGGCACAGTTCCCAGAGCGTCCTGGCCACCTTGAGCCGGGCCGGCGGCTGGAAGGTGCGCGTGCTGTCGGACGCCACCGCGGTGCGCCGCAGCCTGACCGGAGGGCTGCCCAGCCAGGACGTGCCTGACTTGGCCTTGCCCGGCGTCGCCGAGAGGACTGCCACCAGCGAGTTCTTTGGCACGCTCCGTCCGGCCGCGGTCATGCCGGAGTTGCCAAGGAAGGAGCGCTTTCCGATTTTCGCGGGCGCAATCCGCATCCATCCTCCGCCGAGCTCATAGGAGGCCACCATCGTGTCGTCGGCGAGGAAGGCACCCTCGCCCACCGTGGTCATAGGCGGCAGCAGCAGGACAGTGGAGGCCTCAACGTTCTTTCCGACCTTCGCCCCCAGCAGCCTCAGCCAGACTGGCGTAAACAGGCTGGCGTAAATCGGGAACAGCAGGTCCCGAGCCATGTCCAGCACCCGCTCCGTGGCCCACACCTGCCAGCCGACACGGCTGCGCACGCGGTAGTAGCCCTCCTTCAGGCCCACGCCCAGGCCCCTGGTGGTGACCAGGATGAGCAGCATGTTGGTGAGGAACCAGGTCAAAGCGGCGAGCGGTAGCGACGCGAGCACCTGCGGCCAGGCAGCAAGCAGGGACTCGCTGCCCCGAATGAACAGGTAGACCACCAGGGCCGCGGCTCCGGCTGAAGCGTAGGGGATCAGTGCGAGGACGGCGGACGCGGCGGCGAAGGCCGTGAACCAGAGGCGCCCCAGGAGGGAACTGACCGGCTGCGACGCGGGCCAGTCCTGCTTCGCCTTGCCGCGCCGTCCTGCCGGGGAGCCTGCCACCACCTGGCCGGCCTTGACCTTGCCCAGCACCGCGGAACCCGGTTCCACCTGGCCGCCGGCGCCGATGCTGGCCCCGGGCATCAGGGTGCTGCGGGCTCCCACGGTGGCGTCCGCGCCCACGTGGATATGGCCGATGCGGACGATGTCGCCGTCGATCCACCACCCGGACAGGTCCACCTCAGGCTCTATGTTGCAGCCGCGGCCCAAGGTGAGCAAACCGGTCACCGGGGGCAGGGAATGCAGATGGACGTCTCTCCCGATCTTGGCGCCGAGGGCCCGGGCGTAGTACGGCACCCAGGGCGCACTGGCAAGGCTCACGGCGCCGGCCAGGTCCTGGATCTGTTCGGCCAGCCAGAGGCGCAGGTGGACTTTGCCGGCCCGCGGGTAGGTCCCGGGCTGCACGTTGCGAAGCAGGAGGCGGGCGGCGGCAACAGAGAGGGCCATCCGTCCCGCCGGGCTGACGAAGAGCAGCCAGGAGGCGGCCACCCACCACCATGACACGGTGGGCGCGGCCGTGAACCCGGCAACCGCGAACAGGATGTTGTTGGCAGCCATCAGATAGGTCAGCCAGCGCATACCCGCCAGAATGTGCAGCGGGATGCCCATCAGGGTTTGGAAGACCTGTGACTTCAGGGCCGTGGGGCGGACCGGCCGGTCGGGGGCAGGGCCGGCGGAGACGCCGTCGGGCATGGACTGGCGGGCCGTCTCGATCAGCGCGCCGATGCGCGGGGTGGCGTAGATGTCCGCCACGGTGATGGTGGGGTAGCGGACCCGGAGCGCGGAGACGAGCTGCGCCGCGGCCAGCGAACCTCCGCCGTGGGCGAAGAAGTCAGCGTCGAGGCCGGCCACGCTGGTGCCCAGGACGGCCTGCCACTGGTCAACGACCCACTGGGCATCCTCCGGCAGGTTCAGGGGTGCGGCATCCGCATCCGCGGCGCCGGCACCCGGAAGGGGCCACGGCAGCGCATGCCGGTCCACCTTCCCGCTGGTCTTGGTGGGCAGTGTGTCGACGACGGTCAGCATGGGGATGAGCGGGGCAGGCAGCGTGGCGGAGAGCAGTTCACGGAGCGCGGCCAGGTCCGGGGCGGAGCCCGTGCCGCCAGCGGGGGCAAGGTAACCCACGAGGACCTGGTTGCCGGCCGCCGTCGTGCGTACCGCCGCGGCGGCGCCCGCAACCCCCGGCAGGGACTGCAGGGCAGCGTCGATCTCACCGAGTTCAATCCGGCGGCCGCCAAGCTTGACCTGCTCGTCGGCGCGTCCCATGAAGATCAGGCCGGCGCGCTCGAAGCGGACCAGGTCGCCGGAGCGGTAGGCGCGTCCCCATCCCAGCGTGGGCATGGGGGCGTATTTCTCCGCATCCTTCTGCGGATCCAGGTAGCTGGCCAGCCCCACGCCGCCGATGATGAGCTCGCCGACCTCACCTTCGGCCACCGGGACGCCGTCGGAGTCCACCACCGCCAGGTCCCAGCCGTCCAGGGGGAGCCCGATCCTGACCGGACCGCTACCGCCCAGCGGAGCGGCGCAGGCCACCACCGTCGCCTCGGTGGGTCCGTAGGTGTTCCACACCTCACGGCCGTCCACCGCCAGGCGCTCGGCCAGCTCCGGCGGGCAGGCCTCGCCGCCGAAAATCAGCAGCCGGACGTTCTCCAGGGCCTCTGCAGGCCACAGCGCCGCGAGAGTGGGAACGGTGGAGACCACCGTGATGCCGTGGTTGATCAGCCACGGTCCGAGGTCCATGCCGGTCCGGACCAGAGCCCGCGGGGCAGGGACCAGGCAGGCGCCATGCCGCCAGGCCAGCCACATCTCCTCACAGGAGGCGTCGAAGGCCACCGACAGTCCCGCGAGCACACGGTCCTGCGGCCCTAGCGGATCGTCCTGCAGAAAAATGCGGGCCTCCGCGTCGACGAACGCGGCCGACGAGCGGTGCTGTACAGCAACGCCCTTGGGCGTCCCCGTGGAACCGGACGTGAAGATGACCCAGGCGTCGTCGTCGGGCGCGGCCGGGCGCGGAGCCGGGAAGGGGCGCGGCCGCTTGTGGTCCGTGACGATCTCGCCCTTGGCCCGCAAAATGCCGGCCACCCGGGCCTCACCGAACACCAGCTTCGCCCGTTCATCCGGATCGTCCGCGTCCACGGGGACGTAGGCGGCGCCGACCAGCAGCACGGCGAGGATTGCGATGTAGAGCTCGTTGGTACCGGAAGGGATCCGCACTCCGATTTTGTCTCCCGCTCCCAGACCGGCCTGGTGCAGCCGCCGGCCCTCGGCCTTGACCCCGGCCAGCAGCTGGGCGTAGCTCAGGGAGCGGCGGCCGTCGTCCAGCGCGGAAGCGTCGGGATACCGGGCGGCCGTCTCGGCCAGGATGTCCACCAGGGTCCGCTCCGGCGGGGCGGCGGCAGCGCGGGGCAGCTGCGCTGCATGGACCTGCGCCGCGTGCACCCCTGCCGCCGGCGCGCCGGCGGCAGGGGGAGCGGTGGTGTCCAGGGTTTTGGGAAGGGGCTCAATCACGGCTGGATTCTCCCCCGGCAAGATGAACGGAAGGTGACATCGTTTCCCCTCCGTTCATCCGGGCTGCTTTGTTACCGGCCGCCGCGTGACGCGCCTGCAGTATCGCAGGCCAAGTCACGGGACCAGCAGTACCTTACCGGTGGTGCGCCGGCCTTCCAGGTCCTCGTGCGCCCGGCCGGCCTCGGCCAGCGGGTAGGTGGCGCCGATGCGGACATTGAGGCTGCCGTCGACCGCTGCGCCGAAGATTTCGGTGGAGCGCCACAGCCGTTCCTGCGGGTTGCCTAGGAAGTGCGCGAGTGACGGGCGGGTCAGGGTCAGCGAGCCGCCGGCATTAAGCCGCTGCGGATCCACCGGCGGGACCGGCCCGGATGCCGCGCCGAAGAGCACCAGCGAGCCGCGGGTGCGCAGGCTGGCCATGGAGCCGTCGAACGTGTCCCTTCCGACGCCGTCGTACACCACGTTCACGCCTGCACCGTGGGTCAGGTCCCGGACGGTGTCGGCGAAGCCGTCGTAGCGCAGCACCTCGTCTGCGCCGGCACCGCGGGCCAGGGATTCCTTCTCATCAGTGGAGACGGTGGTGATGACGCGGGCGCCGCGGGCCTTCAGCAGCTGGATGAGCAGCAGGCCCACCCCGCCGGCGCCGGCATGGACCAGCACGTTGTGTCCGGGCTCAACGCGGAACGAGGAGTTGATCAGGTAATGCGCCGTCATGCCCTGGAGGGGGAGCGCCGCGGCGGTGTGATCGTCCACACCGTCCGGCACCGGCAGCGCCTTCACGGCGTCCAGCACGGTGTACCCGGCGTAGCACGCGGTGCCCTCGGCTGTGGCCACCCGGCTTCCGACTGTGTAGTCCTCAACGCCCTCACCGACTTCCTCGACGACGCCGGCCGCTTCGGATCCCGGGGTAAAGGGGTAGTTCACCTTGTACGTGCCGCTGCGCTGGTAGGTCTCGATGAAATTGACGCCCGTTGCCGCTACCTTCACCAGCAGCTGGCCGGGACCGGGGACGGGGCGTTCGACCTCCGTGAAGTCCAGGACCTCAGGTCCACCCGGCTGCCGGGCAACGATGGCGTGCGTCATGGAGTTTCTCCTTTTCCGGGCCGGGACCTCCGGCACCCTTCCTCACCTCATCCTAGGGACCGGGACGGTGCAGGCGAAGTCGGGCGAACCTTATGGATCCCGGCACAAGCAGACGCGGCTCCTCCATGCATAAATATCGGGACCTATGCATAGTCTTGCTGTATAGTCGTCTTCATGACTATTTCTGTTGCCGTTTCCGGGGCCAGCGGCTACGCCGGCGGCGAAGTCCTCCGCCTCCTGGCCGGCCATCCGGACGTCACCATCGGCGCCATCACGGCCCACAGCAACGCCGGTTCCAGACTAGGCGAACTGCAGCCGCATCTCCATGGCCTGGCCAGCAGGATTCTCGAGGACACCAGCGTGGAGAATCTGTCCGGGCACGACGTCGTGTTCCTGGCCCTCCCGCACGGGGCGTCCGCCGAGATCGCGGCCAAGCTCCCCGAAGGAACGGTGGTGATCGACGCCGGCGCGGACCACCGCCTGGAGTCAGCCACCGCGTGGGAAAAGTTCTACGGCTCCGACCACGCCGGGACGTGGCCGTACGGCCTGCCTGAGCTGCCTGGCCAGCGCGAAAAACTCAAGGGCGCCAACCGGATCGCCGTCCCGGGCTGCTACCCGACGTCGGCGCTGCTCGCCCTCACGCCCGGCTTCGCCGGCGGCCTGCTCGAGGGGAACGACGTCGTCATCGTCGCGGCCTCCGGCACCTCCGGCGCCGGCAAAGCAGCCAAGGTGAACCTCATCGGCGCCGAGGTCATGGGGTCCATGAGCCCCTACGGCGTGGGCGGCGGGCACCGGCACACGCCGGAAATCGAGCAGGGCCTGTCCAACGCCTCCGGCGAGCCGGTGACGGTTTCCTTCACTCCCACATTGGCCCCCATGAGCCGGGGCATCCTCACCACCGCCACCGCACGGGTCAAGCCCGGCGTCGGCGCCGAGGAACTGCGCCGTGCCTGGGCGGAGGCGTACGACGACGAACCGTTCGTCCACCTGCTGCCCGAGGGCCAGTGGCCCACCACCAAGTCCGTGCAGGGCTCAAACCACGCTGCCATGCAGCTGGCATTCGACCCGCACGTCGGCCGCGTCATTGTCACGTGCGCCATCGACAACCTGACCAAAGGCACCGCCGGTGGAGCGGTGCAGTCCATGAACATTGCCCTTGGCCTGCCGGAGACCGCCGGCCTCAACCTGCAGGGAGTTGCCCCGTGACCGTTACCGCACCCAAGGGATTCCGTGCCGCCGGCGTCACTGCCGGACTGAAGGCCTCGGGAAACCCTGACCTGGCCCTCGTGGTCAACGACGGACCGTCCAAGGCAGCAGCCGCCGTCTTCACCTCCAACCGCGTGGCCGCGGCCCCCGTCCACTGGTCCCGCCAGGTGGTCTCGGACGGCCGCGTCGACGCCGTGATCCTGAACTCCGGCGGCGCCAACGCCTGCACCGGCCCGCAGGGGTTCCAGAACACGCACACGACGGCGGAGAAAACCGCCGAAGCCCTGGGCCTGTCCGCCACCGACGTCTTTGTCTGTTCCACCGGCCTGATCGGCGAGCAGCTGCCCATGGACAAGATCGTCCCGGGCATCGACGCCGCGGCGGCCGCCCTCAGCACTAACGGCGGCGCAGACGCGGCCACGGCCATCATGACCACCGATTCGGTGTCCAAGCAGGCGGTGTTCACCGGGGCGGATGCCGACGGAAATGAGTTCACCATCGGAGGGATCGCCAAGGGTGCCGGCATGCTGGCACCCGGACTGGCCACCATGCTCGTTGTGCTCACCACCGATGCCGACGTGCAGCCGGAAATGCTCGACCTCGTCCTCCGGGATGCCACGCGCGTCACCTTCGACCGGGCAGACTCCGATGGCTGCATGTCCACCAACGACACTGTGGTGCTGCTGGCCTCCGGCGCGTCCAAGGCCGTCCCGTCGGCCGAGGCCTTCGGCCAGGGCCTTACCCAGGTGTGCGCCGAGCTGGCCCGCAAGCTGATCGGCGACGCCGAGGGCGCCAGCCACGATATTGCGATCAGGACGTTCAACGCCGCCACCGAGCGTGACGCCGAAACCGTCAGCCGCGCCGTGGCCCGCTCCAACCTCTTCAAGGCGGCCATCTTCGGCAAGGACCCGAACTGGGGCCGCGTGCTCTCCGCCGTGGGCACCACCGACGCCGCGTTCGAAGCGGACCAGCTCAACGTGTCCATGAACGGCATCCAGATCTGCCAGAACGGCGGCATCGGCCAGGACCGCAAGCTCGTGGACCTGGAGCCGCGTGAGGTGCTCGTGGAGATTGACCTGCAGGCCGGTGGCGCGGAAGCCACCATCTGGACCAACGACCTCACGCACGACTACGTCCACGAGAACAGCGCCTACTCGAGCTAGATCCGCCTACTCGAGCTAGATCCGCCTACTCGAGCTAGATCCGCCTACTCAAGCTAGATCCGCCGGCAACCCGGGAGAACCAGCCGCATGAACACCCAGACCCGCGAGTCAACGTCCATGAGTGACGCCCAAGACAAGGCCGGCACGCTCATCGAAGCCCTGCCGTGGATCCAGCGCTTCGCCGGAACCACCATGGTGATCAAATACGGCGGTAACGCCATGGTCAACGACGAGCTGCGCCGTGCCTTCGCCGAGGACGTTGTGTTCCTCCACCACGTGGGCATCCACCCCGTGGTGGTGCACGGCGGCGGCCCGCAGATCAACTCAATGCTGGGCAGGCTCGGCATCGAGTCGGAGTTCAAGGGCGGCCTGCGCGTGACCACGCCCGAGGCCATGGACGTGGTGCGCATGGTCCTGACCGGCCAGGTGGGACGCGAACTGGTGGGCCTGATCAACTCGCACGGGCCCTACGCCGTCGGCATGTCCGGTGAAGACGGCGGCCTGCTGCGCGCCGTCCGCACCGGAACCGTCGTTGACGGCGAGCAGGTGGACCTCGGGCTCGTGGGCGAGGTGGTGGGAGTGGACCCCGCCGGCATCGTGGACATTCTCGACGCCGGCCGGATCCCGGTGATCTCCACGGTCGCCCCGGAGATCACCGACGCCGGCGAGGGCGTGGCGGGCACTGCCCGGTTCCAGCCCACCGGCCAGGTCCTGAACGTCAACGCGGACACCGCGGCGGCGGCCGTTGCCTCCGCGCTGGGCGCCTCCAAGCTGGTCATCCTGACCGACGTCGAAGGCCTCTACGCCAGCTGGCCGGACAAGTCCTCGCTGATTTCATCCCTGACGGCCTCCGAGTTACGGGACATGCTGCCCAGCCTCGAATCAGGCATGATCCCCAAGATGGCCGCCTGCCTCAAGGCGATTGACGAGGGAGTTGAGCGGGCGCATATCGTGGACGGCCGGCTGCCCCATTCAATGCTTCTTGAAACATTTACGACGGCCGGAATAGGCACTCAAGTTGTCCCAGATGAGGAAGTGAATCCATGAGTCGCACCGAACTGAGCCATTCCGCTGAAGGCCGCAGCAGCGATGGGGGCCCGGGTGTGGTCGGGCACCGCGAAGCGGGCGGGGCCCCCATCGCTGCGGAGGCCGCCGCAACCACGCTCGTCGCCAACAGCAGTGGCTCCGAGTGGCTGGCGCGTTACTCCTCGTCGCTCATGGGTGTCTTCGGCACGCCCCAGCGGGTGCTGGTCCGCGGCGCCGGCTGCCTCGTCTGGGACGCCGACGGCAAGGAGTACCTGGACCTCCTGGGCGGCATCGCCGTCAACGCGCTGGGCCACGCCCACCCGTTCGTGACCTCGGTGATCTCCAGCCAGCTGGCCACCCTGGGGCACGTCTCCAACTTCTTCACCAGCCCCACCCAGATCGCGCTGGCCGAAAAGCTGCTGGAACTCAGCGCGGCGCCGGCCGGGTCCAAGGTGTTCTTCACCAACTCCGGCACCGAGGCCAACGAGGCCGCCTTTAAACTTGCCCGCCGGAACTCGGGTACCTCCGCCGGGGAAGCCGGCGGCAAGCCCCGCACCCGGATCATCGCGCTCGAAGGCGCATTCCACGGCCGGACCATGGGAGCACTGGCGCTCACCGCCAAGGAGGCCTACCGTGCGCCCTTCGAGCCGATGCCCGGCGGTGTTGAGCACATCCCGTTCGGGGACATCGAAGCGCTGCGCAACGCCGTCGATGACACCGTGGCTGCGGTTTTCCTGGAGCCGATCCAGGGCGAGGCAGGTGTCCGCCCCCTTCCCGCCGGCTACCTGAAGGCCGCCCGCGAATTCACCGCGGAGGCCGGTGCCCTGCTGATTCTGGACGAGGTGCAGACCGGCATCGCCCGCACGGGCAAGTGGCTGGCCAGCGAGGACGCCGGGATCGTGCCGGACGCCATCACCCTGGCCAAAGGGCTCGGCGGTGGTTTCCCGATCGGTGCGCTCGTCACGTTCGGCGAGCAGACGTCGTCGCTGCTGTCCGCTGGGCAGCACGGCACCACGTTCGGCGGCAACCCGGTGGCCACGGCCGCGGCCCTGGCCACCCTGCATGCCATCGAAAGCCAGCACGTGCTGGACAATGTCCGCGCTGTCGGTGAGCATGTCCGGCAGGCGCTGGCCGCCGTCGACGGTGTCACCGAGGTGCGCGGCGAGGGCCTGCTGATCGGCTTCGACCTGGACGCCGACGTCGCCCCTGCCGCGGTGACCGCGGCCCTGGACGCCGGCTTCATCATCAACAGCCCCGGCCCCCGCACCATCCGCCTGGCCCCGCCGCTCATCCTGACCACCGAGCAGGCAGACCGTTTCCTGGCCGCCCTTCCGGCCATCCTGCAAACCGCAAAGGACGCACAGTGACTTCCACCGGCACCATCCGCCACTTCCTCAAGGACACTGACCTGAGCCCTGCCGAGCAGGCGGAAGTCCTTGAACTCGCGGGACGAATGAAAGCAGCGCCGTACAGCGTCCAGCCGTTCGCCGCCGAAGGCAGCGGCCGCAAGACCGTTGCTGTGATCTTCGACAAGACCTCCACCCGGACCCGGGTCTCCTTTGCCACCGGCGTAGCGGACATGGGCGGCAATGCCCTGATCATCAACCCGGGCGAGGCGCAGATCGGCCACAAGGAATCCGTGGAGGACACCGCCAAGGTCCTCGAGCGCATGGTCTCCACCATCGTGTGGCGGACCGGCGCGCACTCCGGCCTGGTTGCCATGGCGGAAAACTCCAAGGTTCCGGTCATCAACGCGCTGTGCGACGACTACCACCCGTGCCAACTGCTGGCCGACCTCCTGACCGTCAAGGAACACAAGGGCGAACTCAAGGGGCTCACCATGGCCTACCTCGGCGACGCCGCGAACAACATGGCCAACTCCTACCTGCTGGCCGGCGTCACTGCCGGCATGCACGTCCGCATCGCCGGTCCCGAGGGCTACCTGCCTGCGGCAGGCATCGTGGCCGCCGCCCAGGAACGTGCCGCCGAAACCGGTGGATCCGTCCTCATCACCACGGACGCGGCAGAGGCACTTAAGGGAGCCGACGTCGTCGCCACTGACACCTGGGTCTCCATGGGCCAGGAAGCGGAAAAGGAAGCACGGATGAAGCTGTTCCGTGAATACTCCGTGGACGAGGCTGCGCTGGCGCAGGCCGCCGCTGACGCCGTCGTGCTGCACTGCCTTCCCGCCTACCGCGGCTACGAGATCTCGGCCGGCGTGATTGACGGGCCGCAGTCGATCGTGTGGGACGAGGCCGAGAACCGGCTGCACGCGCAGAAGGGGCTCATGGCCTGGCTGATGCACCGGTCCGGGCTGGCGTTCGTCGACGGTCTTTCTCCCGTTGAGGGCACCGGGGAGAGCACGTTCTAGTGTCCACCAACCCGGCGGTCCCGGGCGCCAGCCCGGCCACCAAAACCGCCCGCCAGGCGCGGATCACGGCGATCCTGACGGGCGAATCGGTGCGTTCGCAGGCCGAGCTTGCGGCGCTGCTCGCGGACGACGGCGTGCAGGTCACCCAGGCCACGCTGTCGCGTGACCTCGTGGAGCTGGGTGCCGTCCGCGTCCGCGGCAAGGAGGGCGTACTGGTGTATGCCGTTCCCGGTGAAGGCGGGGAGCGGGCGGCCAGGAGCGGGGTCAGCCAGGAAATCCTTGACGCCAGGCTGGCGCGGCTGTGCGGTGAACTGCTGGTCACCGCGGAGGCCTCGGCCAACATCGCCGTGCTCCGGACGCCGCCGGGAGCGGCGAACTTCCTCGCCCTCGCCATTGACCATTCCGTGATGCCCTCGATCCTGGGCACCATCGCCGGAGACGACACCGTGCTGCTCGTCGCCCGGGACCCGCTGGGGGGACCGGAGCTGGCTGCGCGGTTCCTGCAGCTCGCCGAGGAAGCCGGCCCGGGACAGTAGCATCCAGGCGGTAGCGTCCAGTCCAGTAGCGTCCGGCCGCGTTCTTCCCCGACAAATAAACACAGACGAACAAAAAACAGAAACAACAACTAAGGAGCATATTCCGTGACTGAGCGTATTGTTCTGGCCTACTCAGGTGGCCTGGATACTTCCGTAGCCATCGGCTGGATCGGTGAAGCCACCGGCGCCGAGGTCATCGCCGTGGCGGTCGACGTCGGACAGGGCGGCGAATCGCTGGAAACCATCCGCCAGCGCGCCCTCGGCTGCGGCGCCGTGGAGGCCTACGTGGCTGACGCGTCTGACGAGTTCGCCAACGAATACTGCGTGCCCACGCTGAAGGCCAACGCCCTCTACCAGGGCCACTACCCGCTGGTCTCCGCCATCTCCCGCCCGGTGATCGTCAAGCACCTGGTCAAGGCCGCCCGCGAGTTCGGCGCCACCACCGTGGCCCACGGCTGCACCGGCAAGGGCAACGACCAAGTCCGCTTCGAGGTGGGCATCCAGACCCTCGGCCCGGACCTGAAGTGCATCGCGCCCGTCCGCGACCTCGCCCTCACCCGCGACAAGGCCATCGCCTTCGCCGAGGAGAAGGGCCTGCCGATCGAGACCACCAAGAAGAACCCGTACTCGATCGACCAGAACGTCTGGGGACGCGCCGTCGAAACCGGCTACCTCGAGGACATCTGGAACGCCCCCACCAAGGACATCTACGACTACACCGCCACCCCGGAATTCCCGCCGGCACCGGACGAGGTCACCATCTCCTTCGAAGCCGGCGTTCCCGTAGCGATCGACGGCGTCAAGGTCACACCGCTGCAGGCCATCAAGGAACTGAACCGCCGCGCCGGCGCCCAGGGCGTGGGCCGCATTGACGTCGTCGAGGACCGCCTCGTCGGCATCAAGTCCCGCGAAATCTACGAAGCCCCGGGTGCCATGGCGCTGATCACCGCGCACAAGCACCTCGAGGACATCACCATCGAGCGCGAGCAGGCCCGCTTCAAGGCCACGGTCGGCCAGCGCTGGGCCGAACTGGTCTATGACGGCCAGTGGTTCTCCCCGCTGAAGCGCTCCCTGGATGCCTTCATTGACGACACCCAGAAGTACGTCTCCGGCGATATCCGCATGGTGCTGCACGGCGGCCAGGCGATCGTGAACGGACGCCGCTCCGAGACATCGCTGTACGACTTCGACCTCGCCACCTACGACACCGGCGACACGTTCGACCAGTCCATGGCGCGCGGCTTCATCGAGCTGTGGGGCATGTCCGCCAAGGTTGCGTCCGGCCGCGACATCCGCGTCGCAGGAAAGTAGCCCCGGTGGCTGAGGAGAACTCGACCCTCGGACAGAATCCGGTGGTCGAGCCTGTCGAGACCCAGGGCTCGACAGGCTCAACCAACACGGGTGCGCTCTGGGGCGGCCGGTTCGCCGGCGGCCCCGCCGATGCCCTCGCGGCGCTGAGCAAGTCGACGCACTTCGACTGGCGCCTGGCCCGCTATGACATCGCAGGCTCCAAGGCGCACGCCCGCGTGCTCCACAAGGCCGGGCTGCTGGATGATGCGGAGCTCGAAGGCATGCTGGCCGCCCTGGACCAGCTGGACGCGGACGTCGCCTCGGGTGCCTATGTGCCGGCGGAATCGGATGAGGACGTGCACGGTTCGCTGGAGCGCGGCCTGATCGAGCGCGCCGGAACCCAGCTGGGCGGCAAGCTGCGGGCGGGGCGTTCGCGCAACGACCAGGTGGCCACGCTGGGCCGCATGTTCCTGCGTGACCACGCCCGGATCATCGCCCGCGGCGTGCTGGCCACCATCGATGCGCTGGTGGAGCAGGCCAAGGCCCACCACGGCGTGGCGATGCCCGGCCGCACCCACCTGCAGCACGCCCAGCCGGTCCTGCTCAGCCACCACCTGCTGGCCCATGCCTGGGCGCTGCTGCGCGATGTGCAGCGGCTCCAGGACTGGGACAAGCGCGCCGGCGTTTCGCCGTACGGCTCCGGCGCCCTCGCCGGCTCCTCGCTGGGCCTCGACCCCGAGGCCGTGGCCGCGGACCTGGGCTTCTTCTCCGCCGTCCACAACTCGATCGACGGCACCGCGTCCCGCGATGTCTTTGCCGAGTTCGGCTGGGTGGCCGCGATGATCGGCGTCGACCTGTCCCGGATCTCAGAGGAGGTCATCTTCTGGGCCACCAAAGAGTTCTCCTTCGTCACACTGCACGATTCCTACTCCACGGGATCGTCGATCATGCCGCAGAAGAAGAACCCGGACGTGGCAGAGCTGGCCCGCGGCAAGGCCGGCCGGCTGATCGGCAACCTTACCGGCCTGCTGGCCACGCTGAAGGGCCTGCCGCTCGCGTACAACCGCGACCTGCAGGAGGACAAGGAACCGGTATTCGACGCCGCCGACACGCTGGAGCTGCTGCTGCCGGCCGTTTCTGGCATGATCGCCACGCTGAAGTTCAATGCCGACCGGATGGAGTCGCTGGCTCCGCAGGGCTTCGCGCTGGCCACGGACATCGCCGAGTGGCTGGTCCGCCAGGGCGTGCCGTTCCGCGAGGCGCACGAACTGTCCGGCGCGGCCGTGAAGCAGGCCGAAAGCCGCAATGTGGAGCTGTGGGACCTGACGGACGAGGAGTACGCCGCCATTTCGGAGCACCTCACTCCGGAGGTCCGCAGCGTCCTGAGCACGGAGGGCTCCCTCAGCAGCCGGAACTCGCAGGGCGGTACGGCACCGGCCGCCGTCGAACGCCAACTGGCCGCGCTGGAAGGCGAGCTTAACGGCGTCCGCGAGTACGCGGGGTAGTAGATCGAGTACTGGACTTGGGTCTCGACAAGCTCGACCACCGGTGGTCGAGCTTGTCGAGACCCATTGCGTTTAAGGTGGGTCCATGACCGCGATCACACCTGACACTTTGCTCGCCGAACTCCACAAGGCGGCCGACGCCGTCTCCTCCCTGGCCGGGAAACTCACCGAAGCTGACGTCCCGGCTGCCTCGGCCCTTCCGGACTGGACCCGCGGGCACGTCCTCGCCCACATAGCGGGCATCTCCAACGCGATGGCGCGGCAGCTCGAATACGCCGCGCGCGGCGAAACGGTGGAACTGTACGACGGCGGCTATGACGGCCGCACGAAGGCCATCGAAATGAGCGCCGGGCACTCCTTGGCCCAGCACCGAGAGGACCTGGACGCAGCGCTGGGGCGGGTGCTGCACGCCTTCGACTCGCTCGATACGGATACGGATGCCGGGAACGCTGGTGCGGCCGGTGCCGGCGGCTGGCGCGCACCCATTTCCTACCGCGGGGGAGTGGTGCTGGACGGCGGCCTGGCGCTGTGGCGCGAGCTCGTAATCCACGCCTCCGACCTCAACACCGGCAGCGGCCCGGAAACGTGGAGCCGGCCGTTCTGCGAGCACCTGTTCACCTTCCTGGCCGCACGCGTGCCGGAGGAGCAGAAGCTGGTGCTGCAGCCGCTTGGCATGCAGCCGGTGACGCTCGGGACCGGCGGCCGCTCTACGGTCATCAGCGGCATGGTCACCGACATCGCCGCCTGGCTCGCCGGGCGGGAGCCGTCGCTGGGCAGCCTGCGCGCTTCAGCCGCGGCCGACGGCGTGGACCTGCCGGAACTGCTGCCGTGGCCTTCCGGGGTTCCGGCGAAATAGCGACCGAGTCCGAGGGGCAGCGGCGGGCCGGCCGGCTGGTTCAGCCCGCGGCGAGTCCCTGCTTTTCGCGGGCCAGCAGGCTTTCCTTGATCTTTAGCCCCCAGCGGAACCCGCCCATCGTGCCGTCCGTGCGGACCACGCGGTGGCACGGAACGAACAGCGCCGCCGCGTTGAAGGCACAGGCGCTGGCGGCGGCCCGGACTGCCTTGGCATTGCCTGACAGCACCGCGTATTCGGTGTACGTAACCGGCGCCCCCGGGCTGACGGTGCGGAGCACGTCCCAGGCATGCGCACGGAACGGGCCCGATTTCTGCAGGACGGGCACGTTCATGGCAGGAGCCGGATCGCCCGCGTAGAAGGCCTCCACGGCGGCCGAAATCGGCCCGAGCTGCTCCACTGCCTCGTAGACGTCCGGCAGCAGCTGCGGATGGATCTGGCCCGTCAGGTCCTGGGGGTCGGCCGTCCAGCCTGACGCGAGCACCACGCCGTCGCGGGCGATGATGGTGAACGGCCCGTCCGGCGTTGTCATGGTGAGCAGCTGGGCTTTCATCGCACTGTCATTTTCATTGCGCTGTCGCTTTCGTTGATTGCGCCCCTGCGGGCGGCGGGAGTTCGGGATACAGCAGTTCTGGAGGCAGCCGCAGCCGCGCGCCAGAGGTGCATGGTGGCGTACGAACGCCAGGGGCTCACTTCGCGGAAGTCCGACGACGGCCAGGCACCACTTCCGGGCGTGCCGGTTATCGGGCTGGCACCGGTTATAGGGCTGGCGCCGGCGGACAGCGCCCGGATGCCGTTGCGTACGGCGGCGTCGTTGGCGAGGAAGATGTCCGGCGCGCCGATAACCCTCATGGCCACGTATCCCACGGTCCACGGCCCGACGCCCGGCTGCGGCAGCAGCTTGGCCGAGAGACTCGGCAGGTCGTCCCCGTAGCCGAGGTCCAGCGTGTTTTCGGCCAGGGCCGTGGCAACGGCCAGCAACGACTCTATCCTGCGCCGCGGGCCGCGCAGCAGTTCCGCGCCGGCCTCGGCGATCTGCGCCGGCGACGGGAACAGCCGGGCCAGCCCGTCGCCCGGCGCCGCGCTGGGACTGCCGGCCGCGGCCAGCTGCGTGAGGGCTGTGCGGGCGGCCGCCACCGTGATCTGCTGCCCCACCATCGCCCGGATGAGCAGTTCCTGCGGATCGAGGGCGCCCGGCAGGCGGATCCCCGGCGCTGCCGCCACGGACGCCGAAAGCCGGGGATCGGTACCGAGCGCGCTGTCAATGGCGACGGGATCGGCGTCGAGGTCAAAAAGCCGGCGCACCCTGCTCAGCAGGGCCGGCAGATCCCGGAGGTCCACCGCGCCGATGGTGAGCACCAGCTGCCGCCCATGCGGCCCGCCGTCGTACTTTGCAGTTCCGCCCTCTCTGAACCCGTTCCCTGTACCGGAGTATTCGACGCCCGTGTATTCGACGCTGAACCGCGCGTCACCGTGCGGAAGCCGCAGTGTCCGGGCATAGGACGTGGCGGTTCCGGCCTCTATCCCCGGAATCGCACGGACGGCGAGGAAGCTAAATACGCCCGGGTCGAACGGTTCGCGGTAGGGGAGCGCAAGCGTGAGTGAGGTGCTCGCCGGGGCTGACGTATGGTGCCGGGCGGTGCTGCGCAGCGCGGTCGGCGTCATGTCGAACACCTCGGCCACGGTCTCGTTGAACTGGCGGACGCTGCTGAAACCCGCTGCGAAGGCGACATCGGCGAGCTTCATCGTGGTGGACACCAGCAGCGTGCGCGCGGTCTGGGCCCTGCTGGCCCGGGCCAGGGACAGGGGACCGGCGCCGAGTTCATGGCTGAGGATCCGGTTCAGCTGCCGGGACGAATAGCCCAACCGTGAGGCGAGCCCCTCAACGCCGTCGCGGTTGATCACGCCGTCATTGATCAGCCGCATGGCCCGGCCGGCAATGTCCGAGCGGACGTTCCAGGCCGGTGTGCCCGGCACTGCCTCAGGCAGGCAGCGCTTGCACGCACGGTAGCCGGCGTCGTGGGCGGCGGCGGACGTCTCATAGAAGGTGACGTTCTCCGCCTTGGGCGTCCTCGCCGGGCACGACGGCCGGCAGTAGATGCCCGTGGTCCGCACCGCCGTAAAGAACTGCCCGTCGAAACGGGTGTCCCGCGCATCGATGGCGCGGTAGCGCTGCCAGAAGTCCATGACTCCATCCTGCCAGTCCCCAGAGGGGCCTGCTAGCGGAAATCGGACATGGCCGTGGGAGGCTTCGCAAAGCATCAGGCCGGACAACAGTCGCTTCGGTAAAGTCGGGGCATGACCATCAGCGGCCCTGTGCGGCAGTTCCTGTCCGGCGATGCCCGCGAAATAGCCCCGCTGCTCCTGGGAGCCGTCCTGACGCACCACAGCGACGAAGGTTCCGTCGCCGTACGGATCACGGAACTCGAGGCCTACATGGGTCCTGTGGATTCCCTGCACCCTGATCCCGGCTCCCACACCTACCGCGGCCCCACTCGCAGGAACGCCCCCATGTTCGGCCCGGCCGGGCACCTCTACGTCTACTTCACGTACGGCATGCACTACTGCGCCAACATCGTTTGCGGCCCGGCCGGCCACGCCTCCGCCGTCCTCCTGCGCGCGGGTGAGATCGTGGAGGGCCGGGAACTGGCCCTCGCCCGGCGCCCGACGTCGAAAGCCGCCAAGGACCTGGCCAGCGGACCCGCCCGGCTGGCCACAGCACTCGGGCTGACCACCGAGGACAGCGGCAGGGACGCCCTGGGTCCACCGTTTGGCCTGGTGCTGCCGCCCGCACCCGCCGCCCACGTCAGCACTGGCCCGCGGGTCGGCGTCGCCGGTCATGGCGGCACGCACGATTATCCATGGCGGTTCTGGCTCACCGGCGACCCCACCGTGTCCCGTTACAAGGCGGCAAAGGCGCGTCCGCCGCGGGCGTAGGCTGGACGGGTGAACCACAGCGAACAAGCACCCGCCCCCAGGCCCGTCCCCGTGGACGAACTCATTACCAGCCTCTGCGCGACCGTTCCGGACTACCCCAAACCCGGAATCACCTTCAAGGACCTGACCCCCGTCTTCGCCGACGGTCCCGCGTTCCGGGCCGTAGTCGACGCGCTCGTGGAACCGTTCAAGGGGCAGTTCGATGCTGTGGCCGGCGTCGAGGCACGGGGCTTCCTGCTCGCCGCCGCCGCGGCCTACGCCACCGGCACCGGCGTGGTGACAGTGCGCAAGGCCGGGAAGCTGCCGCGCGAGGTTTACTCCGAGGACTACGCCCTGGAATACGGCAACGCCACGCTGGAACTCCACACCACTGACCTGGCCCGCGGCAGTCGGGTGCTGATCCTCGACGACGTCCTCGCCACGGGCGGCACCCTCGGGGCAGCCGCCCGCCTGTTTGAGCGCTGCGGGGTCCACGTCTCGGGCGTGGGCGTGGTGATGGAACTCGGCGAGCTGCGTGGCCGCGCCGCCCTGTCCGGGCACCGCGTGCGGTCGCTGCTGCGCCTCTGACCAGCCGTCTTGCCGGCGAGCGGCGGAGCCGCGCCGTCAGATAACCTGCTGTTTGCAGCTCAACAGCCGCCACGCACGCCGAAAAGGTTATAGAATGGACGGTCTGTCTTTTGCGATAGGGGAACGATGCACGACGCCGATTTGGCCCACGAACGGGACTATGTAGCCGGCCTGTACACACGGCTTGATGAACTGCGTGCGGAAAAGCGCGCCCAGCTGGCCCAGGTGCGCCGCGCGGGAGCAATCGGCACCATGCAGAACGTCTCCGAACGCGATGCCTTCGCGGCCCTGTACGAGGACCGCCTCGCCCAGCTCGACGCCGTCGACGACCGTCTGGTGTTCGGCCGGCTGGACCTGGACTCCGGCGAGGCACAGTACATCGGCCGCATCGGGCTCACCACCGAGGACCTCGTCCGGCTCATGGTCGACTGGCGCGCGCCGGAGGCCGGCCACTTCTACCAGGCCACAGCATTTGACCGGCAGGGAGTGCGCCGGCGCCGGCATCTGATCCTGCAGGGCCGTGAGGTCAAGGCCATCGAGGACGACGTCCTGGACGCCGACATGCTCTCGGACGCCGACTCGCTGCAGGGCGAGGGCGCCTTGCTGGCAGCCCTGAACTCCAAGCGCACCGGCCGGATGTCGGACATCGTGGGCACCATCCAGTCCGAGCAGGACCGCATCATTCGGTCCTCCATCTCCGGCGCGCTCGTGGTGCAGGGCGGCCCGGGCACCGGAAAAACCGCCGTGGCCCTGCACCGCGCCGCCTATCTGCTCTACACCCACCGCGACAGGCTCAAGTCCGCCGGCGTGCTGCTGGTGGGCCCGTCGTCGTCGTTCATGAAATACATCGAACGCGTGCTGCCGTCGCTGGGTGAAACCGGCGTGGTCATGGCCAGCCTCGGCAGGCTCATGCCCGGCATCAACGCCGTGCCGGAGCAGGAGGCCGATGTTGCCGCCATCAAGGGCCGGCTGGAGATGGCCGAGGTCATCGCCAATGCCGTGGCCAACCGGCAGCGCATTCCGGCGGAAAACCGGATCCTGGAAGTGGACGGCCGCAAGCTGACCCTCACGCCCCGGCAGGTCCGCCGTGCCCGCGAACGCGCACGCTCCACCGGCAAGCCGCACAACGAGGCCCGCGTTACGTTCGTCAAGATCCTGCTCCGCGAGCTGACCGAGCAGATGACCGAGCTCGTCGAAGCGGGCAACATCGGCAACAACGCCGACCGTTCCTACCTTGCCGAGGACGTCCGGACATCGCGCGATGTGCGCGTCGCACTGAACCTGTGCTGGATGCCGATGACGCCCGAAAAGCTCGTAGGCGAACTTCTCAGCAAGCCCGCGGTCCTTGAAGCCTGCACCCCCGGGCTGACCGCCAGGGAACGCGAGCTCCTGCTGCGGGCTCCGGATGCGCCCTGGACCGAGGCGGACGTCCCCCTGCTCGACGAAGCAGCTGAACTGCTCGGTGAACTGGATCCTGCTGCAGGCCGCGGCCTCGCCCAGCAGGAGCAGGACCGTGCCCGCGCCCTGGCCAACGCCCGGCAGACCCTGGTCAACATGGAGTCCGCCGGCGTCGATGTCCTGATGTCGGCCGAGGAACTCGTTGAGCAAAACGAGGAGCGCGAGGCCCGCCTGACGGCCGCCGAGCGCGCCACCAGCGACCGCACCTGGGCCTTCGGCCACATCGTCGTCGACGAGGCGCAGGAACTGTCACCGATGCAGTGGCGGCTCCTGGTCCGCCGCTGCCCGCTCAAGTCCTTCACGATCGTGGGGGATATTGCGCAGACCAGTTCCGTGGCCGGCGCGAAGTCCTGGCAGGGGGCCCTCGCACCGATGTTCGGCGACCGCTGGCAGCTGGAGGAGCTCACGGTCAACTACCGGACGCCGTCGCAGATCGCCGAAGCTGCGGCACGCATGGCCAACGCCGCCGGCCTGGTGGTCTCCGCCCCGAAGGCCGTTCGGGAAGGCCGCTGGTCGCCAATTATCGACCGCGTGGACAAGCCGGGCCTCGTGAACCGGCTGGTGGAGGTCCTTCCCGAGGAGCTCCAAGCGCTCGACGGCGGACTGCTCGCCGTGATTGCCGACGGCGACCTGCTGCGGGAGGCCACCGCCGCGCTGCGCGCGAAGTATGGCTCCCGGCTCGGCACGGGCGCCGGCAGTTACGAACAGGACGTGGTGGTCATCAGCCCGCGCGAAGCCAAGGGACTTGAGTTTGACGGCGTCGTGGTCCTTGAACCCAGTGCCATGCTGAACCACGAGCACGGCAGGGTCGGCGATTTGTACGTCGCCATGACCCGCCCCACGCAGCGGCTTCGGCTCATCGCAGCCGCGGACGTTCCGGCGGGCATCGAGCGTTAATGTTCCCGGGCAGGCCGGCCGTTCGCGGCCAGGCCTGTCTCCAGCCCTTCACGAGGGTCCGGGGGCCGCTGATCCTGCTAACTTAGAAGGCGTGTCACAACTAAACGACCTCGAATCCCAGCAGAACGACCCCAGCTTTGCCAATATCTGGCAGGAGCTCAAATGGCGCGGCCTCGTCCACGTATCCACCGACGAGGTGGAACTGGAGAAGCTCCTCGCCGGGGAACCGGTCACTTATTACTGCGGATTCGATCCCACGGCGCCGAGCCTGCACCTGGGCAACCTGGTCCAGCTCCTCCTCATGCGGCGGCTTCAGCTGGCCGGCCACAAGCCGCTGGGCCTCGTGGGCGGCTCCACCGGGCTGATCGGCGATCCGCGTCCTACGGCGGAGCGAACCTTGAACACCAAGGACACCGTTTCCGAGTGGGTCGGCTACCTCCAAGCCCAGGTCCGCCGTTTCCTCAGCTTCGATGGCGCCAACGCTGCCCGGATGGTCAACAACCTCGACTGGACCGCGCCGCTGAGCGCGATCGACTTCCTCCGCGAGGTCGGCAAGCACTTCCGCGTGGGCACCATGTTGCGCAAGGACGCCGTGGCTTCACGCCTCAGCTCCGAGGAAGGCATCAGCTACACGGAGTTCAGCTACCAAATCCTTCAGGGTATGGATTACCTCGAGCTCTACCGCGACTACGGCTGCGTGCTGCAGACCGGCGGATCGGACCAGTGGGGCAACCTCACCAGCGGCACCGAACTGATCCGCAAAGTTGAGGGCAAGACGGTTCATGCTCTGGGCACTCCGCTCATCACCAACTCGGACGGCACCAAGTTCGGCAAGAGCGAGGGCAACGCCATCTGGCTGGACTCTGCCATGGTTAGCCCCTACACCTTCTACCAGTTCTGGCTGAACACCGCTGATGCGGACGTGGTGGACCGGCTGAAGGTGTTTACTTTCCTGACCCGGGCCGAGATCGAGGAAGTGGCGGTGTCTGTCGCCGAGCGTCCCTTCGCCCGCGAAGGCCAGCGGAAGCTCGCTTACGAAGTGACGGCCCTCGTTCACGGAGCCGAAGCCACGGAAAAGGTCATTGCCGCTTCTGCCGCTGTGTTCGGAAACGGCGATCTGTCGGTGCTCGATGAGCAGACGCTGGCCGCGGCGACGGCCGAACTGCCGTCAGCTTCCGTGGACGGATCGGGCCTGGGCATCATCGACCTGCTGGTGGCTTCGGGGCTGTCGGACAGCAAGTCCGCGGCGCGCCGGGTCGTCGGCGAGGGCGGCGCATATGTGAACAACGCCAAGGTCACGGACCCGGACGCGGTGATCTCCCCGTCCCAGCTGCTGCACGGCAAGTACCTGCTGCTCCGCCGCGGCAAGAAAAACCTGGCCACGGTTCAGGTGGCCGGCGCCTAGCACCGGAACCGACCAAATGCACGCTCCTCCGCAGCCGATTTGCACGGCCGCGGGGGAGCGTGTAATGTCTTCTGAGTCGCCGCCGCTGAGCGGTGACAAACCCCCTTCACTGAGAAGCAATTCTTCAACTCCAAAGCATGAATGAAGAAAAGCTTCCTTTAGTGCTGGGCGGATTCATTCCACTGGGTGAATGCCGGGTGAATGACCCGGATTTGCAAAGTGAAATTGAATGAAATAAGCTCTAAACATCGCAGCGAAGAAATGCGAAACACAAATTCCCGAGAATTTTCCGGATTGTTTCGTAAGTATTCGAATGTGTCTGTTGTTTGAGAACTCAATAGTGTGCCAAGTTTGTTGATACCGATTTTTTATGAATTGGTTGATTGTGCCGGACTGCCCACCCCCGTGGTGTGGTCTGGTGTTTTTAGCTGGTTTCAAATTTTGTGCAGCCTGGTTCCGCGTTATTTCCGTGGTTCCTGGTTGTGTCTGTTTTTCTTCAACGGAGAGTTTGATCCTGGCTCAGGATGAACGCTGGCGGCGTGCTTAACACATGCAAGTCGAACGATGATCC
>NZ_JBQCMF010000001.1:228952-470330 GCF_051965295.1 Arthrobacter sp. SAFR-023 | reverse complement strand
CAACACCTCAGGCCGACCAAAACGTCCCACAACACCACCAATCACTCAGGTGTTGCAACGACCCCTAGAACCTGCCGGGTTTGGGGCGGCGAAAGGTGAGGAAGGGATCGGTCTGAAGCGACGAAAGGTGAGGAAGGGATGGGTTTGAAGCGGCGAAAGGTGAGGAAGGGTTGGGGGGCTAGAAGAGGCCGATGGGGTTGCCGTCATCGTCCACGTCCATGCGCATTGCTGCGGGAACGGCCGGAAGGCCGGGCATGGTCATCACCGCTCCGGTCAGGGCCACGATGAAGCCGGCGCCGGTCTTGGGGATGAGGTCGCGGACATGGATTGTGAAGCCCTTGGGAGCCCCTAGCCGGGAGGCGTCGTCCGTGAATGAGTATTGCGTCTTTGCCATGCAGACTGGCAGCCCGGACCAGCCATTTTTCTCGATGTCTGCCAGCCGGCGCAGTGCGGGCACGGAAAAGTCCACGCCGTCGGCGCCGTAGATTTCCTGGACGATGGTGCGGATCTTGTCCTCCACAGACATGTCCAGCGGGTAGAGATGCCGGAACGACGACGGTCCGCTCACCGCAGCGGCAACCTTGGCAGCCAACTCATCGCCGCCGTCGCCGCCCCCGCCCTTTCCCCAGATGTCAGCCACCGCGGCCTGAATGCCCTCGCCGGCGCACCAGCCGAGCATCCAGTTAAGCTCCTCCAAGGTATCCGCGGGGAATTTGTTGATCGCCACCACCGGCGTCACGCCGAACCGCTCCACATTCCGGACATGCCGGCGCAAGTTCACCACGCCCGCGGCCAAGGCCTCGACATTCGGCTCCTTCAGCCGGTCCTTGTGAACCCCGCCTTGCATCTTGAGTGCGCGAACGGTCGCCACCACCACGACGGCGGCCGGCGCCACATCAGCGATGCGCGCCTTGATGTCCATGAATTTTTCCGCGCCGAGGTCGGCCCCGAACCCCGCCTCCGTCACTACGATGTCGGCAAGCCGGCGGGCGGTCTGCGTGGCGATCAGCGAGTTGCAGCCGTGGGCAATGTTCGCGAACGGCCCGCCATGGACCAGTGCGGGAGTGCCCGCGATGGTCTGGACGAGGTTCGGCTTGATCGCGTCCTTCAGCAGCAGCGTCAGCGCGCCCTGCACGCCCAGGTCCGCCACGGTGACCGGCGTCCGGTCATAGGTGTAGCCGAAGGTGATGCGGCCCAGCCGGTCCCGGAGATCGGCCACGTCGGTGGCCAGGCAAAAGACCGCCATGATTTCGGATGCGACCGTGATGTCGAAGCCGTCCTGGCGGGGTACACCCTGTGAAGGCCCGCCGAGACCAATGACCACCTCGCGAAGGGAACGGTCGTTCATGTCCAGGACCCGCTTGAACGTCATCCGGCGCGGATCGATGTTTAGTTCGTTGCCCTGGTAGATGTGGTTGTCCACGAGGGCCATGAGGGCATTGTTGGCGGACGTGACGGCATGGAAGTCGCCGGTGAAGTGCAAGTTGATCTCGTCCATGGGCAGCACCTGGGACAGCCCGCCGCCCGTGGCCCCGCCCTTCATGCCGAGGATCGGCCCGAGCGAGGGCTCCCGCAGTGCGACCATCACCTTGTGGCCCGCCCGCGCCAATGAATCCGCAAGTCCCACCGTCGTTGTCGATTTTCCTTCCCCGGCGGGCGTTGGCGACATCGCCGAAACCAGGACCACTTTTCCGGCGGGCGCCGGCGCTGACAGCTTCGCGGGGTCGATTTTGGCTTTAAAGCGGCCATACAGCTCCACAGCCCCTGCGTCGATGCCGGCGGCCGCGGCGATTTCCTCGATCGGCCGGAGCACTGCCCTGCGGGCAATGTCCAGGTCGCTCAGGGGAGTGCTGCTCTGGCCGGTATCGCTCAGGGGAGTGCTGTTAGACATCGTCGTCCTTTCCGAAGGTGTTTACCCGGTGAGCCGTGACCCGTAGATGGCGGCCATGGGATGGCTGGAGGCATATTCGTCGACGGCGGCGTGGTAGCTGTCGAGGGTGATGGCGGCGGTGCGTTGCCAGCCGGAGTTTGCCGCGTGGATGGCAGCGGCGGCGCCCATGTGGTGGCGGGTGGCGGGGTCGTCGTGGAGGGCTTCAAGGGCGTCAGCCCAGTCTGATGCCCGGTGGCCGTCCACCAGAAGTCCGGTGCGGCCGTGGCTGACCGCGCGGGCGAGTCCGCCGACGCGGGTGGCGACCACGGGGGTGCCGCAGGCCTGGGCTTCCAGTGCCACGAGGCCGAAGGACTCACTGTAGGAGGGCATGACGACGACGTCGGCCGAGCGGTACCAGGTGGCCAGTTCCGGTGCGCCGACCGGCGGGTGGTGGGTGACGGCGTCGTCCAGCCCGGCGGAGCTGATGAGGGTTTTGAGGTTGAAATCCTTGGCGCCGCTGAGCGCACCAAGGATGGTCAGTTTGAGGTCGATGTCGGGGCGGCGTTGGCGGAGGAGAGCAGCGGCCTTGAGCAGGATCTGCGGGCCTTTGAGGCGTTGGATCCGGCCGGCGAAGAGCAGGTGGAAGGTGCCGGGGCTGATGCCGTGTTCAGTCCGCGCTCGGGTGCGGAACGCGGGGGTGTAGACGGCCAGGTCGACGCCGGGCGGTGCTACGTCGATGTGGTCGAAGTCGGCGCCGTAGTGGGAGACGAGTTCGGCGGCTTCGGCGGTGGTGTTGGCGATCAGGCGGGTGGAGCCGTCCACGATGCGGTGTTCGCCGTCTTCGCGGCGGCGGGGTTCGGGTTGTTCGCCGGAGGTCAGGAGGAGGTTCTTGACTTTGGCCATGGTGTGCATGGTGTGCACGAGGGGGACGTTCCAGAGGCCCGAGAGTTCGAGGCCGGCGACGCCGGAGACCCAGTAGTGGGAGTGGATGAGGTCGTAGCGGCCGTGGGGCTGCCGGGCGCGGATGCGTTCGATTTCGGCCACCATGCTGTGCAGCAGTTCGGGGAGTTCTTCCTTGGGAAGTTTGCGGGGCGGCCCGGCGAGGACGTTGTGGACGCAGACGCCGGGGTCGGGGTGCTCGACGGCGGGCTGGCCGGTGGCGGTGGAGCGGGTGAAGATTTCCACTTCGATGCCGGTTTCGGCCAGGGCGGAGGCGAGGCCGCGGATGTAGACGTTCATGCCGCCCGCATCCCCTGAACCGGGCTGTTCCATGGGGGAGGTGTGCAGCGACAGGAGGGCCACACGTTTGATCACAGACACGAGCCTCCCCTCCTCTCCGTACTGCTGGAACTGCATCGGATAAAACACTACTCCTGAACCGTCCCGGCAACGGTGGGGGTTCAGTTGCTCCAGACGTGGCGTTTCCCACGCCAACCAGGGCGGGCAGCGGATGTGGCACGCTCCTGCTAAAACCGCTCAGGGGCTCTGCCGCGGCCCACAGGGGGCCACCCATGCGCCTCAGCGCCGCCACAACTGCGGCAACTCCGGAAACGCGCCTTCGTAGCCGGTGAGCAGCGCGTTGGCCAGCGCCGCCGAACCGACCAGCGGGTGTTCGGCGAAGGCTTCCAGCGCTGCTTCGCGGTCGCCAGTAGAAGCCGCACGGACAGCGAGCAGCTCCACTTTCTTGACCTGCTGCAGCAGGCTGAGTTGCGGTGGGGCGGGCCGAGCCTGCGGAATGGGCAGTGCCCCCTCCGGCGTGACCGTGCAGGGAATTTCGACGACGGCGTCCGCCGGCAAACCGGGAATCGCGGCTTGGGAGCCGCCCGCCAAGGCGGGGGACTGTCCAGCGGAGTTCGGTGTGTTGAGGATCAGCTCCGCGGCGCTGGCCACCCCCGCCCCGTCGACGCCGGGACCCCCAGCCAGCGCCCGCATCACCGCCAGCGCCACCTGCTCGTAGCCGCCGCCGGCAAGGTCCTCGGGGTGCCGCGCCTCGCCGCCGGACCTGGCCTCGGCCAGATACCCTTCCTCGCGGGACCGCCTCGCGGCCTCCCACAAGCCGTACGCTTCGTCGCCTGCCGTGGCCAGCCGCGGATACAGCTCCGCCTGCTGACCGTGGATTGATTCGCCGCGGGTCCTGGCCATGGCACGCATGCCCGCGGCCGCGCGCGCAGTCTCGTAGTAGTAAAACAGGTACTCGTTCGGCAGGAGTCCCAGATCGCGCAGGAACGGCTGCGGAAACAGACTGCCCTCCTCGAAGCCGGCGAGGGCCTCCGCGTCGGCCAGCAGGCCGGGGAGGACATCCCGCCCGCCGCTCTCCAGCCGGTACAGCCAGCCAAGATGGTTCAGCCCGTAGTAGCCCACGCCGTCGAGCCTTCCCGCTGGCAGCGGCACCCCGGCCGCCCGGGCGGCGCGGTGTACCAGGGCGCTGGCGGAATCGCAGATGCCGATCACCTTCCGGCCCAGCACGGGAACCAGCGCCTCGGTGACCATCCCGGCGGGGTTGGTGAAGTTGATCAGCCAGGCGTCCGGGCAGTGCGAGCGCATGCCGGCGGCCAGCTCCAGCATGGCAGGGATGGACCGCAGCGCGTAGGAGATACCGCCCGCGCCGGTGGTTTCCTGGCCCAGCAGCCCGAGGTCCTGGGCCACACGTTCGTCGGCAACACGCCCGGCCGTGCCGCCCGGGCGGACGGCGGCGAACACCATGTCCGTCCCGTTGAGGGCGTGGGGGAGGGAGGTCGTGGACGTCACCGCGGGCGGAAGCCATGAACGTCCGACGGCGGAACTTCCGTCCCGAGCGCCCCTCACGTCCGAAGACATGGACCGAAGCACAGCCTCGATGGCAGCCAGCCGGCCGCCGTCGACGTCGAACAGCACCACCTCGCTGACCAGGCCCGAATAGGGCCCGGAACACAAGGCACCGTAAACGAGGGGAACCCGGAATCCGCCGCCGCCGGCGATCATGAGCCGCATGGCAGGAGTCTATGCGCAGCAGCCGACAACATGGCCTGAACTGCGGCGGCGCAGTCCCGCCGTCCCGTCCCAACCCCCACATCGCGGGGTTTCAACGCCAAGGTACACGGCGTAATGTGCCGAACATGGAGGCGAATCCCGCACGCCGTTTCGACCCGCTCTCGGCCGTCCGTACCCAGGCGGCCGGCGAGTTCGACCTGCTGCTGGCCGGGACCGTTTTTCAGGACATCATCTTCACCGGCCTGCCGCATGCGCCCGAGCCCGGAACAGAAATCTGGAGCGAAGGGATGGGCAGCTGCCCCGGTGGCGTGGCCAACCAGGCCATCGCAGCTGCGCGCCTTGGCTTGCGGACCGGACTGGCGGCGGCCTTCGGCGACGACGGCTACGGCGACTACAACTGGAAAATCCTGGACCGGCAGGAGCATGTGGACCTGTCCCTGTCCCGCCGGGTCCCGGGCTGGCACTCGCCGGTGACCGTATCCCTCAGCGTGAACCACGACCGCTCGATGGTCACGCACGGGCACCCGGCGCCGGTGACCTCCTCCGAACTGATCGGGAATCCGCCCCGCGCGCTGGCAGCAGTGGCGGACCTCGGGCATGAACTGGAGCCATGGGCGCTCGCGGCGCACAAGGAGGGCGTGAAGCTGTTCGGCGACGTCGGCTGGGACCCCACCGGCGAGTGGGCCCACGCGCGGCTGGCGAACCTGAAGCACTTCCACGCCTTCATGCCCAACCAGCGCGAGGCCATGGCCTTCACCGGCAAGGACGATCCCTGGGCGGCGCTGTACTCCCTGGCGGACCGGGTGCCGGTGGCGGTGGTGACCCTGGGGGCGCAGGGGGCCGTGGCCGTGGATTCGGAAACCGGCGAGGAGGAGTGGGTGCCTTCCCTGCCCGTGGCCGCCTATGATCCGACCGGTGCCGGGGACTGCTTCGGAGCCGCGTTCATCGTCGGCAGTTTGGCAGGGTGGCCCCTCGGCGACCGGCTGCGGTTCGCCAACCTCTGTGCCGCGCTGGCGGTCCAGGAGGTGGGCGGCTCCCTCGCGGCGCCGGGCTGGGGCGACATCGCCGACTGGTGGAAGCGCGCCAACGCCCGGCCGGAACGACGCGGCAGCCAGTGGCTGCGCCGCTACGCCTTCCTCGCCGACATCGTCAGGGATGTTCCTCTTGAGGCACAGCGGCGCGCGGCCGCCACCATCGCGCACCTCTCGGACGCCTGAGCGCCCGGCACGCCGCCGGCCCGGCAATTATTCGGCCCGAAGCGCCAGCACTAGAATCAATAGCGTGATTTATCCAGCAGCAACAGGAGACCGCCCGGCAGTAACGGGCCCGGCCGGGACGTCCCACGGTTACAACCGGACGGCCCATGAACGCTCCGCAGTGATCGACCTCGGGGCCATCCGGCACAACGTGCGCCGGCTCGCCGCGGCCGCCGAGCCGGCCAAGGTCATGGCAGTCGTCAAGGCCGACGCCTACGGCCACGGGGCGGTGCCGGTGGCGCGTGCGGCCCTCGAGGCGGGCGCCAGCTGGCTCGGCGTCGCGCACATCTCCGAAGCGCTGGCGCTGCGCGCGGCGGGCGTCGAGGCCCCGCTCCTCGCCTGGCTGCACACCCCGGAAAGCAACTTCGGCGCGGCGGTGGCCGCCGGTATCGACATCGGGTGTTCCGGCTGGGAGCTGGAACAGATCGTGGCTGCCGCCCGGGAACAGGAACGGCCGGCGCGCGTCCACCTGAAGGTGGACACCGGACTGGGGCGCAACGGTGCCACCGTCGAGGCGTGGGACCGGCTGGTGGGTGAAGCCGTGGAGTACCAGGACCAGGGGCTGCTGCGCGTGGTGGGCATCTTCTCCCATCTTGCCGTGGCCGACGAGCCCGAGCGCCCGGAAACGGATGACCAGCTCGCCGCGTTCCGCGAGGTGCTGGCCATCGCCGAGGACGCCGGTGTGGACCCCGAAGTCCGCCACCTGGCCAACACCCCGGCCACGCTGTCCAGGCCGGATACGCACTTTGACCTGGTCCGCGTGGGGCTGGGAATCTACGGCCTCTCGCCCTTCGAAGGGCAGAACTCCGCGGAACTGGGCCTCCGGCCCGCGATGACCCTGCGCACCGTCGTGTCCCACTGCAAGGACGTGCACTCGGGCCAGGGCGTCTCCTACGGCTTCAACTACCGCACCTCGGGCGAGAGCACGCTGGGGCTCATTCCGCTCGGTTATGCCGACGGCGTTCCCCGCGTCGCCACCGGCGGCCCCGTCCGCGTGGAGGGCGTCACCTATCCCGTGGTGGGACGGATCGCGATGGACCAGATGGTGATTGACCTCGGCCCGCTGGACGTGTCCCGGGGCGGCCACAGCGTCCTCGGAGCAGAGGCCGTCCTCTTCGGCGACGGTGCCGACGGCGGCCCCATAGCTGACGACTGGGCCCGCGCTGCCGGCACCAACAACTACGAGATCGTCACCCGCATCAGCCCCCGCGTGCCCCGCACCTACATCAACGAATCACCCAGCGGCGAAGCGCCGGCCGGCGAACCGCCCGCAGGTGAACCGACCGCTACCGGAACGCCGGCGCCATGAGTGTTCCGGAAACGGGCGGCATCCCGGAAACCGGCGGCGCTCCGCTGTGGGTCCAGAACCTGACGGTCACGACGGCGGACCAGACCCACGCGCTCGGCGCGGCCCTGGCAGAGGTGCTCCGGGCCGGGGACCTCCTGGTGCTCACGGGCGAACTGGGCGCCGGCAAGACCACCTTCACGCAGGGCCTCGGTGAGGGGCTGGGCGTCCGCGAGGGCATCATCTCCCCGACGTTCGTGCTGGTGCGCATTCACCCCAACCTCCCCGACGGACCGCGCCCGGGCGGGCCGGACCTGGTGCACGTGGACGCCTACCGGCTGGGATCGGCGTCGGAAATCGACGACATTGACCTGGAGAACACGCTGGACTCTGCCGTGACTGTGGTGGAGTGGGGCCGGGACCGCGTGGAGCACCTGACCGAGAGCCGGCTCGAGGTGGAGCTGCACCGCCAGCTGGGCGGCGCCGCCGCGGCCCACCATACCGGGAACGGCGCCCTGGACTTCGAGTCCGAGGACGACGACGAACCACGCGCCATCATCATCCGCGGCTTCGGGCCGCGCTGGGCGGAACAGCCCGTTCTCGCCGCGGAAGGAATGTCCTGATGCTTATTCTTGCCATTGACACCTCAGCCGTGGCCAGCGCCGCGCTGGTGTCGGACGACGCCCTGGAAGGCGTGGTGGGCAGCTTCTCCACTGAGGACACGAGGAGCCACGCTGAGGTCCTTGCACCCGGAATCGAGCGCTTGCTGGCCGACGCCGGGGTGACCGGGGCCGACATCGACGCGATCGTTGTGGGCGTTGGCCCCGGTCCATTCACCGGGCTCCGGTCCGGCATTGCGACGGCGCGTACCCTCGCCTTTGTCTGGAACATCCCGCTGCACGGCATTATGAGCCTCGACGCCGTCGCCCTCGAAGTGGCCGAGTCCACCGATGCGCCGGCCGAGTTCCTCGTGGCCACGGACGCCCGGCGCAAAGAGGTCTACTGGGCGCGCTACACCCTGGCCGCAGGCCAGTTGCCAAAGCTCACGGACGGCCCGCACGTCGGCTTCGCCGTGGACCTCCCCGACCTCCCGGCCTACGGCGCGGGCGCCGGGCTCTACCCCGAGGCCCTCCGCGCGGATCCGGACTTCAGCACTGAACAGCCTGACGCGCTGTATCTGGGCCAGTTTGCGCTGGCGAGGCTGGAGGCCGACGAGGAGCTCCTGGACTCCACGCCCCTCTACCTCCGCGAATCCGACGCGCAGGTCCCCGGCCCTCGGAAGCGTGCCCTGTGAACGTCCTGCCCCGCCGGCTGGACTCGGGCGTGACTATCCGGGACATGCTTCCCGCAGACATCCCTGCCGTCCACGAGCTGGAAGTCCGGCTTTTCCCGGTGGATGCTTGGCCGCTGCAGATGTTCTGGGACGAACTGGTGCAGCCGGAAACCCGCCGGTACTTCGTGGCGGAGGCTGCGGACGGCATCGTCGGCTATGCGGGACTGATGTGCGTGGAGCCGATCGCCGACGTCCAGACCATCGCTGTGGTTCCCGAGTATGAGGGCAGGGGCATCGGCACGGCGCTCCTCACCGACCTGATCGCCGAGGCGCGGCGCCGCGGCGCAGCCGACATCCTGCTGGAGGTCCGGGCCGACAACCCGCGCGCCCAGCAGCTGTACATCCGCTTCGGGTTCGAGCAGATCCACGTGCGGAAAAGGTACTACCGCGACGGCGTGGACGCCCTGATCATGCGTCTTCAGCTGGAGGACGTGCTCGCTGTGCACCGTGACATCGTGCACCAGGACATCGTCCACCAGGACGTCGTGCATGACGCCGAACCCCAGCCTGTGCAGACCGACGAAGCCGGCCGCGCCGGCGATACCGCTCCGACGGAGGCAGACCAGAAATGAACCGCACGCAGCCGCTAGTACTCGGCATTGAGTCATCGTGCGACGAAACGGGCATAGGCATCGTCCGCGGCACAGAACTCCTGACCAACACGGTGTCCTCGTCCATGGAGGAGCACGTCCGGTTTGGCGGGGTCATCCCCGAAATTGCCTCGCGCGCCCACCTGGACGCCTTCGTTCCAGCCCTGCAGGCCGCCCTGGCTGAGGCAGACGTGACGCTGGACGAGATCGACGCCATCGCCGTGACGTCCGGACCGGGGCTGGCGGGTGCCCTCATGGTTGGCGTGTGCGCCGCCAAGGCGCTCGCCGTCGCCACCGGCAAGCCGCTCTACGCCATTAACCACCTGGTGGCCCATGTGGGGGTCGGCCTGCTCAACCCGCGGCCCGGCGTCGGAACGGACGGCAACACCGGCGGCGGCGCGGACAAGCGCATTCTGCCCGGCAAGCCCATACTTCCCGACAACCTTGGCGCCCTGCTGGTTTCCGGCGGGCACACCGAGATTTTGCGGATCCGCAGCATCACGGACGACGTCGAGCTGCTCGGTTCCACCATCGACGACGCCGCCGGCGAGGCGTACGACAAGGTCGCCAGGATCCTCGGCCTCGGCTATCCCGGCGGCCCGGCCATTGACCGGCTGGCGCGCGAAGGCAACGCCAAGGCCATCAGGTTCCCGCGCGGACTGACGCAGCCCAAATACATGGGCACCGCGGAAGAGCCCGGCAAGCACCGCTACGACTGGTCCTTCAGCGGCCTGAAGACCGCGGTGGCCCGCTGCATGGAGCAGTTCGAAGCCGCGGGTGATCCCGTGCCGGTTGCGGACATCGCAGCAGCATTCCAGGAAGCCGTGGTGGACGTCATTACCTCCAAGGCGGTCCTGGCCTGCCGGGAGCGTGGCATCACGGACGTGCTGCTGGGCGGGGGAGTGGCAGCCAATTCGCGGCTGCGGCAGCTGACAGAACAGCGCTGCTCGGCCGCCGGCATCACGCTGCACGTTCCGCCGCTGGATCTGTGC
Source organism: Arthrobacter sp. SAFR-023 (assembly GCF_051965295.1). NCBI lineage: Bacteria > Bacillati > Actinomycetota > Actinomycetes > Micrococcales > Micrococcaceae > Arthrobacter > Arthrobacter sp. SAFR-023. The sequence goes on along the minus strand of NZ_JBQCMF010000001.1, from coordinate 460,034 downwards.
ACGGACAACGGCGCGATGGTGGCCGCGCTCGGAGCGCAGCTGGTGATGGCGGGCATCGAACCCAGCGGAATCAACTTCGCGCCGGACTCCTCCATGCCGGTCACGACGGTGTCGGCGCCAAGTAGGTCGCAGATCAGGGCGTTCTGAGAGCTGGGAACGCCCTCAACTGCTACCTAGTTGGGCCCGCCCCGCGGAGGTTGGGTGACGCGGAGGCGAGAGCGGAGGCCGGGTTACGCGGTGGGGCCGTTCCGCATCTGCTTCACGAGGTCGAGGACCACTGCCTGGAGGTTGCCGCCGCTTTCGGCGGCCACGCGCCGCTGGCGCTGGTACCCCGCACCGCGGCTGATGATCTTTTCGACGTCGGCCAGCTCATCGGAGCAGCCCAGCTTTGCGGCAATCGGTTCGAGCCGGTTGAGTGTCTCCAACAGGTGGTCGGTGACGAGCTGCTCGTTGCCCTCGGCGTCGAGGATGATGATCGCATCCATGCCGTAGCGGGCGGCCCGCCACTTGTTTTCCTGGACGTGCCAGGGCGGCATGGTGGGAATGCTGCCGCCGGCGTCGAGGATGGTGGAGAACTCGTGGACCAGGCACTGCGTCAGGGCCGCCACGGCGCCCACTTCCTCCAGTGTGGCCAGGCCGTCGCAGATGCGCATCTCAATGGTTCCGAGGGCCGGCACGGGACGGATGTCCCAGCGGATCTCCGAGATGGTGTCAATTACGCCGGTGGTAAACATGTCCTGGACGTAGGACTCGTACTCTTCCCAGCTGGCGAACTGGAAGGGCAGCCCCGCCGTCGGCAGCTGCTGGAACATGAGGGCGCGGTGCGAGGCGTAGCCGGTGTCCTCGCCGCCCCAGAACGGGCTGGACGCGGACAGGGCCTGGAAATGCGGGAAGTAGTTGACCAGGCCGTCGAGCACGGGGAGGACCTTGCTGCGCCGGTCCAGGCCAACATGGACGTGTACTCCGTAGATGACCATCTGCCGGCCCCACCACTGCGTGCGGTCGATCAGCTTGGCGTAGCGTTCCTTGTCCGTGACCGGCTGCAGCTGCGGCGGGCTGAACGGGTGGCTTCCGGCGCAGAACACTTCCACGCCCATCGGGTCCGTCACTTCGCGGACGGCGGCCAGGGAACGGGCGAGGTCTTCCTTCGCTTCCGCGGCGGTCTCGCAGATGCCGGTAACCAACTCCACGGTGTTAAGCAGCAGCTCCTGCTTGATGTGGGGATGCTCGTCATCCTCGTTCAGCTCGGGGTGCCGTGCCACTACTCCGCGCAGGACCTCGTTGGCCACGGACGACAGTTCACCGGTCTGCGAATCCACCAGCGCGAGTTCCCATTCCACACCAAGAGTTGATTGCCTGGATGAAGCGAAATCAATCTTCATGTGTTCCTCGCTGTGTGCTGGCCTAATGACGTCGGGTCCGGTCGCCGTCCGTTCCTGGCGAACGGCTGGCAGGGGAACGGTCATCCAAGTCTAGTGCAGGGGTAGCATCGAAGTGATGGCTTGGCTACACAGGGCGCGTGAGAGTGTTCACACCACCAGCCGCCCCACATCCCCCAGGAAACGTCCCGGCAGTGCACGTGCGCGCAACGCACCGGCGGCGTCTGCGGCAGCGCTCGCGGCGCTGTTCGCGGTTGCGTCGTGCACGCCGGCAGCACCCGAACCAGGAGAGGGAACGACGACGGCGCCCGCGGCTTCCGCTTCCGGCTCGCCGCAGACGGCACAGAGTTCTGCACCGCACTCCGGTTCACCCCAGACACGTGCATCGAGTCAGGCCCCGTCCACGGCGGCGCCCGCACCGAAGGACAGGGCGGCGCTGGGCTGGGGCCCGCAGCAGCGGGACGCCGACGCGGCCGCCGCGGCGGTGGCCAAAATGACCCTGGAGGAGAAGGCCGGGCAGGTGCTCCTGCCCTTCTACACCGGCCTTGACCACGAAACCCAGGCCGCCACGGTGGAACGGCTTCACCTGGCCGGGTCCATGATCATGGCCGACAACGTGCCCGGAACAGCCACCGGCCTGGTGGATGTCCGGGCGCTGGCGGGGGTGACGCGCCGGCTGGACAACGCGTCCCGCTCCGGCGGCCGCACCTGGCCCGGCCTGATCGGCGTTGACCAGGAAGGCGGAGCGGTGAGCCGCGTCGGCGCTCCGCTGACCCGCTGGCCCACGCCCATGAGCTACGGCGCCGCCGGCAGCGTGCCCCTCGCGGCCGAGGCCGGCACCGGGCTGGCGGCGGAACTCGCGCCCCTGGGTTTCACCGTGGACTTCGCCCCCGCGGCCGACGTCACCATGGGCCCCGCTGATCCCACCATCGGGGCGCGGTCCATGTCCGCCGACGCCCGTGCCGCCGCATCGTTGAGTGCCGGCTTCGCCAAAGGCATGCTGGCCGGCGGCGTGCTGCCCGCCGTCAAGCATTTTCCCGGGCACGGTTCGGTGACCACCGATTCCCACAAGGACCTCCCCGTCCAGAACGCCACCCTCGCGCAGTTGAAGGCGCGGGACTGGAAGCCGTTCCAGGCCGCGGTCAAGGCGGGAGCACCGATGGTCATGACCGGCCACATTGCCACACGCGCCCTTGATCCGGGCGTGCCCGCGTCCCTCTCAAAGGCGACGTACTCTGCGTTGCGCGGCCTGGGATTCAAGGGCGTGGCGGTCACGGACGGGCTGAACATGGGCGCGGTGACAGGCCGCCATCCCCACGGTTCCGCAGCGCCGGCCGCGCTGGCAGCCGGGGCAGACCTGCTGCTGATGCCGGCGGATGCAGCCGCCGCTCATGCCGCCGTCGTCAGGGCGGTCACCGGGGGGAAGCTCCCGCTGTCACGACTCGAGGAGGCGGCCCGCCGCGTGGTCACCATGATGATCTGGCGCGGCCGGACGGCCCAGCCGCAGCCGACGGCAGCGCCGGGAAGCGGCGAGGCGCTTTCCGCAAAGGTCTCGGCGCGGGCCATCACGGTGGTCACGGGGAGATGCAAGGGCGCCTCCGTGGCCGGCTACGTCCGGGTGGCGGGCGGCACGGCAGTGGACCGGGCCCGCTTCGCCGCCGCGGCCAAGGACGCGGGGATTACGCTGGGAACGGGGCCGCTGGTCACGCTGATCGGCTATGGTGGCGGGCCCGCGAAGGGCGACATTGCGGTGGCACTGGATGCCCCGTGGCCCTTGGCGCAGTCCGTCGCGCCCACGAAGATCGCCCTCTACGGCCGCACGCCCGGAGCGTACAAGGCGCTGCTGGCCGTTCTGATGGGGAAGGCCACCGCCCCCGGTAAGCTGCCGGCCGCCGTCGGACCCTACCGGGCCGGCACGGGCTGCAAATAACAACCGGCTTCAGGTAATAAACCCGGCCCCGCCGTTTAATGGAGGGGTGCCGATTCTGAATAAAGACATGACCCTGTGCATTTCCCTCTCGGCCCGGCCGAGCAACAACGGGACCCGCTTCCACAACCACCTGTACGACCAGCTGGGCCTCAACTGGATCTACAAGGCCTTCGCGCCCACGGACCTGGCCCAGGCGATCGCGGGCGTCCGCGGCCTGGGGATCCGCGGCTGCGCCGTCTCCATGCCCTACAAGGAGGACGTGATCGCCCTGGTGGACGCCATGGACCCGTCCGCCAAGGCCATCGATTCCGTCAACACCATCGTCAACGACGGCGGCCGCCTGACGGCGTACAACACGGACTACACGGCGATCGAGCAGCTGCTGGAGGGCAACGCCGTTCCGGCCGGTTCATCGGTGCTGCTCAAGGGCGCCGGGGGCATGGCCAAGGCCACGGCCGCCGCCCTGCGCGACGCGGGGTTCAAGGACGTGACCATCATCGCCCGCAACGAAGCAGCCGGCCGGGCGCTCGCCGATCTATACGGCTTTGCCTGGCGCGCAGAGCTCGGCAGCGGCCCGGAGGCCACTGCGGACATGGTCATCAACGTCACGCCGGTGGGGATGGCCGGGGGACCGGAGGCGGACGCGCTGTCCTTCCCCGCCGAAACCATTGAAGCCGCCAAGATCGTCTTCGACGTCGTGGCACTGCCGGCGGAAACACCGCTCATCAAGGCGGCGCGGGCGGCCGGCAAGCAGGTCATCACCGGAGCGGAGGTGGCCACGATTCAGGCGCTGGAGCAGTTTGTGCTGTACACGGGTATCCGCCCCACCGAGGAGCAGGTCCGCGACGCCGAGGCGTTCGTCCGCGCCCAGTAAGCCCTGTAGCAGCCAGCGGTTACACGGGCTCCACGGAGACAGCCACTCTTTCTTCCCCGATCCGGGTGAGGACCAGGGTGGCTGTCTTTTTGCCTGCGCCCTTGCTGCCGGCTTTACCCGCCCCCTTGCCTGCCGGCAGTAGCTGCCTGCGCAGCTCCTCAGGGGTGACGGACGTGCCGCGCTTCTTGATGTCCAGCACGCCGACGCCGTTCACCCGGACCCAGGCTTTGAGCGCCTTGACGTTGTACGGCATGACTTCCAGAACCCGGTAAGCCCGGGCGTACGGCGTGTCCACCAGCTCCGGGGCGCAGATGTAGGCGATGTGCTCATCAACGAGGTGGCCGCCCAGTCCGAGGGCGAGGTCTGCCACAAGCCCGGCGCGGATGACGGCGCCGTCCGGCTCGTACAGGAAACCCTCCACCGGGCCAACAGGGGCCACGGGTCCGGCGTCGAACTCCTCCCCGCTGGTGAGTTCGGCGGCGCCCTCTGCACCGATGACCAGGGCGGCCCGGCGGATGCCCGGGCGGGCCACGACGTTGAACCACAGCGTGACTTCCGTGACGTCGCCGTTCACCGAGACCCACTGTGCCTCGCAGTCCGCCGGCACCGACTCGTGCGGCATGCCGGGGCCCATCTTGACGCCGACGGCGCGCCCCGCGGCGGCCAGCGACTCCACGAAGGACAGCGGCGGAGAGAACGCCTCGGGGTCCCAGATCCGCTTGGTGCCGGACGTGGTGGTGGTGCGCCGGGCGGGGTCCAGCCAGACGCCGGCCCCGTCCTCCAGCTCCACGGACGTTGCGTCCGAATGGACCACCGTGGCGTGGGGAAAGGGAATGAGGTTGATCGTGGCGCAGGCGGCGGTGGTCTCGTCGACCTCCACGGCGGTCACGGCGATGTCCAGAGATGCCAGGGCCATGGCGTCCGCGCCGAGGCCGCAGCCGAGGTCCGCGACATGGCTGACGCCAGCCTGGGCAAAGCGCTGGGCGTGCCTGGCAGCGACGTTGAGCCGGGTCGCCTGCTCCAGGCCGGCCTGGGTGAAGAGCATCTGCTGGGCAAACTCACCGAACTTGGCCTCGGCCCTGGTCCGGAGCCGTGACTGTGTCAGGACGGCGGACACGAGTTCGGGGGAGTGGCCGGCCTTGCGGAGGCTTGAGTTGAGGCTGAAGGAGTCGTCTTCCCGGTAGGGTCCGAGCGAGGCCAGCAGCTCCCATCCTTCTTCGGTTAGGAGTGGGGCGATCTGGTCCTGCGGTGCTTCAGACATGGGATCAAGCCTAGTGGAGCGGCCGCCCGTGCTCTTCCCGATCGGCCTGCTCTTCCCGATAGGGTGGTCTGAATGGAATCCAGCGCAACGCCAACCCCAGGTCAGTCCGATTCAGGTCAGCCCGAAAGCACCGGCCCCGGTCCGGCACAGCATAGCCGCCTGGTCCGGTACGCACGTCCGGTGCTGATCGCTGGAGCCGTTGCCGCCGTCGTCTGTCTTGTCCTGCTGGTGATCATCTTCCTGCTGGATTCCTTCAATGCCACCGTCTACTCGGTGGGCGGCAAGAACATCAGCGACGCCACCGAGGAAGCCCGGCAGATCCGGGACCTGTACCTGGGGGCGCGCGTTGGCGGCATCGTGGCGCTCATCGTGTCGGTCGTGACCGCGGCGGCGGCCGCCGTCGTGCTTGTCCGCGAACAGCGGAAAGCGGGGGACGAAGAGGCCGACGGCGGCCCGGACCTGGGGTTCGACGACCTCGCCGGGCGCTGAACCGCCCGCCGAAATCGGGTCCGTGCGGGTTACGGCGGATGAAATTCTGGCACTCACCTTGACCGAGTGCTAACCCCTTACATAGAGTCATCATTAGCACTCTCCCTAGGAGGGTGCTAACACACGAAGAGCTGCCAGCCTGGCTGCTGCCGGCACCGCGACGACGGTCTGCCGCCACGGCGCAACAGTTTTTACTGTCCATGAATTTTGACGAAAAGGAGAGGTCCGAGTGTCGGTCTCTATTAAGCCTCTTGAGGATCGTATTGTTGTCCGCCCGCTCGAAGCCGAGCAGACCACGGCTTCCGGCCTGGTCATTCCGGACTCCGCCCAGGAGAAGCCGCAGGAAGGCGAAGTTGTTGCAGTAGGCCCCGGCCGCTTCGAAGACGGCAACCGCGTACCGGTCGACGTAGCCGTTGGCGACGTCGTCATCTACTCCAAGTACGGCGGAACCGAAGTCAAGACCGGCGGCACCGAGTACCTCGTGCTCTCCGCCCGCGACGTTCTGGCGATCGTCGTTAAGTAACTCTTTGGATCCCCGTGCCGCTGCCCGAGTCTGATTCTGTCTGACCGGGCGGCTGCGCGGGGTTCTGTCTTGAAAGGACAAACCATGGCAAAGCAGCTTGCGTTTAACGACGCTGCCCGCCGGTCGCTTGAAGCCGGCATCGACAAGCTCGCCAACACGGTTAAGGTGACGCTTGGTCCCCGCGGCCGCAACGTCGTGCTGGACAAGAAGTGGGGCGCCCCCACCATCACCAACGATGGCGTGACCATCGCCCGGGAAGTCGAACTGGACGACCCGTACGAGAACCTTGGCGCCCAGCTGGCCAAGGAAGTCGCCACCAAGACGAATGACGTCGCCGGTGACGGCACCACCACCGCAACCGTGCTCGCCCAGGCACTGGTCAAGGAAGGCCTGCGCAATGTTGCCGCCGGCGCCGCTCCTGGCCAGATCAAGCGCGGCATCGAGGTCTCTGTCGAGGCCATCGCAGCGCGCCTGCTGGAGAACGCTCGTCCCGTCGAGGGCACCCAGGTGGCCAACGTTGCCGCCATTTCCGCGCAGAGCGACGAGGTTGGAGAGCTGCTCGCCGAGGCATTCGGCAAGGTCGGCAAGGATGGTGTGATCACCATCGAGGAATCCTCCACCACGCAGACCGAGCTGGCGCTGACCGAGGGCATGCAGTTCGACAAGGGCTACCTGTCCCCGTACTTCATCACCGACACCGAGCGCCAGGAAGCCGTCCTCGAGGACGCCCTTATCCTGATCAACCAGGGCAAGATCTCCTCGGTGCAGGAATTCCTGCCGCTGCTGGAGAAGGCGCTGCAGAGCTCCAAGCCGCTGTTCATCATCGCCGAGGACGTCGACGGCGAGGCCCTGTCCACGCTGATCGTCAACCGCATCCGCGGCACCCTGAACGTGGTTGCCGTCAAGGCTCCGGGCTTCGGTGACCGCCGCAAGGCCATGCTGCAGGACATCGCGACGCTGACAGGCGCCCAGGTTGTGTCCCCGGAACTGGGCCTGAGCCTGGACTCCGTTGGCCTCGAGGTGCTGGGTACCGCCCGCCGCATCACGGTGACCAAGGACAACACCACCATCGTCGACGGCGCAGGTTCGGCCGAGGACGTTGCAGCACGCGTTGCGCAGCTGCGCGCCGAGCTGACCCGCACCGATTCCGACTGGGACCGGGAAAAGCTGCAGGAACGCCTGGCCAAGCTGGCCGGCGGCATCGGCGTGATCAAGGTCGGCGCAGCCACCGAGGTTGAGCTGAAGGAAAAGAAGCACCGCATCGAAGATGCAGTGTCCTCCACCCGCGCCGCCCTCGAAGAAGGCATCGTGGCCGGTGGCGGTTCCGCCCTGATCCACGCGCTGAAGGCGCTCGACGAGGACCCGGCCGTCACGGCACTCGAAGGTGACGCGGCTGCCGCCGTCGGCATCGTCCGCCGTGCCCTGGTCCAGCCGCTGCGCTGGATCGCCCAGAACGCCGGCCACGACGGCTACGTTGTGACCGCACGGGTTGCCGAGCAGGACAACAACCACGGCTTCAACGCCAAGTCCGGCGAGTACGAGGACCTGATCGCGGCGGGCGTCATTGACCCCGTCAAGGTCACCCGTGCCGCTCTTCGCAACGCAGCCTCCATCGCTGCGCTGGTGCTCACCACCGAAACCCTCGTGGCTGACAAGCCGGCCGAGGAAGACGAGCACGCAGGCCACAGCCACTAGGCTGCAGCCCGCCCTCGCGGCTTCACAAGAAGGCCCGTCCAGCAGCCGCTGGGCGGGCCTTCTTGGCGTTTTCTGTGGCGTTTCCCCAGTTGAGACGGGGATCACATCCAGCGCGTTAGATTGGTCTGAAAAATCACGAAACGGTAACGTGGTTACTTTGTGCTGCCGTTTGAGGGGTTATTTGTGCCAAAAACCAAGGAACACACCCAAGAGCCACGGGCTGCCCGGCTGAAGGCCAAACCGGGCTACCGTCCCGAGGTCCAGGGGCTTCGCGCCCTCGCGGTGCTCATGGTGGTCACGTACCACGTGTGGCTTGGCCGGGTTTCCGGCGGCGTGGATATCTTCCTCCTCATCTCGGCATTCCTGCTGACCATGTCCTTCGTCCGCAAGGTGGAGAAGGGCACGCCGCTGCGCCTCGTGAGCCACTGGCTGCACCTCTTCAAGCGGCTGATCCCGGCCGCCGTCGTGGTGATCCTGGGTGTGCTGGCCGGAACCGGGCTGGTCCTGCCCCAGAGCCGCTGGCCCGACGTCCTCGACGAGGCCTGGGCATCGCTCCTCTACGGGCAGAACTGGCTGCTGGCCAACACAGCAGTGGACTACTACGCGCAGGACCACTCCGGAGCCAGCCCCCTCCAGCATTTCTGGTCGCTGTCCATCCAGGGCCAGGTCTTCATTCTCTGGCCGCTCATCTTCGCTGGCTCCGCCCTGGTGTGGCGGCTGCTGCGGGCCCGCCGGGATGTCAGCTACCGGACCGTCCTGATGGTTGCCTTCGGCGGCATCTTCATCGCTTCCCTGCTGTACTCCATCGATCAGACGGCCGGCAACCAGGCCTACGCCTATTTCGATACGCGCACCCGGTTGTGGGAGTTCGCGCTGGGATCGCTGCTGGCACTGGTGCTGCCCTACCTGAAGCCGGGGAAGGCGCTGCGCGTCGTGCTGGGCTGGGCCGGGCTCGCCGCCATGATCTCCTGCGGGCTGCTGCTCACCGTTGACCGGTCCTTCCCGGGCTTCATTGCGCTGTGGCCCACTCTGGCCGCGGCTGCCATCATCGTGGCTGGTCAAAGCGGCAGCCGGTTCGGCGTGGATAGGCTCCTGACCGCAAGGCCTCTGGTGGGGCTGGGGGACAACTCCTACGCCCTGTACCTCTGGCACTGGCCGGTCCTGGTCCTGTCCCTCGCGGCCACCGGCATCGAAAAGCCCAACCTGGTCCAGGGCCTCGCCATTGTGGCCGGTTCCGTGGTGCTGGCCGTGCTCACCACCCGCTTCGTGGAAAAGCCCCTGCGCGAATGGCACTGGCCGCAACTGCGGGCCTGGCGCACCGCCGTCGTGATTGTTGCCTGCGGCGCCTTGCTGGCCGGGCCGGTCGCGGTGTGGCAGACCAAGCTGACCGCTGAGGAAGCGGCAGCAGCCGCGCAACCGCGCGAGCTGACGCCTGGTGCGGCCGCGCTGGCGCCGGAGAACGCCGGAAAGGCGACGCCGGAAGCCACGGTGATTCCCGCCCCTGCCGCCATGAAAAACGAGTGGGCGGACATCGACGGGCTGTGCACCGGCGAAAACGTCCCCAGCGACCCGCTGCTCAACGGCTGCCTGCAGAACAGCAAGCCGGACAAGGTCACCAAGAGGATCGTGGTGCTTGGTGATTCCCACGCGCAGCAGTACATGGCTGCGCTCGGCCCCATCGCCAGGGACCACGGCTGGGAGGTGGTCACTCTCCTGAAGGGGAACTGCCGGTTCGGCGCCGAATCCCCGGAACGGGACGCCGACTGCAACGCCTTCAACAAGGCCAGCGCCGCCTACGTCATGGAACACAAGCCGGACGCGGTGTTTACCGTGGCATCCCTCACGCACAAGGAAGCCCCGTTTGAAACGGAGGTTCCCGGCTACCTGGACGGCATCAAGCCGTTCACCGACGCCGGGATTGACGTGGTGGGGGTCCGGGACAACCCACGGTTCGCCATCAACATGCCCGAATGCGTCCAGAAGTACGGCACTGAAGCTCCCGAGTGCAACCCGCCGCTCGGCGAATCCCTTGCGGCCAAATCGCCGCTGGACGCGTACCGGGGCAAGGTGGACGGGCTGCACCTGATGGACATGAGCGACTTCATCTGCGCCGGTGGCATCTGCCCGGCCGTGGTGGGCAACGTCTACGTCTACAAGGACGACAACCACCTCACAAAGACCTACGTCCAGTCGATGATTCCGATGTTCGAGAAGCGGCTGCTGAAGGCGACCGGCTGGAAATAGCGCCACGGTCGTGCCTTTGCTCACAAAGCCGTTCCGGAATATGGGGATCGCCGCGGAGGTTCTAGAATTTATTCAATACTTCTGCACAGGCCAGTCCCGTAATGACGGGCTGGTCATCGGCTGCAACCCCTACCCGTGAACCTGTAAACCAAGGTAAGAGGCGCACTCATGACCCAGCCCGAGCACGACCCCTTCGGCTTCATCGGCCTGACGTACGACGACGTCCTGCTGCTTCCCGGCCACACCGACGTGATCCCCTCCGAGGCGGACACGTCGTCCCGGATCTCCAAGCGCATCACCGTCCAGACGCCGCTGCTTTCGGCGGCCATGGACACCGTCACCGAGTCCCGGATGGCCATCGCCATGGCACGCCAGGGCGGCCTCGGCGTCGTCCACCGCAACCTCGCGATCGACGACCAGGCCGACCAGGTGGACCGCGTCAAGCGTAGCGAGTCGGGCATGATCACCAACCCGCTCACCATCGGCCCCGAGGCCACGCTGCTGGAACTCGACGAGCTGTGCGCCCGTTACCGCGTCTCCGGACTTCCCGTGGTGGACGACGGGAACCGGCTCCTCGGCATCGTCACCAACCGTGACACGCGCTTCGTGCCGGAATCCGACTTCCCGATCCGTTTGGTCAGCGACGTCATGACCAAGATGCCGCTCGTCACCGGCCACGTCGGCATCAGCCGCGAGGAAGCCTCGCACAAGCTGGCCACGAACAAGATCGAGAAGCTCCCGCTGGTGGACGAGCAGGGGCGCCTCAAGGGCCTCATCACCACCAAGGACTTCACCAAGGCCGAGCAGTACCCGCTGGCCACCAAGGACGACGAGGGCCGGCTGCGTGTCGGTGCTGCCATCGGCTTCTTCGGCGATGGCTGGGAGCGCGCCATGAAGCTGGTGGACGCCGGCGTTGACGCCCTCTTCGTGGACACCGCGAACGGCCACTCGCAGGGTGTGCTGGACATGATCCGCCGCCTGAAGTCCGATCCGGTTGCCGCGCACGTGGACATCATCGGCGGCCAGGCCGCCACCCGCGAAGGTGCCCAGGCACTGATCGACGCCGGTGCCGACGGCATCAAGGTGGGCGTCGGCCCTGGCTCCATCTGCACCACCCGCGTGGTGGCAGGTGTGGGCGTTCCGCAGATCACCGCCATCTACGAATCCGCCAAGGCGGCCATCCCGGCCGGCGTTCCGCTGATCGCCGACGGCGGCCTGCAGTACTCGGGCGACATCGGCAAGGCGCTGGTCGCCGGTGCCGACACCGTGATGCTGGGCTCGCTGCTGGCCGGCTGTGACGAGTCCCCGGGCGAACTCATCTTCGTCAACGGCAAGCAGTTCAAGAGCTACCGCGGCATGGGCTCCCTCGGTGCCATGCAGTCCCGCGGCAAGAACACGTCCTACTCCAAGGACCGCTACTTCCAGGCCGACGTCTCCGGTGATGACAAGCTCATCCCCGAGGGCATTGAGGGCCGGGTGGCCTACCGCGGCCCGCTGGCCTCGGTGGCGTACCAGCTGGTGGGCGGCCTCCGGCAGACCATGTTCTACACCGGCGCTCCCACCGTTCCCGAGCTGAAGGCCCGCGGCAAGTTCGTCCGCATCACCCCGGCCGGCCTGAAGGAATCGCACCCGCACGACATCCAGATGACGGTCGAGGCACCGAACTACGGTTCGCGCTAGCGCCTCCCTGGCCTCGCCGGCTCGGCCAGGGAACGCGGGCGCCCTGGGCCCATCCAGCGCAGAAAGGGGGTGGGGAGTTCTCCCCACCTCCTTTTGCGTTCCCGCCTTGTATATTCGGTCAAGGAACACCGGGCTGAAAACTGGGGGAGCGAGTGTCCGTGAACGGTAGGTCCAGGCCTGCGCTGGCATGGCGTCTGGCCGGAGCAGCTGCACTCCTGGCAATGGTGGTCTCCTGCGGCCGGCCTGGAAACGGGCAGAATACGGATGTCAGCCTCGAATCGGCCAAATCCAAAGTCATGTCCTCAGAACAGGAAATCCTGGGGCTGCTGCCTGATCATGCGGTTTTGTCCACGTTCGCCCACGATACGTCCAGCCTGATGTCCTGCACTGACGGGGAAAGGTGGAAGTGGACCGGGGACGCTGTTGCCGAAGTCGGGGCAGGCGTGGACCGCGATGCCACCCTCGATGAGGTGGTAGAGCTGATGCAGGCCAGGGACGGCTGGACGGTGAAAGACGGGGCGGCCCCGGATGGAGCCCGGCGCATCGACCTCCTGCACAGCGACGGCACCCACCTGTTCGTGTTCTTCGTGGACGGTCCTGAATCGCTGCGGGTCGAGGGCTACAGTGCCTGCTTCGACTTCCCGGAGTACGAATACGGCGAGAAGTATTGACAGACGCCGTCCACGGGCGCGGGACTAGGCTGGAGCCATGTCCCAACCACGCCATCCCGCCGAACTGAACCCGAAAAAGGAACCCCAGCGGCGGCTGGCACTGAAGCCCTACGCCCGCGCCGTCGCCCAGGTGCTCCGCGTCAGCTTCCGTGCGTCGCCCGGTGCCGTCCTCATGAAGGTGGCCGGATCGCTGATCTCGGCCGTGCTGCCCCTGGTCACCACGTACTTCGCCGGCCTGACCACCACCGCCTTGGCGGCCGCCTACAGCGGGGACGCCGCCGCCGGGCAGCAGGCCATCGTGTACGTCGTCATCACCGCCGCCCTTGGCCTGTTCTGGGGCGCGTTCGGCAGCGTGGACCGCTACATCCAGCAGCTCATGAGTTTCCGGGTGGGCGCCATCGTGGGGGACCTGATGTACGAGCGGTTCCTCGCGCTGGACTTCTGGCGTTACGACGACAAGGAAACGGTGGACCTCTACGACCGCGCCAAGCGGTTCTCCGATTCCTATGCCAGGGTCCTGGACAGGATCGCGGCCATCTTCACGCAGCTGGTGTCGGTGATCCTGGCCATCGGCGCGCTCCTGCTGGTGAGCTGGTGGATCGCCGTGATCGTCCTTGTTGCGATCGTCCCCAGCGTCTACCTGCAGTTCAAGCTGTCCCGCGAGCAGATCGCGCACTGGAACACGCAGGTGGATTCGCGGCGGCAGCGGCGGATGATCGAGACCAACCTGCTCCGGCCGCAGCACATCGCCGAGATGCGCCTCTACGGGATCGTCGGGTACCTCATGGGGCTGCGCTCCCGGTTACGCGACGCCGACGAGAAGCGCCGGCTGGACTTCCAGAAGCGGTACATCCCCAAGCAGCTGGCCGCCGATGCCCTGCAGTACGCCGCGGAGGTTGTCTCGCTCATCTGGGTGGTCGGCCAGATCATCGCCCGCGCCCAGCCCGTGGGGCAGTTCCTCTACGTCCAGCAGATCGTCAGCCGGGCCCTGTCCACGGCGAACAGCCTGGTGTCCTCGCTCAGCTCGATCGATGAGGATCTCGCCAACCTCAAGGATTACGAGCTGTTCATGGCGCTGCCCGTGCACTCCAGCCACGCGCCGCCGCTGCTGGCGGCGCCAAAGACGGTCGAGCTGCGGGACATCTGCTTCACGTACACCGGCAGCGACATCGAAGTGATCCGCGGGATCAGCATGACCATCCGCGAGGGCCAGCACATCGCGATCGTGGGGGAGAACGGCGCCGGAAAGTCCACCCTGATCCGCATCCTGGCCGGGCTTTACCGCCCGGATTCCGGCCAGGTGATGCTCGACGGCGTGGACCTCGCCGCCGTCGACGTCACCTCCTGGCACCGCCACCTGGCGGTGCTGAGCCAGGAGTTCCTCAAGTACGAGTTCGCCACCGCAGCCGAAAACATCCTCTTCGGCGACGTCGACTCACCCCGCGACGACGAGCGGATCAGCCGGGCGGCCGCCGATGCCGAGGCGCTGGAATTTCTCAACAAACTGCCCAACGGCCTGGACAACCACGTCAGCAACTGGATGGAGGATCCGCGCGGCCGGAAGGGGAGCGGGCTGAGCGGCGGGCAGTGGCAGCGGCTGGCCATGGCACGGAACTTCTACCGGAACGCCTCCTTCATGGTCATGGACGAGCCCACGTCCGCCATCGACGCGCTGGCGGAGCACCGCATCTTCACCCGGCTGTTCGCCGAACACAGCAGCACCATCATCGCCATCAGCCACCGGCTCGCCACGATCGAGAAGGCTGACATCGTGTACATGCTGGAGGACGGCCGGATCGTGGAGCAGGGCACACACCGGGAACTGGTGGCGCTCCGCGGCCGCTACTTCCGGATGTTCGAGTCCCAGCTCAGCGTCCCCACCAGCCCCCTAACCTCGCACGCTCGGCCAGGTAACCCTGCTGGCGTGGGCCCAGAAGCCGGCGGGATCTAGCTTCCGCCACGGTGGTTCGGACCCGGGCAAGGCTGGGCCGCGGCGGAACACTGCTGAACCCGAAGGTCACCGCTGGGCTGACGGGGGACAGCGGTCCGGCGTCCTCGCCTTCCCAGCTGACGACGGCGGAGCTGATGTGGTGGAGGTCGCTCACCCCGTAATACTCCAGCCTGCCGTTCCCCGCCGTGCCGAAGGTCCGGGTTCCGGGGCTGGCTGCAGCCACGAGCGGGTTGACCGCGGCCAGCCAGCCGGTGTGGACGGCGACGGGCCGGGGGACCGTACGCAGCAGCGAACCAAGGAGGGCCCTGCCGCCGACACTGGCCCGGAGAGCCAAGGGACCGGCGTCGACCGTCAAGCACTCCCCGGCCAGCACGGCGGCGACGTCCAGGACGCGGACCTCCTCGAAGCTGTAGGTGGCGGCGATGAACTCAGCCACCTCCTCAGCGGGAGCCAGCAGTATCCGCCGCCCCGACGGCAGCTGGACCATCACGTCCGCGAACGGGCCGAAGGGCGATTCCTGCCAGATCCCGACCACCGCGCGCAGGCCGGAGCCGGTCCCGATCCCTGCGATGTGGCCGTCGAAGACCCAGCGTCCGCCCATTCGTCCCCACCAGCTCCCTAACCTCGCAAGCTCGGCCAGGGAACCCCGCTGGCGTGGGCCCACTCTATCCTCGGACAGGCGTTCGACTGGGATAACCTAGAGCAGTGACTTACGAGATTGAGATTGGCCGTGGCAAGCGTGGGCGTCGTGCCTACTCCCTGGATGACATTGCGATCGTCCCCAACCGTCGCACCCGTGACCCCAAGGACGTCTCCGTCTCGTGGCAGATCGATGCCTACAAGTTCGACATGCCGGTTATCGCGGCCCCGATGGATTCCGCCATGTCCCCGGCGACGGCCATCGCGCTCGGCAAGCTCGGCGGCCTGGGCGTCCTGGACCTCGAGGGCCTCTGGACCCGGTACGAGGACCCGCAGCCCGTGCTGGACGAGATCGGCGCTCTTGCGGACGAAACCAACAGCCCCGCCGTCACGCGCAGGATGCAGGAGCTCTACAAGGCACCCATCCAGCCTGAGCTGATCACCTCGCGCCTGGCCGAAATCCGCGCCGCGGGCATCACCGTGGCCGGGTCCCTGACCCCGCAGCGCACCCAGGAACACTACAAGACCGTGGTGGCCGCCGGCGTCGACATTTTTGTGATCCGCGGAACCACGGTGTCCGCCGAGCACGTCTCCAAGGACCACGAACCGCTGAACCTGAAGCAGTTCATCTACGAACTCGACGTCCCCGTCATCGTGGGCGGCGCTGCCGGCTACACGCCCGCACTGCACCTTATGCGCACCGGCGCGGCCGGTGTCCTGGTCGGGTTCGGCGGCGGTGCCACCACCACCACGCGCCGCGCCCTGGGCATCCACTCGCCCATGGCCTCCGCCATCTCCGACGTGACCGCCGCCCGCCGCGACTACATGGATGAGTCCGGGGGACGCTACGTCCACGTAATTGCCGACGGCGGCATGGGCACCTCGGGAGACATCGTCAAGGCCATCGCCATGGGCGCAGACGCCGTCATGCTCGGCACCGCCCTCGCCCGGGCGGAAGAGGCCCCCGGAAAGGGCTGGCACTGGGGCCAGGAGGCGCACCACCTGGAACTGCCCCGCGGCGACAGGGTCAACATCGGAACTGTCGGTCCGCTGGAAGAGGTGCTCTTCGGGCCGGGCCACCACACCGACGGAACCTCCAACCTGATCGGCGCGCTTCGCCGCTCCATGGCCACCACCGGCTATTCGGACCTCAAGGAGTTCCAGCGGGTCGACGTCGTGGTTTCTCCCTACGCCGGAAACTGACCCGCCGCCCCCGGCAACACAGTCCGCGCCCTGCCCATCGGCAGGCGTACGAAGTACTCTGGTGAACTACAACGTTCCATGAGGATGGAGGCCTGTCATGACCGGTTTCGGTGAACGTCCGCCGGCGACCAGGGGAGCCTTGGGCCCCGAAGCGCGGGAGTCCGCGCTGGCCGCGCTCAAGGCTTCAACGGAGCCGGGCAAGGAACTGGACATTCTCATCGTCGGCGGCGGCATCGTCGGCGCCGGGGTGGCCCTCGACGCCGTCACCCGCGGCCTGAGCGTCGGCATCGTGGAAGCCAGCGACTGGGCCGCCGGGACCTCATCACGGTCCTCCAAGCTCATCCACGGCGGCCTCCGTTACCTGGAAATGCTCGACTTCGCCCTGGTGAAGGAGGCGCTGCAGGAACGGGGGCTGCTGCTTTCCGAGCTGGCGCCGCACCTGGCCCGGCCGGTGCCTTTCCTGTACCCGCTGACCAAACACTTCGTCGAGCGGCCGTACATCGGCGCCGGCATCGCGCTGTACGACGCCATGTCCATCTCGGGCGGGCACAAGCGGGGGGTGCCGTTCCACAAGCACCTGTCGCGCCGGGGCACCCTGCGCGCCGCCCCGAGCCTGAAGGACGACGCCTTCGTCGGTTCCATCCGGTACTACGACGGCCAGGTGGACGACGCCAAGTACGTGGCCAACCTGGTGCGGACCGCCGCCTACTACGGTGCGCACGCGGTCAACCAGACCGCCGTCGTCGATTTCCTGCGCGAAGGCGAACGTGTGGTGGGCGCCAAGGTGGTGAACCGCGAGGACGGCTCCACCTTCAACATCCGCGCAAAGCAGGTCATCAACGCCACCGGGGTCTGGACCGACGAAACCCAGGCCATGGTCACCGACCGCGGCCAGCTGAAGGTGCGCGCGTCCAAGGGCATCCACCTGGTGGTGCCGCGCGACCGCTTCCAGTCAACGGTCGGGCTGATCCTGCGGACGGAGAAGTCCGTGCTGTTCGTCATTCCGTGGGGACGGCACTGGATCATCGGCACCACGGATACCGACTGGCACCTGGACAAGGCCCACCCGGCCGCGTCCAGCAAGGACATCGACTACCTCCTGGAGCACGTCAACAAGGTCCTCAAACGGCCCCTCACCCGGGAGGACGTGGAGGGCGTCTACGCCGGGCTGAGGCCGCTGCTGGCCGGAGAGAGCGACTCCACGGCCAAGCTCTCCCGCGAGCACATCGTGGCCCACCCCGTGCCGGGCCTGGTGGTGGTGGCGGGCGGCAAATGGACCACCTACCGCGTCATGGCCAAGGACGCCGTGGACGAAGCCGTCCGCAGCATGGACGAGCGCGTGCCCCCGAGCTGCACCGAGACCATTCCGCTGCTCGGAGCCAGCGGGTTCAGGGCCGCCTGGAACCGCCGGAACCGGACCGCCGAGGAATCAGGGGTGCACGTCGCCCGCGTGGAGCACCTGCTGAACCGCTACGGATCCATGACCTCTGAGGTGCTGGCCATCATCCAGGACCGGCCCGAACTGGCCGAACCGCTGCCCGGCGCCGACGACTACCTGCAGGCCGAGGCGGTCTACGCGGCAACCCATGAGGGCGCCCGGCATGTGCATGACGTCCTGACCCGGCGCACCCGGATTTCCATCGAGGCGTGGGACCGCGGTGTGTCTGCCGTCCCGGTAGTCGCTAAGCTTATGGGAGAAATTCTTGGCTGGAGCGATGCGCAGCGGGAAAGCGAAATCAAGCATTACCTTGCGCGGGTGGAAGCCGAACGGCTCAGCCAGCAGCAGCCCGATGACGAATCGGCCGATGCTGCCCGGCTGGGGGCGGAGGACATCGTCCCGCTGCGCTGAGATCGCAGACCGCCGCCGGACGGGCCCCGGCCTCACTGAAGGGACACCACTTGGCGGAACCACTGGACCGTTACGATGCCGAGCTCACCACACCGGACATGGTGATCCTCGAAATGGACGCCGAGGACAAGGTGGACGCAGCCGGCCAGCTGGCCCGGAAGCTGTTCGACGCCGGCCGCGTCTCGGACCTCGAGGGTTTCCTGGCGCACGTCAACGCCCGTGAGCACCAGCTGGCCACCGGCCTGCCCGGGGGCGTGGGCCTGCCGCACGCCCGCAGCGAGTTTGTCTCCGAGACCTCGATCGCCGTCGGGATCACCAAGTACGGCAAGGCTCTCGACTTCGGGGCCGCGGACGGCCCCGCCACCGTGGTCCTGCTCATTGCCACGCCGGCGAGCTCGTTCTCCGACCACCTGGAAGTGCTCGCCACCCTGGCGCGGTCCCTGTCCAAGGAATCCTTCCGCGAGTCGCTGCGGCGGGCCTACGATGCCGACATCATCGCAGAGCTCATCAACTCAAGCCTCGTCTTCTTCGACCACTAGGCGCGAACGTACAGTTGAGGCCCCTCCAAACCGCGCGAACGTACACTTGAGGCCCTTCGCCGGGGCCTCAACTGTACGTTCGCGCTCCCGGCGGTTCGTTGTTCTACACACGGACGAAGTAACGTTAAGGGGTGTGGAAAACAGCCCTCCAGCCCCGGTGGATCGCAGGCCTGGTCTTTGCGATCGCCGTTTCGGGTGTCTTTGTGCTACTGAGCCAATGGCAGTTCGGCCGTTCCACGCAGCCGGAAGTGCCTGTAAGCCCCACCACGGAGCAGGTCCAGGCCCTGACGAAAACCCTCCAGCCCGGCGACTTCTTCCGCGGCTCGGTGGCGGACCAGATGGTCACGGCATCCGGCACCTACGATCCTGCCAAGCAGGTCCTGGTTCCGGGCCGCCTCAAGGACGGCAAGACCGGATACTGGGTGGTCACGGCCTTCGCGGTGGCAGACGCCCCGGTCCTCAAGGGCGCGGCTGCCTCGCCGAAAACCTACATACCGGTGGCCCGCGGCTGGGTCGTCGATCCCGCCGACGCCAGCGCCCCGCCGTCGGGCGTTATCCGGCTGACCGGACGGCTGCTGCCGTCCGAGGCCCCGGTGCCCAACACGGCCCCTGAGCCCGGCCGGGCGACGGCCGTGTCCGTGGCCGAACTCATCAATGCCTGGAACGTCAGCAGCTACCCGGCCTTCGTTTCCGCCACGGCGGAAAAGGCGGGAACGGCCGACGTCGGTGCTGCCGCCGGCAGCGGCCTGGAGCCGCTCAGCATCGCGGCCCAGCCCCCGGCCGCGAAGGTCAACTGGCTGAACCTGTTCTACTCCGTGGAGTGGATTGTTTTCGCCGGCTTCGCCCTGTTCATCTGGTGGCGGCTGGTCAAGGACGACTACCGCAGAAGCCTCGAGGACGCTGAGGATTACGCCAGCGGGGACAACGACGCCGCTGGCGGCGGACCAGAACCTACCCAACCCAACGAGATCCAACAAAAGGTACAGCCATGATCGAACCCAAGCCGGCCATCCAGCCCTCGAATCCGACCGGGGCGGCGAAGAAGCGACGCTTCGGCGGCACGGAGGCGCAGATCCGCTCCGCCCTGAAGTTCTACAAGGTCATGGCCTACCTCACGGGTGCCATGCTGCTGCTGCTGTGCGCGGAGCTGGTGGCCCGCTACGGCTTCGGCCAGTACCTCTTCGCCGGCGGAACGGACGCCCTGACCGGCCAGCCGTTCGGCTTCGGCTTCGCCCAGGCGGAACCGAAGGGCGTCCTCGGCGGATTCAACGTGTCCGTGACCGTGCTCATCGTCCACGGCTGGATGTACGTCGTGTACCTGATGTCAAACTTCCGACTGTGGACACTGATGCGGTGGCCGTTCAGCAAGATGATCCTGCTGGCACTCGGCGGCGTGGTCCCGTTGCTGTCCTTCATCGTGGAGAAGAAGTTCCACGCCGAGGTTGAGGCTGAACTGGCCGCCAACCCGCAGGCCGCCAGCCGCTACTGATCCGCGTACCGTGCTTCACCGCGTTCCGTGCGTCACAGCGGGGCCGCTCAAGATGCGTCGGGGCAAGCGCGCAAAGTAGGCTAGTACGGTGACTACTCCCACTGCATCCCAGACTTCCCAGAAGCCGGTGCTGGTTGTTGACTACGGTGCCCAGTACGCGCAGCTGATTGCCCGCCGCGTCCGGGAAGCAAATGTGTATTCGGAAGTGGTTCCGCATACCCACAGCACTGAGCAGCTCCTGGCCAAGAACCCTGCCGCCATCATCCTCTCCGGCGGCCCCGCCAGCGTGTACGCGGACGGCGCCCCGAGCGTCGGCGCTGACCTTTTTGAGGCCGGCGTCCCGGTCTTCGGCATCTGCTACGGCTTCCAGGCCATGGCCAACGCCCTCGGCGGCAAGGTGGACAGGACCGGCCTGCGGGAGTACGGCTCCACCCAGACCACCATCCTCGGCGAAGGCCGTTCCGTCCTCGAGGGAATGCCCCAGCACCAGAACACCTGGATGAGCCACGGCGACTCCGTCCACGAGGCTCCCGAGGGCTTCGAGGTGCTGGCCACCACGGCGGGCGCGGAAGTTGCCGCTTTCGCCAACGAGGAGAAGTGCCTGTACGGCGTGCAATGGCACCCCGAGGTGAAGCACTCCGCCTACGGCCAGCAGGTGCTGGAAAACTTCCTCTTCAAGGGCGCCAAGCTGGAACCGAACTGGACCACGGGCAACATCCTTGAGGAGCAGGTGGAGCGCATCCGCAAGCAGATCGGCGACGCCCGGGTCATCTGCGGCCTCTCCGGCGGCGTGGACTCGGCTGTTGCCGCGGCCCTCGTCCAGCGTGCCGTCGGCGACCAGCTGACCTGTGTCTTCGTTGACCACGGGCTGCTGCGCGAAGGCGAGGCCGAGCAGGTGGAGCGCGACTTCGTTGCCGCCACCGGCGTGAACCTCTACGTGGCCAATGAGCAGGAGCGTTTCCAGGCGGCGCTGGCAGGCGTCAGTGACCCCGAAACCAAGCGCAAGATCATCGGCCGCGAATTCATCAGGGCCTTCGAAGAGGCCGAACGTGCCATCATCGCCGACGCCGCGGCGCACGGCGAAAAGATCAAGTTCCTCGTGCAGGGCACACTGTACCCGGACGTCGTCGAATCCGGCGGCGGCGAGGGCGCGGCCAACATCAAGAGCCACCACAACGTGGGAGGCCTGCCGGAGGACCTGCAGTTCGAGCTCGTCGAGCCGCTGCGTGCCCTGTTCAAGGACGAGGTGCGTGCCGTGGGCGCCCAGCTCGGCCTGCCGCAGGAAATCGTCGGCCGCCAGCCCTTCCCCGGCCCCGGCCTGGGAATCCGCATCGTCGGCGAAGTCACCAAGGAACGCCTGGACCTGCTGCGCAAGGCTGACGCCATCGCCCGCGGCGAACTGACCGCTGCCGGACTCGACAACGACGTCTGGCAGATGCCCGTGGTGCTGCTGGCGGACGTCCGCAGCGTCGGCGTCCAGGGCGACGGCCGCACGTACGGCCACCCGATCGTGCTGCGCCCCGTCTCCTCCGAGGACGCCATGACGGCCGACTGGTCGCGGCTTCCGTATGAGCTGCTGGCCCGGATCTCCAACCGGATCACCAACGAGGTGGACGGCGTCAACCGGGTGGTGCTCGACGTCACCAGCAAGCCGCCGGGAACCATCGAGTGGGAATAGCGTTGTAAGAATGGCCGGCCTCCGCAGGGAGGCCGGCCATTTTGCTTACCCGGGTGTGGCGTCCGGCATGGCCGCAACGGTGCGAAATGCGCCGCAACTTGGGCCGTCCCAGTGTTGCGGTCTCTCAACCGCGGCGGTTTCCGGCTACGCTCGAAACTATGCCCGTATGGTCCAAGGCGTCACGCGCAAGCACAGAAAAGAAGGCAGCAGTGTCAGTAGGTCAGGTCGACTCCGAGGGTTCGGAGGAGCTCAGGAAGTGGCTGTCCGGGCTCAAGCCCGTTACGGGGGCAGACACCATGCTGCGCTTCACCAAGACGCCCGAGGGTTCCATCGACCTCACGCACGCGCATCCTTCGGGCCTGGCGCAGCTCATGGCCGGGCGCCGCACAAGGCTTTCCACCCTGATCCGTGACCAGCAGCAGTACGTCGTGGCTGCGCGGGCCTGCCGGAACCTGCGCTCCAAGATCTTCGAACTGGCCAATGACCGCGGCATCGAGGCCGGGTACTTCTCGGCCGGCACCGTGGTGTGGACCTCAGCCGTCGGCGGCAAACCGCAGCGTGTCTCGGCACCGGTGATGCTGACCGCCATGTCGCTCACCATCCGCCCCGGCGAAGACGACTATGAACTGCAGCTCACGGAACAGGCGCAGATCAACCCGGCCCTGATCCGCCACCTGAAAACCATCCACGGGATCGTGTTCGACGTCAACGCGGTGACCCGGATGGCGTACAGCACCGCGCGGTTCGACCCCCTGCCCGTGCTGGACCGGATCAGTACCCTGGTCAAGCCGATCCACGGCGCCGACGTGGAGCACAACCTGCTCGTCTCCACCTTCGCGGACCTTTCCGGGAACCTCGACGATCCGTGGATCAACGGTCAGAACGAGCTGGTGGCCTCGCTGGCCAAGACAGCGTCGGGTGAGATCGTCGACGTGCCCGCGCTCCAGCCCGGGCGCTTCCCCAGCGTGGACGAGCGGGACCCGGCGGAAGAGCTGCTGCTCCTCGACGCCGACGCCGACCAGCAGTATGTGATTGACGCCGTCCGTGCAGGGGACTCACTGGTGGTAAGCAGCCCGCCCGGCACCGGCCAGACCCAGACGGCCATCAACACGATCGGTGCGCTCGTGGACGAAGGCAAGACCGTCCTGGTGGTGGGGGACAGACGAGCCAGCCTCAATGAGGTGGCCGGGCGCCTCGAGGGCCTGGGACTGGACTCCATCCTTTTCCAGTTGTCCGGAAACGCAACACCGCAGCAGCTCAAGGGCCAGTTGGTGCGCGCCATCGTGCGCAACGAGAAGGCCCAGGAGCCGCAGCTCGGCGGCCTGCACAAGACTCTCACCGAGCACCGCCATGCCCTGCTGGACCACGTCGCGTCGCTGCACAACGTCCGGCAGCGGTGGGGCTGCTCGCCCTACCAGGCGATGCAGTCGCTCGCGGAACTCACCTCCATCCAGCCCGCCCCGGCCACCACCGTCCGCCTGAAGCGCAGCGTCCTGGACAGCATCCGGGACCGCGAGGAGCTCGCCGGACGGCTGAAGCGCGCCGCCGAACTCGGTGCGTTCAGCAGGGCGTCGACCACCAGCCCCTGGCACGGTGCGAGGCTGGTGACGCGCAAGGAAACCGAGGAAGCGCAGGAGCTGACGCGTGCGGTGGCGAAAAAGCTGCCGCTGCTCCAGGAACGGATGAAGGATGTGGCCAGCCACGCCGAAATCCGCCTGGGCACCACCTTCGCAGAATGGGGCTCCCAGCTCAAACTCCTGGTGGCCGTCCGGGAAAGCCTGGACAAGTTCACCCCCGACATCTTTGACCGGCCCGTGACCGACCTGATTTCCGCCACGGCCTCCTCGTCCTGGCGCAGGGAGCGTGGCATCGACATGGCCTCGATGCAGCGGTCGCGCCTGCGACGGGTGGCCAAGGAGTACGTCCGGCCGGGAGTGCACATCGCCGACCTGCACAGTTCGTTGGTGCTGGTCCAGGAACAGCGTTCCCAGTGGGCCGGGTATGCCACCACGCAGCGGCATCCGGCGGTGCCGTCCGGCCTGGCCGAGATCAGCATCATGCACCGCGGACTGACCCGCGAGATGAAGATGCTGGGCGACGCCCTGCGCCACACGGCCGCCGGCGGTTCGCTGGAAAACATTCCGTACCCGGAGCTCATGGAGCGGCTGGAACGGCTGGTCGCGGACACACAGACGCTGCAGACCTTGCCCGAGCGCACACTGCTCATCGAGAACATGCGCGAACACGGGCTGGGGGAGCTGCTGGCGGACCTCTCCGAGCGCGAGGTCGGGGCCGGCTCGGTCGCGGCCGAACTTGACCTGGCCTGGTGGCAGTCTGCGCTCGAAGCGATGATCAGCGGAGACGACTACCTCGCCATGTCCGACGGCGATGCGCTGCGCCAGCTTGAGGCCGAGTACCGGCTCGCGGATAACGCACACATCGCCAGCGGCGCCGGGCGGCTCCGGTGGAAGCTGGCCGAGCGGTGGCGCGCGGGGATCGAGGAGCATGCCCGGCAGGCCGACCTGCTCCGGAGCCTGCTCAAAGACGGGCGCGTCACGCTGGCTGCGTTGACGGCGCAAGCCCCCGGGCTGGTTCCCATGC
The DNA here is from genome assembly GCF_051965295.1 of Arthrobacter sp. SAFR-023. Taxonomy (NCBI): domain Bacteria; kingdom Bacillati; phylum Actinomycetota; class Actinomycetes; order Micrococcales; family Micrococcaceae; genus Arthrobacter; species Arthrobacter sp. SAFR-023. The sequence continues at coordinate 435,339 of NZ_JBQCMF010000001.1, read as the reverse complement.
TGGTGCCCGTCTGGTCGGTCAGCCCTTACCTCATGACAGGACTCCTCCCGGCCGAGCAGAAGTTTGATGCCGTGGTGATCCTGGACGCCGAGGCGACGTCGCTGCAGGCGGTGCTTCCGGCCGTCGCCCGCGCCCGGCAGGTGATCGCCTTCGGCGACGACAGGATCGCCAGCCCGCGCACCTTCACGGTCGCGGTGGAGCGTCTTGCCGCCGGCGAACAGTCGCACCAGAGTGTCGAAAGCGCGTTCACCGCACTGTCGGCGGTGCTGCCGACGGCGCCGCTCCGCTCCGTCTACCGCGCGGTGGACGAGGACCTGGTGCTGCAGCTGAGCAAGAACTTCTACGACGGCGGCCTCCGCCGGCTGCCGGAGGGCCAGTCGGCCACCGGGCTGGACCGGGCGCTGACGGTGGAGTACCTGCCCGACGGCACCGGCTTGCCCAGCGCGGACCATGAGGGCGTCGAGTCGGTGGTGGCCGAAGTCAACCGGGTAGTTGAACTCGTGTTCGAACACGCGCGGCTCCGGCCCCGGACCTCGCTGGCCGTTGTGACCGCCAGCCTCCGGCACGCGGCACGCATCGGCGAGTCCATCCGGCTGCAGCTGCCCAACCATCCATCCCTGTCCGGGTTCTTCACGGCAGGTGAAGAATCCTTCAGGGTGGTGGACCTGGAACGCGCCCAGGGGCTGGTCCGCGACCGTGTGATCTTCTCGCCGGGCTACGGGCGGACGCCCCACGGCCGTGCTCTGCACAGCTTCGGTCCGCTGTCCGCCGAGGGCGGCCGGGCCAAGTTTGCCCTGGCCATGACCCGGGCCCGGCAGTCGCTGCACGTCCTGACGTGCTTCAAGCCGGAGGACCTTGACCGGACGCGGCTGGCCCACGGCGCCGTCGACCTCTTCGAACTTCTGGACCGTGAGATCTCCGGCAACACCGATCTGGGGACTCCTGCGTCCCGGGCAGCGGCAAGTGAACAGGCGCTGGGCGCCGATCCGCTGGTTGCTGATCTCGGCGACCGGCTGCGGGCCCGCGGTGCCCGCGTATGGCACCAGTACGACGGCGCCATCGATGTGGTGGCCGCGGCGGATCCGCTCAGCACCATGGGCCAGGACGACGCCGACATTCCGCGGCCGGTAGCCATCGAATCGGACGGCACCGAGCAGTACCGGCAGATGACAGTCCGGGAACGCAGCCGGCTGCGGCCCCAGTTGCTGGAGCGGCTCGGCTGGCGGTACATGCCGCTGTGGACCATCGAGGTTTTCACCGATCCCTCGGCGTGCGCCGACAGGATCGGCGGGTACCTCGGGTTGGAGAAGCCGTCGCCTTCGGTGCGCTCGGTTGGCGCACCGGGATTCTTCCTGGATGAGGACGTCAGTACCCTCGCTGTGGGCGACCTTGAGCCTGAGCCGGGACAGGAGACCGCGTACGAGAACCTGGATGACCGTTTCGGCGAAGAGCTGAGCCGGGACGAGGCGGACGCGTCGGATGTGGATCAACTGGACGCCGATCAGCACGATGCGGTGTCGTCGGGCGCCGATCAGGCCCGCACCGATCGGGCCGACCGGGAGCTGACATACATTGATCGGATTGAGGTGGATCAGGCCGGCACCGATCAGACGGACGTTGACCAGGCGGATCACGACACTTCCGGTTCCGAGGCCGCGGGCGCCGGAGTAGGCTTCGGTTCTGAGGCTGGCCGGGACGGAGCAGCCACGGAACGGAAGGAGGGCCCGCTGTGACATCTGACGGCGGGGCCGAACGCAAAGACGGGGCTGAGCGCAAGGACGGAACCGAGCCCAGAGACGAGCCCAAAGACGAGCAGGCCGCCGCGGGGGAGAAGCCCCCAAAGGCGCGCCGTGCCAAAACCGGCGCGCAGCAGGGGACAGGCGTCGTGCCCAAGAGGGCTGCCGAGGACGATCCGCGCACCTGGGGCGATGCAGAATCCGGCAACGACCACGACGCGTGGCTGAAAGAGCAGAAGCCCCCGCACTGGGGCTGAGCAACCGGGCAAACACGCCGCGGATTTGTGCGGAGCCCAAGCGCCGGGGGCCGAGGACGAGCACGGGCTGATTCACCGGGCGCCGGATCCCACGAGAACGAAAAACAGCTTTCCCTGGGTTGACGCGCCCGCCAGGGCGCCGGCCTGGGCGGGGGTGGCGGCCACGACCAGCAGCCCGTCCGAATCCCCGGCAGCAAGCCACTGGCCGCTTTGGCCTTCCTGACCGGAGGTCCACAGGACCGGCACGGACTTGGCGAGTACCTTCGAGGCTGAGGCCTGCTCATAGCCGTTGCCGCTTGTCAGGACCACGTTCACGAGTTGTCCGGGGGAAACCAGCTGGATGGATGACGGGTCTGCCATCCGCAGCGGCACCGCCGCGGACCCGGGCGGCGCTCCTGTCAGCAGGCCTGGACCCACCAACTGCCCATCGGTGAGGAGCTGTCCCTCGCGGAGCGGGGCTGCCAGCTGCTTGCCGTCCACGGTGGAGCCGTCAGCGAAAGTCCCGTCCGGTATCATGGCCGGCGGAACGCTGACAATCGTGACATCACTGCCGTTCAGGGTTGCCCCGGCCGGAAGGTCGCGGGCGGCTGCCAGGACGCTTACGGTCCGGGCAGGGGCAGGAGTCAACTGGTGAACTGCGATGCCCGCAGCCGCACAGAGGAGCAATGCCACGGCAAGGCGCCGGTTTCTGTTCAGCCATCCCGCAAGGCGCCGGCCGCGCGGACGCGGGCGGGCGGCGGAACCGGGCAGTGCGTTGCGGCGCCCAGGACGTACGGCCGGGCGGGATGCCCTTGCGGGGAAAATTCCGGTAGCTGGCATGCCGCCACGCTACGGGCCCCGGTTGGCCGTCGACAGGCACCAGGAGCGGTATGTGGATAAGCCGCCCCGTAACGCTCAACGGATTGCCCTGCAATCGCGAACAGCCACTTGGGGCCCGGAACCCGCGCAAAAGCAAAGGAGTCCGGCCGGGTACACCCGGCCGGACTCCTGTAGCTTGAAGGCGGCACGTGCCGCGGGAACTCGCCTAGCTTGCGGCTGCAGCTGCCGGGGCAGCGGACGATGCCGACGGGGAGGTGGCGGCCGGAGCGGCCGGTGCTGACGCAGCGGGGGAGGGTGAGACGGTGCTTCCCTTGGAATCGCGCGAATCAGTCCGGTAGAAGCCGGAGCCCTTGAAGACCACGCCGACGCTGTTGAACTTCTTGCGAAGCGTGCCCTGGCATTCGGGGCAGGACGTCAGAGTGCTGTCGGTGAAAGACTGCACGATGTCGAAGGCATGGCTGCAATCTTTGCAGGCATAGGCATACGTGGGCACTGTAGATCCTCCTCTTGGACAAACGACAGGTCCCGTGCTGCCTGGTTTCATTTGCCGGATTCTCCTTGACGGATCACCGCGGTGGAAATGGCTCCATTAGCAGTCGCAGGGCCTGAGTGCCAATTCTATCACCCCGTCCCCGCGAGGTCACGCGAAGGCTATCAGCCCCGATGGCGTGAGCACTGCCTCGACGGGGCGGTCAAAGTCTTCAGCGGGGATGGTCTGTGCGGGCAGGAGCTCGGAGTCGTAGATGATAGCGGCCTTGGGAAGGTGCAGGCCGCCGGCGTTCGCTGCAGCCAGGAACTTGTCATAGTAGCCGCCGCCCTGCCCGATCCTGTTGCCGCTGCGGTCCACGGCCGTCGCGGGCATGAACATCCCGGCCGCGCTCCGCACCGTGTCCAGGCCGTGGCGCTCACCGGCCGGCTCCTGGATAGGCGCATACCGGCTGCGCACGAACTCGCTGTCCGGGGTCCAGAAGACCCAGCTGAGCTCGCGGTCAGGCTCGCAGACCGGGAGCAGGATACTGTGCCCGGCCTCATGCAGGGCGTGCAGCAGCGGCAGGGTTGGCGGTTCGAAGTCGACGCCGAGGTAGGCGGTGAACGTGGCCGGGTTGCCCGCGGCGATAGCCTCGGCCCATGGCAGGCCATGGGATGCGATGCCGTCGCCGGCGCTGGATAAATCCGCCGCCGTCATCGTGGCCCGGAGTTGCCGGTGCCGTGAGCGGATAACGTCCTTCGAAGGCATGGTCCCTGTTGGCATGGGTGTCTTCCTTTGTCGCAGCGGCAGGCGGCCGGGCCGCTGCCGGAAGCATTTACCGTATGAATGTTCCCTCGGATAGATTAGACCAGTGACTTCCACTAATTGTTCAGTCCGCAAGGCCGTAATCCCCGCTGCTGGGCTCGGCACCAGGTTCCTGCCGGCCACCAAGGCCATGCCCAAGGAGATGCTGCCGGTGGTTGACAAGCCGGCCATTCAGTACGTCGTCGAGGAGGCCGTCAAGGTCGGCCTGAGCGACGTCCTGATGATCACCGGCCGCAACAAGCGCGCGCTCGAGGACCACTTCGACCGCGTTCCGACCCTGGAAGCGACGCTGGAGGCCAAGGGCGACACCGCCAAGCTGGAGTCGATCCAGGCCGCGAGCAACCTGGGCGACATCCACTACGTCCGCCAGGGTGACCCCAAGGGCCTTGGCCACGCGGTGTTGCGTGCACGCCAGCATGTGGGCCATGAGCCGTTTGCCGTTCTCCTCGGTGACGACCTCATCGATGCCCGCGATGATCTCCTCAGCATCATGATCGACGTGCAGGCGAAGACCGGCGGTTCGGTCGTGGCCCTCATCGAGGTGGAGCCGTCCCAGATCAGCGCCTATGGGTGTGCGGACATCTCCGATATTGAAGGCGAAGGCTTCGTCAAGATCAACAAGCTGGTGGAGAAGCCGGACGTCGCCGACGCGCCCTCCAACCTGGCCGTCATCGGCCGCTACGTGCTCCACCCCGACGTCTTCGATGTGCTGGAAAAGACCGAACCCGGCCGCGGCGGCGAAATCCAGCTGACGGACGCCCTGCAGGAACTGGCCAGCAGGGACGGTGAAGGCGGCGGCGTGTACGGCGTAGTCTTCCGTGGCCGACGTTACGACACCGGGGACAAGCTCAGCTACCTCAAGGCCTGCGTGGAGCTCGCCATCGACAGCGAAGACCTCGGACCTGGTCTGCGTGAGTGGCTTCCGCAGGTTGCCGCCCGTTTGTCCGAGTAACCTTTCATGAGGGTCAGCCACATCTGGCCGGTCACGCTGGAGTGCGGGGATATTGTCCTGCGGCCCATCAGGTACCGTGACCGGAAGGAATGGACGGAGGTCCGTTCGCGCAACAGCGACTGGCTGGCGCCATGGGAGGCCTCCAATCCGATCGCGGGCGGGGCTCTACCCGATTACCGGCAGATGGTCAGGTCCCTGAACACCCAGGCGGCCCAGGCCACGGCGCTGCCGTTTGTGATCGCGGAGTGGACACCCGGGTTCCGTGACCCGGTCATCGTCGGGCAGCTGACTGTCTCCTCCATTGTGTGGGGATCCGCCCTGATGGCGACCCTCGGCTACTGGGTGGACCAGGGCCGGGCCGGACACGGGATCGCCCCGACAGCGGTGGCGATGGCAACCGACCATTGTTTCCGGACCCTTGGCCTGCACCGGATGGAAATCAACATCCGTCCGGAAAACGGCCCAAGCCTGCGCGTCGTGGAAAAGCTCGGCTTCAGGGACGAGGGCTACCGCCCGCGTTACCTGCACATCAACGGGGAATGGGCCGACCACCGCTCGTTCGCACTGACGTCAGAGGAAGTTCCCGAAGGACTCCTCAGCCGCTGGCTACGGGTCAGGCCCGCCTGACCCGCAGACCGGCAGAGCCGCTGGTCAAAACCGGATTCCGCGCATAAGTCCATTGATTTGAAGCTCGGCCGCGACACACCGAGACGAATGCCACAAGAGCCCCATCATTCCTCATACGGTTTTGTGTGTGGACTTCCCCCTTAGCAGCTCAGTCATCCTTGTGGCTGCTGTTGCGCTCTGGATCGTTTGGGTCGCCCCTTACGTGCTCCGCAACGGCCGGCATCAGTTCCAGACTGCCGGTGACCTGACGCTGGAGAGCGTCGACGCCGAAACTGCAAACCCGCAAGCCGGGACGGTTGTGTATATGGCCGCCCAGCAGGAGAAACGCATGGACACCAGGAAGAGCAGCGAACCCGCAACAGGCCTTACCCCGGCTCCATCCGGCAGCAGGCCTGCCGCCTTGGGGGCCGGCGCTTTCCGGATCCGGTACGGGCGGACGGCAATCGCGTTCGTTGGGCTGCTGTCCTTCCTGACGGCGATCATTGCCGGTCTCTTGCGTCTCTTCGGGATCGGCAATCCCTGGGGTCCGGTTGCGGCGTTCCTGACCGGTATTGCCGCCGTCGTGGTCTTGCGGCGGCTTGCCGTGCGCGACCGGCGCAGGAAAGTCAGCGCCGCCTTCAGGGCAGCCATGGGCTCGCCCTCCGACCGGACGCAGGACCAGGCGCCGGCCGCCGAGCGCCTTTCGGAAGCGGCACCCGCTTCGGAGCCCGAGAAGCCCCGCGAAAGCGCACTCTTCGATGCCGAGGCGGAAGCGCCGAAGCCCAAGCCCCTGACGGCAATCGAGCTTCGCGAGGCTGCACTGGCAGTTGCCCTTGCGGCCGGCGATGAAAGCGCCGCAGCCCCGGTGCAGGGCCCAACAGCTCCGCTTGAATCCAGCTGGGAGCCGGTGGAAGTTCCCAAGCCGACCTACGTCGAAGCGCCCAAAGCGGAGCGTCCGGCACCCGAGCCGCTGGCGCTGCCCGAGGCTCCGAAGTCCATGGGCAAGCCTTCACTCAAGCAGGGTCCGGCCGCCGCACCTCCTGTGGCCTCCCCGAATGCCGTGCCAGCCAAGCCGCTGACCAAGGCCCAGAGCGCGCTGAGCAACCTTGATGACGTCCTGCAGCGCCGGCGCGCATAGCCCGGCGTCCGTGCAGCACCAGGCGTCACAGTAATGGTCCGCATCTGCGTTGCCGGCGGCACGGGCGAGGCCGGCCGTGAAGTGGTGCGCCAGGCACTTAGCCAGGGTCACGCCGTCGCCGTTTTGACCCGGAACCCGCCGCTCTCGGGTGCCCGGGAGTATTACGACGGCGCCGCCTACTTCCGTGCGGACGTCACCACTGGAGAAGGGTTGCCGAAAGCGCTGGCGGGTGCCGACGTCGTCGTCGATTGCCTCGAAGCCCGGACCGGCAAGGCACTCAGGCACCATGCTGCCGGCGGCGCCCTGCTGCTGGGCGAAGCCGCGGCGGCTGGCGTGGCTCGGGCCGTGCAGCTTTCCATCGTCAACTGCGATCAGAGCACTCTCGCGTATTACCGGTCCAAGGCGGACAAGGAACGTGTGTACGCGAGGTCGCCGCTCGAAACCCACACTGTGCGGGCAACGCAGTTCCACAGCCTGGTGGCGGGGATTTTCGGTGCGGGTTCCCGCGTTGGCCTGGTGCCGGTGATCAAAGGTGCCCGGTTCCAGACGATCTCGCCGACCGATGTGGCGTCGGCGCTGCTGGAAGCGGCACTGGGCCAGCCGTCAGGTGCTTCCCACTCGGTGCAGACGGTCGGAGGCCCGGAGGTGCTGGGCATGGACTGGCTGGCCGGTGCCTGGAAGCGGATAACCGGAGCCAGGGGCCTCGTGACCGAACTGCCGCTGCCCGGATCGACAGGCAAGTTTCTGCGGGAAGGAAAGAACCTGGCGCCCGAACAGCGTTACGGACACGCGACATTTGAAGCCTGGTTGGCAAACCGGCAGGAAAATTTGTAGCCTAGGGAAACCGGCGTTGAATTTCTCAGGAAAACGGCGCCACGGGGTTATAGCTCAGTTGGTAGAGCGCTTCGTTCGCATCGAAGAGGTCAGGGGTTCGAATCCCCTTAGCTCCACAGTTACACCCCGGTCTTCGGACCGGGGTGTTTTGTTTTCCCTGAGGCCACCGAAGGAATCCGAGGCGGCAGCTCATGGGCCGGAAGGACCATGTGCTCTGGGCGGGAGGTGTCCGCGCCGCGACGCTTCACGGACCACCTGCCGGATGTTCGCGAACAGCACGGCCTTCACTGCTGTCATGTCAGGGCTATGGCCGTGCTTCAGTGCGCTCTCGAGACTGCCGCAATAGGATTCAAGGCGCCGCGCGCCGGCCATCCCGGAGCTGACCCTGAGGCTGATGATCGCCTCCAAACTCGTCTCGGTATCACCGCGGGTAAGGCCCTTGAAAATCCTGGCTGCCCGCACGGGAAGCATCACCAGATACTCCTCCATAAACTTCTGCGCCGCATCCTCGCCGGCTTCGTCGCTGAGGTCCTGCAACGCCGCGTCATCCAGGACCGGAAGGTCCTGGCCCGCGTCCGGGTCCTCCGCCATGCAGCCACCTCATCCATTTGTCCACGCCGTCCTGTGATTCTCAATGAAATGGTCCCGGACGCAGCTCAAGAACCTGCCACCGTCGTCGCAGGTTCGGATCAAGAGTTGGCCAGTACCAATTCAGGAGCGGCATCCGGTTTCGCAGGCAGCAAGCTCCAGGGCCCTTGGCCGCCTCAAGCAGCGCAGGGGCCGGGGTTGTCTTGGCGACGCGAAAAGCGGCCACGTGCAGGAGGAGTGTCCTGTCCGTGGCCGCCAGATGAGTATGAGATGCGGGCTACTGGCCGCCGCAGAACCTGCTGTAGGTGCTGCCGGCCTGCTCGTAGCCGGTCTTCAGCTCGGTGAGCTTTGCTTCGTCCGGGGTTTCCTTAGCGGACTCGTCCGTGTATTCCAGGATGGCCTGCAGGGCGGGCCGCAGCTCGTCCGAGGACACTGCCTCGATGGGACGGATCTGGTTGGCCAGGCGGGTCATGCCGGTCTTGCCGACGGAGTTCGCGGGGTTCGAGACAACCGTCCGGATCCGGTCGCACGTCTGTGCGGTGGTGAGCTGCGGTGCGGCGCAGGCGGAAGCGGAGAGGACGAACCCGGCAGCAAGCAGGGCGGTGGTGAGTTTCTTCATGTTTCCCTCAGTAGTTGATGTCAATCGATTGTAAGCAGACGCAACCGGGTCAGGACGGACGGGTTACGGCTGTTGCTAGCAGCCGCGGGACTGCTCATCCGCCAACTGTTCGTCCGACTCGATCCGGCGAAGCGCGGAGAGCCGCTCGTCTATCCGTGACAGGACGGCGGCCAGGTCCACGGGAACGCTGTCCTCCGGCGCGCCAAAGGGATCGCCAAGCGGGGCAGGGGCGATGAGGAACGGCGTGATGTCCCGCTCGTGGAGGACGTCCAGCAAAACAAGGAACCGCTGCCAGTCGGCCGGGCCGGCCGCTGATTCCGCTGAAGGTGAAGGGATGCCGTCCACCACCCACGCGGGGAACGTTCCCGCCAGCAAGACATAGTCCGCCGCCGCCCGACCCCCGCTGCACAGCTCGGCGAAGCTGGCCCACAGGATGTCCGGGTCGGCGCCCTTGACGGGCAGAGGACCGGTGGGCAGTGCCAGGACGTCCCGCTGGGAAGCTGAGGGCCTGAACAGCCCGTAGGTGCCCAGCTGCCGTTCCGTGCCGGGCGTGATGACCAGGCCCTGGTCGAAACCTGCCACTAGAGCCAGCCCTTCCGCTTGAAGATGACATACATCAGCGCGGCGGTGGCGGCCATCAGCAGCATGGCCATGGGATAGCCGTAGGCCCAGTGCAGCTCCGGCATATGGTCAAAGTTCATGCCGTACACGCCGGCCACAAAGGACGGGGCGAAGAAGATGGCCGCCCAGGACGAGATCTTCTTTACCTGCTCGTTCTGCTGCGCGCTGGCCTCGTTCTGCCGGTTGGCGGTGAGCGTGCCGTCCAGGGTCAGCGCGTTCTGCAGGAGGTCACGGAAGGAGTCGGCCCGCGAAATCACCCGCTCCACGTGGTCCTCGACGTCCCGAAGGTTGTGCTGCAGCTCCGCGTCGGCAGCGAAGTCATCGAAACCCTCGTTGAGCTGCTGCATGATTGCCGGCAGCGGATGGATGGCCCGCTGGAACTGGATGACCTCGCGGGCGAGTTCATAGATGCGGCGGGACACCGCGGAGTCACCGGAGAAGAGCTGGTCCTCGATTTCGTCGATGTCGTTCTCCAGCCCGGCCACCACGGGAGCGTAATCGTCCACCACCTGGTCCAGCAGCCCGTACAGTACTGCCGGCGGTCCGTGGCGGAGGAGATCCGGCCTGGACTCCAGGCGGCGGCGTACCTGTCCGACGCCGGACATCTCCGCATGCCGGACGGTCACCACGAAGTTCCTGCCAACGAAAATATGGAGCTCGCCGAATTCCACGGTTTCGGTGTCGTCGCGGTACCGGGCCGGCCGCAGAACAGTGAAGAGGTTGTCACCGTAGCGCTCCAGCTTCGGCCGCTGGTGGGCCGAGATGGCGTCCTCGACGGCCAGGTCGTGCAGCCCAAACTCCTCGGCGACGGCGGCCATCTCGGCTTTGGAGGGACGGTACAGGCCTATCCAGGCCATCCCGCCATGGCTGTCCAGCGTCTCAAAAGTCTGCTCCAGGTTTTCGGGCTCCGCTGTGCGGACACCGTCGACGTAGACGGCGTTGTCAATGATGGTCACAGTCTGCAGGTCTCCGTCTGTTGGGTCAGGACATCGCGCCGATGATCACTCCCGCTGCGGTCACAGCGAGGACATCATGGCCGGAGTCGATGAGCGTTACTGCAACAGGGCGTCCGGCGAAACCGTTGTGGATTACGTGGCCTCCCACCCGGAATACCACGGCCAGCACAAAAGCGAACCATCCGCCGGCCAGTGCGGTGTCGAGGCCAAGCTTGCTGATCAGCACTGCGAGGAGGATTGCTGTCAGGGCTGCGGCCGCCATCATGGGAACCCAGACCGCGGCGCCGCCCTCCGAGTTCCTAAGGTCCTCTTCCGTCTTGCGCACGGCCTCCATCCACCGGTTGCCTAGCACGGCGGGCAGATACCAGATGAAGCCGATGGCCATGCTCGCGGTGAAGGCAAGAAGCACCGCAAGCCAGTTGACCTGAAAGAAGTAAGAGAGCCAATCCATCCTCGAATCCTATTCCGACTGAGCCCCGGCAGACTGCACGAGGCGGCTGATCAGCGGCTCGGTCCGGTACGGGATGTGCGTGTGGAGGGCCAGCACGGTTTCGGTGCGGATCACACCCTTAATGCGCAGGATCGAGCGGAGCGCGGCCTGGAGATTCTGCGTGTCCGTGGCCACCACCCGGCACCAGACGTCGCCCCGGCCGGAAATCTCGTGCACTTCCAGGACCTGGGGTATCAGCCGCAACGCGGCGATCACGCCGTCGAGCTCCCGGTGGGTCACTTCAATCGTCACGAAGGCGACGACGTCGTATCCCACCGCCTCAAGGTCGATCTCACGGCCGCCGTCGTGCAGGATGCCGGAGCGCAGCATCCGGCGCACGCGTGACTGGGCGGTGTTCCTCGCAATGCCGAGTTTTTCGCTCAGCTCGCCGATCTGGACGCGTGGGTCGCGGATCAGCTCGAGCAGGATCTTCAGATCCGTAGGGTCCAAGGTGTTCAAAACGTCACTCCGGTTCATGAATCCGGCCAAAGATTGATGGTTTTGCTCAATATTCGCACAGAATCACGTACCGGGTACGCACTCCTGCCGCATTCTTGAGGTACCAGGATTCCATCCGTGCGAGCAGCCCCCACAACGGGCAGGTTCGCCGGGCACACAGGCAAGGGCACGGGCATGACCGTCTTTAGTGAACTTCGAATGCGTCCGGCCACAGCTACCCGCTTGGGCTGGGATGCGTCCACCACCTCACGGCTGGCCATGGCCGGCGTCGTCATTTTCACGCTCCTGGTGGGAGCAAACCTGGCGACCCCGCTGTACCCGCTGCTGCAGGTGCGGCTCGGCATCAGTTCCCTTGGCATCACCGTCGCGTTCTCCGCTTATGTCCTGGCGCTGGTGGCAACGCTAATGCTCGCGGGACACTGGTCCGACCACATCGGGCGCCGGGCGGCACTCCTGCTTGCCGTGCTTACGGGTCTCGCGGGTGGCCTGCTCTTTGCGAACGCGGACAGTCTCGCCGGGCTGTGCGGCGGCCGGGCGCTGCAGGGCGTAGCCGTCGCACTGGCCACGGGGGCGAGCTCGGCAGCCCTGCGCGAGCTGCTGCCGGAGCGCCCGGAGTGGGCTTCTCGTTTCACGCTGCTGGCCTCGGCGGGGGGAGTGGCGGCCGGCCCCGCGATCGGCGGGATCCTTTCCCTCCTGCCCGGCGCCACCACCACGCCGTACCTTATCCATTCGCTCGTCCTGGCCGCCCTACTGATCCCGCTGTACCTGCTGCGTGCCCGTCCCGCCATCAAACCTGCTGCCGGCCCCCGCCCGCTGAAGGCCTTGGCGCCGCGTCGGCCGACGGTGTCCCGGGAGGCCCGTGGTGCATTCTGGCTGGCGGCCGCCGTCGGCTTCCTCAGCTTTGCCGTTTTCGGCTTCTGCCTGTCTCTCGCGCCGAGTTACTTCGCGAAAATTCTCGGCACCGACTCGCGGCCACTGATCGGCCTGCTGGCCGGGCTCACCCTGGGCGCTTCCGCCCTGAGCCAACTGGTCGCCGTCCGCAGCAGGTTCGCAGTGCCGGCGGGGCTGGCGGTGCTGGGCGGCGCCGTGGCGCTCCTCGCTGCGGCGGCTGCCGCCGGCAACCCGTGGCTGCTGGTTGCGGCGAGCCTGGCCGCAGGCGCCGGGCAGGGCGTCGCCTTCCGGACCGTCTTCAACGACGTGGCGGGCAAGGTGGAGGCGTCCCGGCATGCACAGATCGTCAGCACCGTTTATGTGATTACTTACCTCGGAAGTGCCGTGCCGGTGGTGGCGCTGGGGCTCGCGGCGGCAGCGTACGGCCTCGACGCGGCCGTCGCCGCATTCGTGACTGCCTGCGCCTGTGGGGCGGGGCTGCTGGCCGCCATCACCTGGCGTCGCAGCGTCCGCGGGTAGCAGCGGGGGAGGCGCCGCCGTTGGACACGCGACTGTAAAGAAACACTTGCAAAGTATTGATTGCAAAATAACCGTTGCAAAGAAATCTTTGCAAGAGTAGCCTTGCCGTATGGCCAGTAAGCCGAACACCGAAACCGCCGACGAGCAGGCGTTGCCGTACCCCGTCCGCAAAATGGACCCGTCCTCCCTCAAGGCCCTTGCGCATCCGTTGCGCGTCCAGATCCTGGAAATGCTGTCCCGGTACGGCGCACAGACGGCGTGCAGCCTCGGCGAGCTGCTCGGGGAGTCCAGCGGTTCGACGAGCTATCACCTGCGCCAGCTAGCCAAGCACGACTTCGTTCGGGAAGTGGAAGGAAAAGGCACGGCACGTGAGCGGTGGTGGGAGCGGCCCCGCGGCGCCATTGAGGTCTCATCACCTGAGCTTGCAGGTTCCCCCGCCACCCAAGAAGCGTCGCGGCTGGTCAACCGGGAGTTCGAACACCGCCGGCAGGCCGTGCTGGCCGATTTCATGGCGCACGGGGCGGACACCCTGGACCGCGGGTGGCTGGAAGCGGCCATCGTCAGCACCGCCAACGTGCGAATGAACGAAGAGCAGCTGGCCGCCTATACACGGGCCATGGACGCCTACTCCTACCGCCTCCTGGAGGAGGTCCGGGGTGAAGGCGAGCAGGAAGGCGCCCGGCCGGTCCAGATCCACTTTAACGCTTTCCCCATCCTGGGTGTCCCGGCGTCCGCCGGCAGCCGCGGCCAGCGTAAAGCGCAGCCCCCGGAGCACAATACAGCCCAGGCGCAATCCATTAGCACAGATCAGTCAGTGAGCCCCGAAAGGAAAGAGCAATGAGTGCTCTATCGGTCAACCAGTCCGTCCCCGGTTACCGCCGTGCCTCCGTGCTGGAAGCCGTGGCCGTGCGTATCGGCGCCGGCCTGGTGGAATGGGCGGAGCGGCGCAGGGTAGTTCCGGAGGAAACCGTCCGGTTGCAGCGGGATGCCGTGCGGCGCCGGGATGAACTGAACCTTCTCCGCGGCGACATACTCGGCGCAGCCCACTCAGGCCTGCTGCTTTCGCGCCGCTAGGTAGCCTCGGACGCGCTGTCCCGGTGCCTGTTCAGTCCCGGTGCCTGTTCAGTCCCGGTGCGGGCTCAGTCCTGATCCGGCAGTGGCCCCTGGTTGCCTGGCATGTGCTCGAACACCAGCGTGGTTTCGGTGTGGCCCACCACAGGGTCCGTGGCGAGGTTGTCCAGAACCCAGTCCCGCAGGTCCTCGGTGGTGGCGACGGCGATGTGCAGCAGGTAGTCGACAGAGCCCGACGTGTGGAAGGTCGACAGCACGGCAGGTAGCTTGGGGACGCGGGAGGTGAACCGGTCGATCTGCTCCCGGTCGTGGGCGCGGAGCCGGACGGCGATGAGGGCCTGCACCGATCGGCCAATCGCGGAAAGGCTCAGTTTCGCCTCAAACCCCTGGATGATGCCCCGGTCCGAGAGAGCGCGGGTGCGCATGAGGGCGGTGGAGGGGGCAATGCCCACCAGTTCAGCCAGTTGCTTGTTGGATATCCGGGCGTCGTCCACGAGGGCTGCCAGCAGCCGCTCGTCGATGGCGTCAAGGGGTTCGTGCCCCGCCGCCGGGCGAATATTCTTCGCGTTGCTGCTCACGGATCCTCCTGAAGTGGTCTCCGTTCATCTTAGCGGCGCGAATGTTGCCAAGACATTCAACTTCGGGCGGCGCTCCCGAACATCTGCAGGTGTCCTGCCTTATCGGGCGGCGGATTATTCACGGATGCTGCAGGCTCGCCTCGTCCTGCCGCCGCTGCCGACGCTGCCGCCCGGAGGCGGGGTGCACGACGGCGGTGACCACCGCCGTCGTGCACCCCAGGATGATGACGGCAGTAGCCAGCGCCTGCCAGCCGAGGGACTGGAACACCAGTCCTCCTGCCCAGCCCAGGATGCTGGAGCCGAGGTAGTACGCGAGGTTGTACAGTGATGCCGCCTGTGCCCGGCCTGTCTGGGCAATGGCTCCGGTCCAGCCCGCGCCGATGCTGTGCGCAGCAAAGAACCCGCCGGTGAAGATGACGAGCCCGGCCAGTATTAGCGCCAGTACCTGGGTGAGGGTGAGGGCCAGTCCCGCCGCCATGACCGCAATGCCGGCCAGCAGCACCGTGCGCCGGCCGAAGCGCTGCGTCAGGGCGCCGGCCCAGCGCGAGGTCGCAGTGCCCGACAGATAGGCCAGGAAGATGAGGCTGATGAGCGTGGCGGGAAGGCTGAACGGCTCGCCGGAGAGCCGGAACCCGAGATAGTTGTAGACGGCCACGAAGCCGCCCATCAGCAGGAAGGCCTGCACGTAAAGTGCCAGGAGCCTCGGGTTGGCCAGATGGCCGGACAGGGTCCTGGCCGCACCGCGGAGGCCTGTGCCCCGGGCCGGGCTGAAGCCGCGGGCCTTGGGGATCAGGACCAGGAAGAGCACGGCGGCCACGGTAGCCAGGATGGAGACCGAGAGCGCGGCGGCGCGCCATCCCCATAATTCCCCGGCCGGTCCGGCGACGAGCCGTCCCGCCAGGCCGCCCAGTGTGGTGCCCGCGACGTAGCTGCCCGCGGCCACGGCGGCGTGCGCCCGGTCGATTTCCTCGTTGAGGTAGGCGATGGCGATGGCAGGAATGCCGCCCAGGGCCATGCCCTCCAGCATCCGGAGGCCGAGCAGGACGGGGAAGGACGTGGCCAGGGGCACCAACAGGCCCAGTGCCGTGGCCAGGCAGATTCCCCAGGTCATGGCCTTCACCCTCCCGATCCGGTCTGCGAGGAACGACCAGGGAATGACGGTGACGGCGAGGCCGACGGTGGCCAGCGAAATGGTGAGCGCGGCTTCGGCCGCTGTAACCCGAAGCTCGGCGGCCATCACGGGGAGCACGGCCTGGGTGGAATAGAGCTGCGCGAAGGTGGCCACGCCGGCGAACGCGAGGCCGGCCAGGATCCTGCCGTAGGCCTGTGAACCCTTCCGGTGCCCGTTCCACTCCAGGTTTCCGGGGGCGTGCTTGTGGGGCGTTGGCATGCCTTCAGCGTAGATCTATGCTGACCTAGTATCCAATGCATGATTCGTCAGTAATTCATGCTGGAACGGATTGAATGACGGAGGGAAACAGTGGATATCGAGCACAGGCAGCTGGTGCAGCTGCTTCCGATTCTGCCGCTGCTGGCGGAGCTTGGGCGGACGCAGCACATCACCGAAACTGCCGAGCTGCTCGGCGTTCCGCAGTCGACGGTCAGCCGTGCGCTGGCGCGCGCCAGCGCCGTGGTGGGGACCGAACTGCTGGTCAGGGACGGCAGGGGAGTCCGGCTGACACCTGCCGCCACGGCGCTGCTGCCCTATGTGGAATCGGCGCTCGCCGAGTTCCGTGCCGGCCTGGACCTCGTCCGGCACGAATCGGAGGTGGTCCGTGGCCGCGTGGCCGTGACCTTCCAACACACGTTCGGCGAGGCGACGCTGCCCCTGCTCATCAGCGCATTCCGGAGCCGCTATCCGCAGACGGAGTTCGATCTCCGCCAGGGCTCCCGCGACAGCTGCCTGGCGGAACTCTCCTCCGGCGCCGCCGATCTCGCGCTGACGGCGCCAGTGGCGCCGGCCAGCAGGGCCATCGGCTCCGCCGCGCTGTACCGGGAACCGCTGCGGCTCGTGGTGCACCACCGCCACCCGCTGGCGGACCGGAAGTCCGTGGCCATGGCCGAGATCCGGAAAGATCCGTTCGTTGCGCTCGGATCCGGCTACGGGCTGCGCTCCCTGGCGGAGGCCCTGTTCAGGGAGGCCGGCTTCAGGCCCCGGATCGCCTTCGAAAGCCAGGATTCACACACCGCGCGTGGTCTGGTGTCCGCCGGGCTGGGTGTCAGCATCCTCCCTCCGGAAGGAGGCAGCGGGCCGGGCCTCGGCGTCACGGCGGACACCGGCGACCTTGGCTGGGTCGAAATTGCGTTGGAATCGGAACTGGCGTACCGCGAGATCGGCCTGGCCTGGAGGCAGCGCCGCAGCGTACGGGAGAGCGAACCCGACGCCGTCCGGCTCTTCCGGGAACTGGTGCTGGAGGAGGGGCCGCGGCTTCTGGCGGGGCTGGTCCGGGCCCGCTCAGGCGCCTGACCGGCCTTTCCCTCGTGCGGGGGGCCTGCACCCGCGCCGGGGCCTAGCCGGGTGCATAGGCCTAACCGGGCGCCGGGCGTTAACCGTCCAGGAGCGCGCCCACGGCCTCGGCCACCGGTCCCGTCCTGGCCGAGCGCCAGCCCTTGCCTGCCCAAAGGTTCAGCCGATCCTGGTCACCTGCCGCGGCTGCCGCCGCGCGGATTGGAGCGGTCAGATGGTGGATGGCAGGGTAGCCCTCGGGGGCGTCCCCGTGGTCGCGGACAAAGTCATTGACCAGCGCCCTGGCATAACGGCCGGTGAACGCGCGGGTGGGTGTTGTCTCGGTGAAACGGAGATCGCCAAGGGCGTCCTTGTGCAACTGCCGCGCACCGCTTTCGTCCGTCCGCAGCAGCGCCGTTCCCACCTGCGCGGCCACCGCCCCGGCGGCAATGACCGATCTGACAGCGGCGGCGTCGGACACGGCGCCGGCGGCGATCAGCGGCAGGTCGACGGCGGCCGCCACCTCCCGGATCAGGTCAGCGGTGGACGGCGGCATGCCGCCAGTTTGCGTCGCAGCCAGGAACGCGCCGGAGTGGGCGCCCGCGCTGCTGTGCTGGACGACGAGGGCGTCGACCCCGCGGTCCGCTGCCAGCCCGGCCTCGGCATGGCTGGTGACCGTGGCGATGACCGTCGACCCCGCCTTCCGAAGCGCCTCGACAACGTCGGAACCGGGCAAACCGAAGGCGAAGCTGACCAGTTCAACCGGGTCCCGCAGCAGGAGGTCGATCTTCGCCTGCCAGGCGTCGTCGTCGTCAAGCACCAGGGGCGGCACGGCCACGCCGTAGCGGCTGGCGTCCTGGCTAAGGCTGCTGCGGTAATCCTCCAGTCTTGCCACGGCGTCGGGCGAGGGGTTCAGCTGTGCATGGTCCGGCACAAAAACGTTGACCCCGAACCGGACACCGGCGTCCCGGCAGGCGCGGATCTCCGCACTGACCGCATCCGCACTCTTATACCCCGCGGCGAGAAAGCCCAGTCCTCCGGCGTGGTGGACGGCCTGGACGAAGCCCGGCGTGGACGTCCCGCCTGCCATGGGCGCTGCAATGATGCGGGAATCAATCTCGGCGTGGGGCATGGCCGGCTCCTTCGGGCTAATCAGTAATCTGTTCAGGTGACTAACTCTGACAACCTATCCGGTGCGGCCCCGGCTTCGTCCAGCGCAGGCGCGTCCAATGCAGTCCCGTCCAATGCTGTTCCGCCCAGCACAGTCCCGGCCGGCGAAGTCCCGGCCGGCGCCGCCGGTTCCCGCATGGGTGGCGCCAACGTCGTGATCGGCCTCGACATCGGCGGCACCAAGACGCGGGGAGTCCGCTTCGAGCACGGGGAACCGGTGGCTGACGAGAGCGTGGGAAGCGCCAACGTCCAGAACGTCAGCCGTGTGGAAGCCGCGGCACACCTTGCGGAGCTTTTCGCCAAAATCGGCCAGGGGCCGGTGGCCCAGGTCTACGCCGGCGCCGGCGGGATCGACACCGATGAGGATGCCGCCGCCCTGGCCGCCCTCATCGAGCCGCACGCCCCGGGGGCCCGGATTACCGTGGTCCACGACTCCCGGCTCCTTCTCGCGGCCGGCGGCGCCAGCACCGGCGTCGCAGTCATCGCGGGCACCGGCTCGGCGGCCTGGGGCACGAACGGGGACGGGGCCGAGGCGCGGGCCGGCGGCTGGGGCTACCTCTTGGGCGACGAAGGCAGCGGTTACTGGCTGGGCCGCGAGGCGGTCCGGCACAGCCTGCGGCGCATGAACCAGGGGCAGGAACCGGACGAGCTGACACGTGCGCTCCTGGACTCCTGCCGCACCGATGACCCGAACAAGCTGATCGCGCTGTTCCACTCCCCGGAGACCGGTCGCCGGTTCTGGGCGCAGCAGGCCCGGCTGGTGGTGGAGGCGGCCGACGCCGGCCACAGCGTCAGCCGCGACCTGATCGACCAGGCGGGCAAGGACCTGGCGGAGATGGCCGCCCAGGTTTTGCAGCAGCTCGGGCTGGACGGGCCTGTCATCCTGGGCAGCGGCCTGGGCATGAACGTAGTCCGGCTGCAGGAGTCGTTCCGGAAGCACCTGGCCGCAGCAGGAGTCAGCGACGTGCGGATCCTCGAGCAGGACCCCGTTTTCGGTGTCCCGCTGCTGGTCCGCAACCAGCCCTGACCGCGACCAGCCCTGATACCGGGCGCTGACACCGGGCCCTAGGAACGGGTCCGCGGCCTGAGCTTCACTCCGGGCAAGGGCGGCGCGGGGATCCTGCCTGCCTCGCGGCCCGCATCCGGCCCGTGGCCGCGGACCAGCCCGAAGCGGGCACCTTTCGCGGCCGTGTCGGAAAGCTCTGCCTGGGCCTCCCAGTCAGCCCGCGCGCGGGCCACCTCCTCATGGGACCGGCCCACGAAGTTCCACCACATCAGCAGCTCCTCCTGGAGCGGCTCACCGCCGATCAGTACGAACCGGGTCTCCGGCAGGGCGTCCACGGACAGGACTGCGCGCCCGGCTCCCAGGTAGCCCAGCGGCCCCGGGCCGATCTCCTGCCCGTCCACCGTCAGGCCGCCGTCGAGCACCAGGACGGCGTGCTCGAACGCCGGGTCCAGCGGGACGGAGGCGGCACCGCCGCAGCCGATGTCGGCGCCGACGATCGGCGTGTACATCGTGGCCGGCGAGGAAGCGCCGCCGAAGGTTCCCACCATCACCGTTGCGGTGAAGCCCGGGCCCTGAACCGTGGGCAGTTCGCGGTGCTGCTCGAAGGCCGGGGGCCTGTCCCGCTCCGCGTCCGGCAATGCGACCCACAGCTGCAGCCCGCGCTGCAGCGGAAGCCCTGTGCCGCCGTCGGCCGTTGCCGGCAGCACGGCAAACTCGGAGTGCGAGACGCCGTGGCCCGCCGTCATGATGTTCAGCTCGCCGGGGCGGACAATGACGTCGCTGCCCACGCTGTCCCGGTGCCTGATCTGCCCGGCCAGCGGCCACGTCACGGTCTGCAGCCCGGTATGCGGGTGCGGCAGCACGGACATTGCCGTCCGGTCGGGGCCGAAACTGTCCAGGAAGCACCAGGCACCCACCGTCGGCAGGCCGCGCTGGGGCAGGGTTCGGAGCACCGACATCGCGCGGACCCCGCCCAGCGGCACCTCGCGTGCCGGCCACAGCTGCAGGCACGGCCCGCTTCCCGTTCCTGTGTCCGGGCCGGCGGGCGGGCAGGTTTCCTCCTGCGGGAGAAGCTCCAAATTCGTCACAGTCCCACTCTAGGACGGCTGCCTGCACGCGGACAGCGCGGGGCTACGCTGGAGCCATGAGCGTTCTTTTCGACACCCGCCCTGCCGCCTACGCGGTCATCATCCGCGACGGCGCCATCCTCCTGGCGTACTGGAAGCAGGACGGCAAGGAAGGCTGGACGCTGCCCGGTGGCGGGTTGGATCTGGCCGAGCACCCCGTGGACGGCTGCATCCGTGAGGTCTTCGAGGAGACGGGCTATCACGCCGAAATCGGTGAGATGCTCGGGATCGACGTCGGGCACTGGCCGGCTGATTCGCGGCTGGACGGAGCGGACCGGGACTTCCAGGCGCTCCGCCTGGTCTATGAGGCGAGGGTGACGGGCGGGGAGCTCACCCACGAGACGAACGGCACCACCACACATGCCGCGTGGATTCCGCTGCAAGACGTCGGTTCGCTGAACAGGGTGTCCCTGGTTGACGCCGCCCTTCGGCTGTTCTCGGAGCGGCCGGTCAACGGCAAGCTGGATTCACTGGACTGAGCTTGTTGGACTGATTTGCCTGCCGCCGCCCGTTTGCCCTAGCCAGCCGGCGCCGCGCTGGCTATTCTGGGGGAGTCCCCGGACCTTCTGTCCGGCGGCAGCCACTCCGGCATGAACTTCGTACGGGGGAGGTGGACCTGATGATTGCAGAATTCGTGCGCGCCCCGCGCCTTCTCGACAACACCTTCATCACTCCTGCACCCGCTGCTGCCCTCTCGTAGCCAGCCCAGCGCGCCCAGCACACTGCACACAGCGCACTGCTTGCCGGCCGGCGGCATTTCGGGGCCAACCCGAGGTTTCCAGTGAAAAATTCTTCCGGCACTCGTGCCAACCAGCTTCAAACCCAAACGCATAACCCAAACCCTTTTCTCAACACTGAGCTCGTCAATCCTGAGCCCCTGTCCGGCCCCAGCCAGTATGGTTTCACGGAGGCCAAGGCGCAGCACTTCGCGGCCCATCC
Organism: Arthrobacter sp. SAFR-023; assembly: GCF_051965295.1. Classification (NCBI taxonomy): domain Bacteria; kingdom Bacillati; phylum Actinomycetota; class Actinomycetes; order Micrococcales; family Micrococcaceae; genus Arthrobacter; species Arthrobacter sp. SAFR-023. The sequence goes on along the minus strand of NZ_JBQCMF010000001.1, from coordinate 414,223 downwards.
GGCCAGCGGGGCCGAGGCTGCGGCCCGCGTCGTCCGGGTGGACCGGAACCGGATCGTCGCAGCCACGGCTGACGGACTGGTGCACCTGCCGTATCCGCCCGGTACCGTGCCGGCCACCGGCGACTGGGTCTGGCTCGGCCGCAACCGGGCTGCCGAACTGGCCGTCGTCGGGGTGCTTCCGCGCACGTCCGAGCTCAGCCGCAAACGTTCCTTCGACCCGTCCACGGAGGCGCAGGTCCTCGCCGCGAACATCGACATAGTGGGCGTGGTGGTTCCCGTCGACCGTCCGCTGAGCCACAACAGGCTCGAACGGACCCTGGTGGCCGTCTGGGATTCCGGCGCCACCCCGCTGGTGATCATCACGAAGGCGGACCTGGCGGACATCGCGGACGACGTCGTCGGGAAGGTGGTCCTGCAAGCCGCGGGTGTGGACGTGGTGACCACCTCCGCAGAGCAGGGAGACGGCATCGACGAACTGCTCGCCAGGGTGCAGCCGGGGTGGACGCTCGCCGTGCTTGGCCCCTCCGGCGCCGGGAAGTCCACCCTCATCAACGCACTCGTGGGGCACCACGTCCAGTCAACCGGGGATGTGCGGGCCACCGACGGCAGGGGGCGGCACACCACGACGTCGCGGGAGCTGGTGCCGCTGCCCAATGGCGCCGTGCTGATGGACACTCCCGGAGTCCGCGGCTTCGGCCTGTTCGACGCCGAGGACGGCATGGAGGAAATGTTCGGCGACCTGCAGGTGCTCTTCGAGCAGTGCCGCTTCTCCGACTGCGCCCACGACCGGGAACCCGGGTGCGCCGTCCGCGCGGCACTCGACGACGGATCCCTCGAGGAGAGGCGGTGGGCCAGCTACCTCAAGCTCCAGCGCGAGCTCGCCGCCCTGGAACGGCGTCACGACGCAGCGGCGAGAAGGGCGTACCAGCGGGAGTGGCACCAGAAGGTGGTGGTGGCCGGGCGGAGCCAGCGGGCCGCCGAACGCTACCGCCATTCCTAGGCGGAGTTTTTGTCCAGATAATGGCTCGAAAAGCGCACGGAGCGCCCATTACCTGGACAAAAACTCCTCCACCCATCCGGGCGGGGGAGGGCACCGAATCAATCGTGTTTGTCTCCGAATGATTACGGTATCCGTGCCTACGGCGGTTTTGCTTCGGGCGCTGGTTACGCTGGGTAAAGGTGCGCTTTACAGCCAAAAACAGCGTGCTTATGATCAATTCGCTTTACCGTCCGATGTTGCCGCCCAACAGTTAGGTAAGCCGGGTATGGCCGAAGCCATGATCGAGTTCCAGAGCGTCACCAAGCAGTACCAGAGCGGGCAACCGGCCGTGGACCAGCTGAGCATGTCCATTGACCGTGGCTCCATCACGGTGTTCGTCGGACCATCAGGCTGCGGCAAGACCACCTCCCTGCGCATGATCAACAGGATGGTGGAGCCCACGTCCGGGACCATCACGGTCGGCGGGCGCGACGTTACCTCCGTGCCGGCGGCCGAGCTCCGGCGATCCATGGGTTACGTCATGCAGTCCTCCGGCCTGATGCCGCACCGCTCCGTCGTGGACAACATCGCCACCGTGCCCCGGCTTAACGGCGTGCCAAAAGCCGACGCCCGCAAACGAGCGGAAGAACTGCTCGACGTCGTAGGGCTGGCCCCCTCGCTGGGCAAGCGGTACCCGTCGCAGCTTTCGGGCGGCCAGCAGCAGCGCGTTGGCGTGGCCCGGGCGCTCGCTGCCGACCCGCCGGTCCTGCTGATGGACGAGCCCTTCAGCGCCGTGGATCCCGTGGTCCGTGACGAACTCCAGCAGGAACTCCTGCGCCTGCAGCGGGACCTGGCCAAGACCATCGTCTTTGTCACCCACGATATCGATGAGGGCACCGTGCTGGGGGACAAGGTGGCAGTCTTCGCCGTCGGCGGCAAGCTGGCGCAGTACGCCACGCCCGAGGAGATCCTGCGGGCACCGGCCAACGAGTTCGTGGCTTCCTTTGTGGGCAGGGACCGAGGGTTCCGCCACCTCGCCTTCACCGCGGCCGACGGCGTCGCGGTCCACCCCGTTGAGACGGTCACCCGGGGCGGGGATGCCAAGGCCAGCGCAGACGACTGGCGCCTGGTGGTGGATGACCAGCAGCGCCCGCTGGGCTGGGAAGGCCCCGGCCTCGACTCCCAGCTCATCCCCGGAGGCTCCCTGTTCCGGCCGGGTGACACCCTCCGGCGGGCCCTGGACGCGGCGCTGTCCTCGCCCTCGGGGCTCGGCGTGGCGGTCGACGGCGACGGCAAGGTTGCCGGCGTCGTTAAGGGCGCGGAGGTTCTGGCCGTCATCGAGTCCGCACGCCAGGTCCGGCAGGGCGCCCTCTGATGGAGTGGTTCCTGGCGAACAGCCCCATGGTCTTTGAACGGGCCGGCCAGCACCTGGTCCTGGCCCTGGTTCCGATGGTCCTGGGCCTGCTGATTTCCATCCCGCTGGCACAGTTCTCGAGGCGGCACAGCGCGCTGCGGCAGCTCGTGGCCACCGTGAGCTCCCTGCTCTACACCATCCCGTCCCTGGCGCTGTTCATCATTCTCCCGCCGCTGTTGGGGACGCGGATCCTCGACCCGCTGAACGTCATCGTCGCCCTGACCATCTACGCCGTGGCGCTGCTGGTGCGGGCTGCCATGGACGCCTTCGATTCCGTCGATGACGACCTCCGGCAGGCGGCTGTGGCCATGGGCTACAAGCCGGCCGCCCGGTTCCTGCAGATCGACCTGCCGCTGTCGCTGCCCGTGATGTTCGCCGGCCTGCGCGTGGTGTCGGTGAGCAACATTTCGCTGGTGAGCGTCGCCGCCCTGCTGGGCGTGGGTAACCTCGGGATGCTGTTCACGGACGGACTGCAGCGGAACTTCGTCACCGAAGTGGTGGTGGGCATCATCGCCATCCTGCTGCTGGCAGTGGTGATGGACGCGCTGCTGGTAATCCTGGAACGGGTCCTCACGCCGTGGACCAGGGCCGGCTCCGTAAAGACGGACGCGCACGCCCGGTCCGGCGCTGAATTCATCGCCGATGCCAAAGTCCACGCGGGGGCGGGCTCATGAACATCTTCACCGAAACGTTCGCCTGGCTCGCCGATCCCTTGCATTGGTCCGGTCCGGGCGGGATACCCGTCCGCCTGCTCGAACACCTGCAGTACAGCTTCCTGGTCCTGATCATCGCCGCCGCCATCGCCGTCCCGGTGGGCCTCTACATCGGCCACACCGGCAGGGGCCGCGTGGTGGCCGTGGCCGTGGCCGGCGCCCTCCGCGCGCTGCCCACCCTCGGGCTCTTGGTGCTGTTCGCCCTCGTCGCCGGAAGCGGCCTCATGCCGCCGGTGTGGGCCCTGGTCATCCTTACGGTGCCGCCGGTGCTGGCCGGCACCTACGCCGGCATTTCCAGCGTGGACTCAAACGTGGTGGACGCCGCCCGAGCCATGGGCATGAAAGAGCTGCAGGTCCTGTTCGGCGTGGAGGTTCCCAACGGGCTACTGGTGATGTTCGGCGGCATCCGCACCGCCGTGCTGCAGGTGATCGCCACTGTGTCGGTGGTGGCCTACCTTCCGCTCGGCGGCCTGGGACGCTACCTGTTCGACGGGCTGGTGCTCCAGGACTTCCCGCGGATGCTGGCAGGTTCGCTCCTCATAGCGGCACTGGCGATCGTCGTCGACCTTGTCCTGGCCGCCGTGCAGCGGCTGGTCGTTTCACCGGGACTTTCCGCACGTTCCAAAGGTGGCCGCAAGGCCGCCACCGATCTCTCGGCTGCCGCGCCCGCGGCCGCTGCTGTTCAAGGAGGCACCGCATGAAGCACCCCGTCCGCACGACTCTTACCCGCCGTGGCCTGGGTGGCCTCGCCGCCGGTGTCGGCGTCGCCCTCGCCCTGTCCGCCTGCAGCAGCGGCAATCCGCTGTCGTCCCCCTCCACGAGTGCTACCGGGGGCGCCACCTCCGGCGGTTCCCTCGTCGTCGGCTCCGCGGACTTCCCGGAGAGCCAGATCATCGCCGAGATTTACGCCGGTGCCCTGACCGCGGCCGGAGTCACCGCCACCACCAAGCCCAACATCGGCTCGCGGGAGATCTACTTCAAGGCCGTCCAGGACGGATCGGTGGATGTGGTTCCCGATTACTCCGGCAACCTCCTGTCCCACGTCGACGCGCAGGCCGCCGAGGTCACCCCGGAGGACATCGTCAAGGCTTTGCCCGGCAAGCTGCCGAAGGGACTCGCCGTGCTGGAGCCGTCCAAGGCGGAGGACAAGGACGCCATGGTGGTCACCAAGGCCACCGCCGAAAAGTATCAGCTGAAGTCGATCGAAGACCTGGCCAAGGTCTGCAAGGACCTGACCATGGCCGCGCCGGCCACGTTTGAAACCCGGTCCTACGGCTTCCCGGGGCTCAAGAAGAATTACGGCTGCGAGCTCAAGGCGCTGAAGCCCTTTAGCGACGGCGGCGGCAACCTGACCCTGCAGGCGCTCCTGAGCGATGAGGTCCAGGTGGCCGACATCTTCACCACCACGCCGTCCATCGCCGACAACGACCTCGTCGTGCTGGAGGACCCGAAGAACAACTTCAAGGCCCAGCAGGTGCTGCCGCTCTACAACGACGCCAAGGTGACGGACAAAGCCAAGGAGGCGCTCAACAATGTCTCCAAAACCCTCACCACTGAGGACCTGATCAACCTCAACCGTGCGGTGAGCGGAAGTCAGAAGCAGAACGCCAAGGACGCGGCCGCTGCGTGGCTCAAGGACAAGGGCATCGTCAAGTAGGCCCGGTGGCTGATTAGGGGAGTACGACGGCGGCTGCCGGTTCCGCTGCGACCGGCGGCCGCCGTCGTCGTTAAATGGGGGACGGGTGGCGGAGGACGTATGGTCAGCCGTGTGAGGCACGTCTCCCCGGAAGTACATCCCGCTTGTGGCATATTTGATGAATGGCAGAATTCAAGCAGTCCACCAAGCTTCATAATGTCCTTTACGACATCCGTGGACCGATTCTTCAGGCCGCCCAGCAGATGGAGGCAGAGGGTCACCGCATCCTCAAACTGAACATCGGCAACCCCGCACCCTTCGGGTTTGAAGCGCCGGACGCGATCCTGGTGGATATGATCCGCCACCTGCCCCACGCCCAGGGATACAGCGATTCACGCGGCATCTTCTCCGCCCGCACCGCCGTCTCGCAGTACTACCAGACACGCGGCATCCAGAGCATCCACGTGGACGACATCTACCTCGGCAACGGCGTCAGCGAACTCATCACCATGTCACTGATGGCCCTGCTCGAAGAGGGCGACGAGATCCTGATCCCCACCCCGGACTACCCGCTGTGGACCGCCTCGGTGGCGCTGGCCGGCGGCCGTCCGGTGCACTACCTCTGCGACGAGGAGTCCGGCTGGCAGCCTGACCTGGAGGACCTCGAGGCCAAAATTACGCCCCGGACAAAGGGCATCGTGGTCATCAACCCGAACAACCCCACCGGCGCCGTGTACCCGGAAAGCACGCTGCGCAAGATTGTTGCCCTGGCTGAAAAGCACGGGCTGGTCATCTTTGCCGATGAGATATACGAAAAGATCCTCTACGAGGACGCCGTGCACGTAAACATGGCCGGGCTCACGGGCGACGACGTGCTGTGCCTGACCTTCAGCGGACTGTCCAAGGCCTACCGCGTCTGCGGCTACCGGGCAGGATGGATGGCCATCTCCGGGCCCAAGAAGGAGGCCGCGGACTACCTCGAAGGCATCAACCTGCTGGCCAACATGCGGCTCTGCGCCAACGTTCCGGCCCAGCATGCCATCCAGACTGCCCTGGGCGGGTACCAGAGCATCAACGACCTCATCCTGCCCGGCGGCCGGCTGCTGGAACAGCGCAACAAGGCGTACGACATGCTCAACGCGATCCCCGGCGTCAGCACCCAGCAGGCACGGGGCGCCCTGTACCTGTTCCCCAAGCTGGACCCGGAGGTCTACAGCATCCGGGACGACGAAAAGTTTGTGCTGGACCTGCTCAAGGAACAGAAGATCCTGGTCTCCCACGGCCGGGCGTTCAACTGGGTCCGGCCCGACCACTTCCGGATGGTGACCCTGCCGAACGTGAAGGACATCGAGGAAGCAATTGGCCGGATGGGAGACTTCCTCAGCAGGTATCAGGGGAACTAGCCTTTACCCACAGTCAACCGTGGAAAGAGGACCCGATGGCCGGCATTGTGGAATTCACGAAGCTCCCCTCCGAGACCCTGAAAGTCGGTAAGGGATTCCAGCTGGCCGACGTCGACCCTGATGCCACCTTGGGCTATCCGGGGAACAAGGCCGACGGCGAGCTGCTCCTTGAGGAACTCGATGACAAACTCACAGACCTTCAAGAGAGGCTGTTTGCCGAGTCCAAGTTCGGCGGCACCAAGCGCGTCCTGCTGATCCTGCAGGGAATGGATACTGCCGGCAAAGGCGGAATCGTGAAGCACGTGCTGGGCGCCATGGATCCGCAGGGTGTCCAGTTCAAGTCCTTCAAGGCCCCCACGCCCGAGGAAAAGGCCTACGACTTTCTGTGGCGCATCGAACGCGAGGTCCCGGCCGCCGGCATGCTGGGGGTTTTCGACAGGTCCCACTACGAGGACGTCCTGATCCACCGGGTACACCGCTGGGCCGACCCCAAGGAGCTGGAACGCCGTTACCGGGCGATCAACGAGTTCGAGGCCAGGCAGGCGGCCGTGGGCACGAAAGTCATCAAAGTCATGCTGCACATCAGCAATGAGGAGCAGAAGGAACGGCTGCTGGCCCGGCTGGACAACCCCGCCAAGCACTGGAAGTACAACACCGAGGACCTGAAGCAGCGCGCTTTCTGGGACGACTACATGGCCGCTTACCAGGCTGCCTTCGACGCCACCAACACCGAACAGGCGCCCTGGTATGTGGTGCCTGCCAGCAAGAAATGGTACGCGCGCATTGCAGTGCAGCAACTGTTACTGGAGGGGCTCGGCGAGCTCGAACTGGAGTGGCCCAAGGCCGAGTTCGACGTTGAAGCCGAGCGCCTCCTCGTCGAGCGGTCCTGACCGGGCCGGGCGGTCGTCAGGCCGCTTAACCTCCGGCTCGATCTCCGCTGGCGGTCAGCTGTCCTTGCGGGCAGCGGCGAGCCTCTTCCTGGCGCCCTCCAGCCAGTCCTCGCAGCGCCGTGCCAAGGCCTCGCCCCGCTCCCACAGCGCCAGGGAATCCTCAAGGCTGGTCCCGCCGGCCTCAAGCTTGGAAACCACGGCAACCAGCTGTTCCCGTGCTTCCTCATAGCTGAGGGCATCGATCTCCGGAGGGAGTGCGGGGCCGGGCTGGGCGGCGGTATTTTGTTCCGTGCTGTGGGGCTGGTCTGTGTTGATGGTCGGATCTGTCATGGTTACTGGCCTGTCGTGTAGGTGGTGCTGTCATTCGGTGCTGGCGTCATTCGAGGTGCTGGTCCGTATGCGTCCGGCTTATGGGGCGCCCGTGGATTCCGCACCGAACCGCCCGCCGGCCACCCTGACCGCGAGTGGTGTTCCCGCTGGGGCCTGGGACGGCTGGCGGACAACTGCCCCGGCGGGCCCGGAAAGCTGCACTACGGCGTAGCCGCGGTCCAGGGTCTGCTGCGGTGACAATGCCCGGACCTGCGCCTGGAGGTGGACCAGCTGGTCGGAAGCCCTCGTCACGGCTGCACTGATGGCCGCCGTGGACCTGCGGGCCAGCCGTTCCACGTCGTCCGCGCGCGCCGTGATCATGCTCTCCGGGGCTGCGAGGACCGGACGGGAACGGATGGCCGCCAGGCGGTCCGTTTCCCTGGCAACCAGAAGCGTCACGGAGCGGCGCAGCTGGGCTTCAGCCTGCCGGACCCGGGCAAGTTCCTCCGAAACTTCCGGCACGATGCGCTTTGCTGCATCCGTGGGCGTGGAGGCCCGGAGGTCGGCGACGTCGTCCAGGATGGGCCGGTCCGCTTCGTGCCCGATTGCGCTGACCACCGGAGTCACCGCGGCCGCCACGGCGCGGATGAGTTCCTCGCTGCTGAACGGCAGCAGGTCCTCCAGCGCGCCGCCGCCGCGGGCGATGACGATCACGTCCACCTCGGGACGGGCATCAAGTTCGCGAAGCGCCTTGATCATCTGGGACACGGCGGTGTTGCCCTGCACCGCGACCTCGCGGATCTCGAATTCGACGGCCGGCCAGCGCAGGGCAGCGTTGCGCAGAACGTCCTTCTTCGCATCGGAATCGCGGCCGGTGATGAGTCCGATCCGGTGGGGGAGCAGGGGCAGGCGCTTTTTCCGCGACTCGGCGAACAGGCCTTCAGCGGCCAGGGCATGGCGGAGACGTTCAATCCGTGCGAGGAGATCGCCCAGTCCAACGGGGCGGATATCCTTCACGGACATGTTCAGGCGCCCGGTCTTCAGCCAGAACTCGGGCTTGAGCAGGGCCACCACCCGGCTTCCGCGCTCAAGCGGCGTCTCCTGCCGGTCGAGCAGTTTGGACCAGATGGAAGCAGGCAGGGAGATCTCCGCGTCCACAGCCCGGAGGGTGAGGAACGCATTGCCGCCGCGCCGGTTGAGTTCGATGACCTGACCTTCAACCCACGCTGCCGGCGCCCGCTCGATATGGACCTTGAGCTTCTGGGAGAGCAACTGCAGCGGCCAGGGGTTGTCCGGGCTCGTGTCGGCGGCGGTGGCCGGCACCGTGCTGGGGCCGGACGCAGCGGGGGTGCCGGCTGCAGGGGCCGTGCCGGGTACAGGGACGGTGGCGTTTTCAGCCATGTGCAGCCCCGGTGGCGGCGAATGCCAGTTGCATGGTCGCGGTCCTTTGCCTGTGGTGGTGCGTGCGCGGTGGGTTAATCAACTCTATCCATAGCTGTATCACCGGCCTCGGACATTGTTGGTTTCGGGGCATTTGCCGGGACCGCTGAGGACCCGGCAGACTGGGTGGCCGGCATTCTGGTCGCTGGCACCTTTGACCGCCCTACTTTTCCGATAACGGGACGCCGCGCCTAGGATTGCAGTGGCCTGCTGACCAGCCAGGCACCCGACCAGCCGAGAAACCCGACCAGCTAGGAACCCCTTGCGCTCATTTCTTGCGGCCTTGGCCGTCATCCTTGGTCTTCTCCTCTCCGCCGCCGCCGTTCCGGCCATCTGGGTGGACCGCAACATCGTGCAAGAAGATGGCTTCGTAGCCCTGGCGGCACCGCTGGGCAAGGATCCGGATTTCCAGAAGCGCCTGGCGACCGCCGCCGTCAACAGCATCGATACCGGCGGAAGCATCCCGGCGCAGGCGGCGGAACTGATCCGGCCGGTGCTGGAGAAGGCGGCCACCTCCCTCACCGGCTTGCCCGAGTATCCGGCTGCCTGGGAAGAGACGCTGCGAAAGAGCCACCGGCTCAACTTCGCCGATCCGGCGTCCCTTCCCCCCGAAGCTGATTCGAGCACCTCGCTGACCCTGGACGTGGCCCCGCTCGTCGCGCTCGCGGCCAAGCAGATTTCCAGCCAGGTTGGTGTTCCGCTGGAAGCCCCGGGCCAGACCCTGGTGAGCATCGGCCAGACGAACCAGCGCCAGCTCGTTGAACGGGTTTCGGCCTACTCTCCGCTCGGATACAGCCTTGCCGTCGGTGCCGGGGTGGCGTTCCTCCTGGCGCTCGTGACTGCCCGCCGGCGGTGGAAAGTCCTGGCCGGCATAGGATTGGGCGCACTGGCTCTTTCCGGACTGTGGACGCTGGCGTCCCGCTGGGCCGCCGACGCCGTGATGGGCACCGCGAGCGGAAACGAGATGGCAGACCTGTTCAAGCGGGAGTTTGTTTCCGCTTCCGCTGCCGGGTTTGCGTCCTGGACGCTGGCGGCGGCGATCGTCGGTGTGGTCCTGGTGGCGGCAGGCTTGCTGCTCAGGCTGGTCGGCGGTCCTGCCCGCGGACGATGAGCTGCCAGGATGCCTGCGGCCCAGCCGGTAGCATGGAACAATGACTTCCTCTGCAGTTTCCCTTTCGATGCCAACCGTCCCGCGCCGGCGGCGTTCGCCGGAGGAAGTGCTCGCGGCGGCACCGGTCCCGGGCCCGAAGAGGGTTCTGCTGGCGGCTCCCCGCGGATACTGCGCTGGCGTTGACCGCGCGGTCATCGCCGTCGAGAAGGCTCTGCAGCACTATGGACCGCCGGTTTATGTCCGGAAACAGATTGTCCATAACGTGCACGTGGTCAGCTCCCTCGAGGAGCAGGGCGCCATCTTCGTGGACGAAACTGATGAAGTGCCCGAGGGCGCCCTGGTCATCTTCTCGGCCCACGGCGTGTCCCCGGCTGTGGTCCAGTCCGCCGAGGACCGCGGACTGCGCACCATCGATGCCACCTGCCCCCTCGTGACCAAGGTCCACAAGGAAGCCGTCCGTTTCGCCAAGGACGACTTCGACATCCTCCTGATCGGCCACGACGGCCACGAAGAGGTTGAAGGAACGGCCGGCGAAGCTCCCGAACACATCCAGATCATCAACGGCCCCCATGAGGTGGACAAGGTGACGGTACGGGATCCCGAAAAGGTCATCTGGCTTTCGCAGACCACGCTCAGCGTGGACGAGACCATGGAGACCGTCCGGCTGCTCAAGGACCGGTTCCCCACGCTCCAGGATCCGCCCAGCGACGACATCTGCTACGCCACAACCAACCGTCAGGTGGCCATCAAGAAGATCGCGCCCCAGGCCGATCTGGTGATCGTGGTCGGTTCGGCCAACTCCTCCAACTCCGTCCGCCTCGTCGAGGTGGCGCTCGAGTACGGCGCCAAGGCGTCGTACCGGGTTGACTTCGCCAACGAGGTGGACGAGTCCTGGTTCGAGGGTGTGGCCACGGTGGGCGTCACCTCGGGCGCGTCCGTTCCGGAGGTCCTGGTCAAGGACGTGCTCCGCCTCCTGGCCGACTACGGCTACGACGCTGTCGAGGAAATTGTGACTGCGGAGGAGGACCTGCTCTTCTCCCTGCCGAAGGAGCTCCGCGCCACGCTCAAGGAAGCGGGGGACGTATCCCGCGCCCTCGGCGGACGCCGCTCGCGCTAGCAGCCCCGGATAACGCACGACGCCGGAACTCACGTTGAGTTCCGGCGTCGTGCGTTTCGTCGCTTTAAGCGGCGTCCTCTTCGTCCACGGCCGCCCGCAGCTCGCCAGTCTGCAGCTCAGGGGCTGCGAGGGACCGCGGCGTGACCTGCACAGCCGGTGGCGTGACCAGTCCGCTGGTGTCCAGGGCGTTCAGTTTCCGCGCGGTGGGAAGTACGCGTGCCTCCAGCGTGCCGACCAACGCGTTGTAGCGGTCCACCGAGCTTTTCAGCGAGGACCCGAGCTTGCCGACGTTGTCCCCGAGCGTGCCCATCCGCTCGTACAGCTGCCGGGCAAGTTCGAAGAGCTCCCGTGCACTGTCCGTTAGAACGTCCTGGCGCCACGTGAACGCTACGGATTTGAGCACCGCGAGCAGCGTGCCGGGGGACGCAAGCACCACATTCCTGGAGAGGGCGTGATCCAGGAGCGCGGGATCGGCGGAGAGAGCGGCCGCGAGGATGGATTCGGCCGGGACGAAACAGATCACCAGCTCTGGCGAATTCCCCGAAATGTCCCAGTACTTCTTGGTGCTGAGGGCGTCCACGTGGGACTTCAGCGCCTTGGCGTGTGCCGCCATGAGGTTTTGCAATGCCGCCTGGCTAAGCCCGGGCTTGTCGCCGGCCGACTGCCCCAGCTCCTGGGCCTCAAGGTAGGCGGACAGGGGGACCTTAGCGTCGACAACGAGCTGCTTGTCGCCCGGCAGCTGGACCACAAGGTCCGGACGGACGGCGGCCTCGGCGCCTGACGTGCCGTGCTGCTGCTCATGGAAATCAACATGCCGCATCATGCCGGCCGCCTCCACAACACGGCGCAGCTGCACTTCCCCCCACTGGCCGCGCGCGCTGTTCGACCGGAGCGCCGACTCAAGAGCATGCGTGGAGCGCATCAGCTGCTCGTCCGTGAAGCGGGCTTCCTGCAGCTGCTGGGCCAGCTGCCCGTACTGTTCGAGCCGGTCCCGTTCCAGCAGGGCTACCTGCTGTTGCACCGCCGTCAGCTTCTCAGCCACCGGCGCCAAGGCCCGCAGTACGCTCCCATCCTGCTCACGCGACATGCCCAGCTCCCGGTTCTGGGCCGACAGGAGCCTCCGCTCGGCATCCGCGGCTGCAAACTGGGCGCTGACTTCCGAAAGCCGCTGCGAAACGCCGTCGAAATCCGCTTCCACGGCGGCGCTGCGCCGACGCAACACCACGTATACCGCGCCAGCGCCGGACACGGCGCCCAGCAACAGCATCAAAAGGGCCAGAATGACTGCAAAAGGTTCCATGCCTTCACTGTGGCACGGGGCTGTGACATTTATTGGAAAGGCAACAGCCCGGCACGGGATGCGGGGGCCGAACAGGTAGAATCAATGTCCGTGGCTCTTACTATTGGCATCGTCGGACTGCCCAACGTCGGCAAATCAACTCTTTTCAACGCACTGACCCGCAACCAGGTCCTGGCCGCGAACTACCCGTTCGCCACCATCGAACCCAATGTCGGCGTCGTGAACCTGCCCGACCCCAGGCTCCAGCAGCTCGCCGGGATCTTCGGCTCGCAGCGCGTACTGCCCGCGGCCGTCTCCTTCGTCGACATCGCCGGCATCGTCAAGGGCGCCTCCGAAGGGGAAGGCCTGGGCAACCAGTTCCTCGCCAACATCCGTGAAGCGGAAGCCATCGCCGAGGTAGTGCGCGTCTTCGACGACCCCGACGTCATCCACGTCGACGGCAAGGTGGACCCCCGCTCCGACATGGAAACCATCAACACCGAGCTGATCCTCGCCGATCTGCAGACCATCGAGAAGGCCATTCCCCGGATCGAAAAAGAGGTCAAGATCAAGAAGCGCGAGGCCGCGGAACTCGCTGCCATCAAGGCCGCGCAGGCAGTTCTGGAGCGCGGTGACACCATCTACTCCTCGGTCACGAGCGACAAGCTCGAGATGGAGCACCTCAAGGAGCTCAGCCTTCTGACGGCCAAGCCCTTCATCTATGTCTTCAACGCGGACGAAGGAATTCTCGGCAGCGAGGAGAAGCAGGCCGAGCTGCGCGCGATGGTTGCGCCGGCCGACTGCATCTTCCTGGACGCCAAGCTCGAGTCCGACCTCGTGGAACTGGACGAGGCCGAGGCGCGTGAAATGCTCGAAATGAACGGGCAGGACGAATCCGGGCTGGACCAGTTGGCCCGCGTCGGGTTCCACACGCTGGGGCTGCAGACCTACCTCACGGCGGGGCCCAAGGAGGCGCGCGCGTGGACCATCCACCAGGGCGACACCGCCCCGCAGGCAGCCGGCGTCATCCACTCGGACTTCCAGCGCGGCTTCATCAAGGCTGAGGTTGTCTCCTTCGAGGACCTCATCGACGCCGGTTCCATGGCGGAGGCCAAATCGCGCGGCAAGGTCCGCATCGAAGGCAAGGAATACGTCATGTCCGACGGCGATGTGGTGGAGTTCCGCTTCAACGTGTGAGTATGCGCTGAGCAACTCAGTGATTGAGTATTAACGGCAAAAAGCCCCGGTCCTTTTGACCGGGGCTTTTTCTGTGATTGGCTCCCCTACCCTCCGTGCAACACGGCGTCAAGGAAAAAGGGCGCGAACTTTTCGCACGGCAACAGCTTGGTTGCATCTCGGTAACAACCTTTACTGAGGGACAACTTTCGGACCGCACGTGGCGGGTTCGGGTCTAGGCTACTTGTCATGTGAGACTCGCCACATCTCACTGGGGGGATGTAGCGGGTCTGGCCGGCGCCCACAGCGAAGGTCCTTTCCACACTCACAGAAACATAGGAGGCGGAATGCGATTCAGTCGTATTTCCAAAGCAGTAGGCGTTGCAGCCGCGGCTGCACTGGCGCTCAGCGCCTGCGCGAGCACCAATGGCGGGACAACCCCGTCCAGTAATGCGGCCGGCAAGCAGGGGGGAACAGCCACTGTAGTTGAGGTCAACGCGTTCAACACCTTCAACCCCAACACGGCCGACGGCAACACTGACATCAACTCGAAGGTCAGCTACGCCACACACTCCGGGTTCTACTACATCGACAACCAGCTGAACATTGTCCACAACGACAAATTCGGCAAGATGGAGAAGACGTCCGACGATCCGCTGACCGTCAAGTACACCATCAACGAAGGTGTGAAGTGGTCGGACGGCACGCCCGTCACCGCAGCTGACCTGCTCCTGCAGTGGGCAGCCTTCTCCGGTTACTACAACGACGCCGACGCCGACGGCAAGGCGGGAACGTCCTACTTCTCCTACGCCGGCGACCCCACCGGTCTGGCGCTCACCGATTTCCCCGAAATCGGCGACAACAACCGCTCCATGACCATCAAGTACTCCAAGCCGTTCGCTGACTGGGAGATCGCACTGGGTGGACCGGGCATCGACATCCCGGCCCACGTCCTGGCCAAGAAGGCCGGGCTGGCCGACACGCAGGCCTTCATTGACCATCTCAAGAGCATGCCCCGCGGCGACGCCAAGGCGCCCAAGGCCGCTGATGCCAAGCTCAAGGCCATGTCCGACATGTGGAACACCGGCTTCGACTCCAAGACCCTGCCGAGTGACCCGAGCCTGTTCCTCTCCAACGGCCCGTTCGTGGTCCAGAGCATCAACCAGGACCAGTCCCTGACCATGGTGCGCAACAAGGATTACAACTGGGGCCCCGAGGCCAAGCTGGACGAGATCACCGTCCGCTACATCGGTTCCTCCCCGGCCCAGGTCCAGGCTCTGAAGAACGGCGAAGCCGATATCATCGCCCCGCAGGCTTCGGCCGACACCCTCGATCAGCTCAAAGCACTCGAGAGCCAGGGCGTCACGGTCGAGCAGGGGAACCAGCTCTCCTACGACCACATCGACCTGAACTACTCGGGACCCTTCGCCGAGAAGACTGTCCGTGAGGCATTCATGAAGACGGTTCCACGCAAGGACATCGTCGACAAGATCATCAAGAAGCTCGACCCCGAGGCAAAGCCCCTGGATTCGCAGCTGTTCGTTCCCGCGCAGCCGGCCTATGACGCCTCCGTCCAGGCCAACGGATCCTCGGCCTACGCGGATGCAGATGTTGACGGCGCCAAGAAGCTCCTGAACGGTGCGACCCCTGAGGTCCGCATCATGTACAACAAGGACAACCCGAACCGCGTGGACGCGTTCTCGCTCATCCGTGAGTCCGCAACCAAGGCCGGCTTCAAGATTGTCGACGGCGGACTTGGCGCCTCTGACTGGGGCAAGGCCCTCGGCAAGGGCGGCTACGACGCCACGATTTTCGGGTGGATCAACCCGGGCGTCGGAGTTTCGGGCGTGCCGCAGATCTTCCGCTCCGGCAACGGTTCCAACTTCAACAAGTTCAGCGATCCTGAAGCCGACAAGCTCATGGACGAACTCATTGTGACGACTGACCGCAGCAAGCAGGATGATCTGTCCAAGCAGATCGACAAGAAGATCTGGGACTCGGCCTACGGCCTCCCGCTGTTCCAGTCCGTTGGTGTTGACGCCTACAGCGACCGCATCACCGGCGTGAAGTTCATGCCCAACCAGACCGGCGTCTGGTGGAACTTCTGGGAGTGGGCCGAGAAGTAAGCCCGTGCCACGAAGTTCAACCAGCTAGGTGAGGCGCCGGGACCATGCACCACGGTCCCGGCGCCTTGCAGCGCCATCTCCCGGCAGTGCCTGTGTTGGCAGCACAAGCAGTAAGGCGCCGCCAAACCTGCGACCGGCCCGGGCAATCCCCGGGCCCGAATCCTGAGGTTCTATCACAATGGTGACCTACATAGTCCGGCGGCTTGTCACCGCCGCACTCATCCTTTTGGGCGCGTCCTTCCTGGTGTATCTGCTGACCGCCGCATCAGGCGACCCGCTCGCAGAGTTCCGTGCCAGCAGCGCACCGAACAAGCAGCAGCTCATGGACTCGAGGTCCGCGCTGCTGGACCTCGATACGCCGGCGCCCGTGCGGTATTTCAAATGGCTTGGCGGCGCGGCCCAGTGCCTGGTGCCCTTCACCGGATCCTGCAATCTCGGCAAGAACATCGCCGGCCAGCCCATCACGGACGCCCTCGGCCATGCACTCATTCAGACCCTGACACTGGTCACCGGGGCCGCCGTCCTGGCCATCCTTGTGGGCATCACGCTGGGCATCATCACCGCCCTGCGGCAGTACAGCACACTGGATTACGGCGTGACCTTCATGGCCTTCTTGTTCTTCTCCCTGCCGATCTTCTGGGTCGCCGTCCTGCTCAAGGAATTCGGCGCCATCGGCTTCAATAACTTCCTCCGCAACCCGGAGATTCCGCTGCCGGTCTCTCTCGGCATCGGCGCCGTCCTGGGTTCCGTGGCCGTGATCGTGGCTGGCGGCGACGCCAGACGCAAGGCAATGACCGGCGGCATCGTCTTCGCCGCTGTCGCCGCGGTCCTCATCTACTTCTCGGTTACCCAGTGGTTCAAGACACCCGGCCTGGGCCCGGTGGTCATCGCCATCGCCGGGGTGGGCATCGCCTTTGCCGTGACTCTGCTGACCGCCGGCCTGCGGAACCGCAAGGCGCTGCAGTCCGCCCTGATTGCCGTGGGCGTAGGGCTGGTCCTCTATTTCGTGGTCCAGCCCCTGCTGAACCAGGCCACATTCCTGATGGTCGTACTGCTCGCGGTTGCCGCGGTCCTCATCGGCATGGCCATTGGCTACTTCATGGGCGGCTATGACCGAGGCCAGTCCATGCGGGCGGCGGCCATCACGTCCTTCCTGGTGGGCTTCCTCATCGTGCTCGACCGTTTCATGCAGGCCTGGCCCGCCTACTTCAACAACAGCAGGGTCCGCGGACGGCCGATTGCCACCATCGGCGCCGGCACGCCGAACATCGAAGGCGACTTCTGGATTCTCGGCCTGGACTCCTTCACGCACCTGATCCTGCCCACCACCGCGCTCATCCTCATCTCCCTCGCCGGCTACACCAGGTTCACCCGGGCCTCCATGCTGGAAATCATGAACATGGACTACATCCGGACAGCGCGTGCCAAAGGCCTGTCGGAACGGACCGTCGTCATGCGCCACGCCTTCCGCAACGCCCTGATCCCGGTGGCCACCATCGTCGCATTCGACATCGGCGGCCTGATCGGCGGCGCGGTGATCACCGAGACGGTCTTCTCCGTCCGGGGCATGGGTTTCCTGTTCCTGGACGGCATCCTGCACGTTGACCCCAACCCCGTCATGGGCGTCTTCATTTGCGTCGCCATCACGGCCATGGCGTTCAACCTCATCGCGGACCTCGCCTACTCCGCACTGGATCCACGAGTAAGGGTGAAAGCATGAGCCAGCCCAGTCAGCAGGACGAAATCATGGCGGAGGAGGCCGGCCTGCGGCAGGAAGCTGCCGGCGTCGAGCCTGTCTCCGAAGCCCGGGGCCTGAGCCAGGGCCAGATCGTCCGCAAAAGGTTTCTTGGCCATTCCGGCGCCATCGTCGGCCTTGTGGTCTTCGCCATCATCTTCGTCATGGCCTTCACGTCAGTGGGGTATGCCGGGATCCCGGGCTGGTGGAAGTACACCCATGAGGCCGTCTCGGCGCTGGTCAACGACGGCACGCCCACGGCGTCGCTGTGGCCCCTGGCCTGGGGGGAGCATCCCTTCGGCCAGGACCGGATCGGGCGCGACCTCTTCGCCATGACCATGCGCGGCGCCCAGCAGTCCATCACCATCATGGTGGTCATCGGCGTCATCGCCGGCCTGGTCGGTGTGGTCGTCGGGGCGCTGTCCGGATACTTCCGGGGCTGGATGGAAGCCGTCCTTATGAGGCTCACCGACGTCATCATCATTGTCCCCGCACTGCTCCTCGCCGCCGTCATGGCGCAGCTGGCAGGACGCCGGGATGAAGGCAGCTGGTTTGCGTCCTTTGCCAGCAGCAACGGTGTCCTGGCACTCGGCATCTTCCTGGGGCTGATCAGCTGGGTGGGCCTGGCGAGGCTCATGCGTGGCGAGTTCCTCACCCTGCGTGAGCGCGAGTTCGTGGACGCGGCGCGGATTTCCGGGGCCAGCAACGCCCGGATCATCTTCAAGCACATCCTGCCCAACGCAGTGGGCGTGCTGATCGTCAACGTCACCCTCACCATGTCAGCGGCGATCCTTACCGAAACGGCCCTCAGCTATCTCGGCGTCGGCGTCAAGTCTCCGGACACCTCGCTCGGCCTGCTCATCTCGCAGAACCAGGAAGCCTTCGCCACCCGACCCTGGCTTTTCTGGTTCCCCGGACTGTTCATCGTCCTCATCTGCCTCAGCATCAACTTCATTGGCGACGGCCTGCGGGACGCCTTCGACCCGAGGCAAAAGAAGTTCAACGCCAAGAAGGCCAAGGACGCTGACGCTGCCGTTCCCGAGAAGACGCCTGTGGCGGCCCTGGACAGCAGCGCTGATGACGGCCGGACCGCCGGCGGGGACAGGGGAGCCTGACGTGCTGCTGCGACGCCGCTGGGGGCTGCAGCGCGCTGCCTGCCTACAGGGCGGCCACGCTCCAGTAGCTGAGCCCGAGAAGGATCAGGGTTGCGGCAGCTTCACGCCAGCGGAACTTCACGCTGACCGGAGTGGCCTCGGCTGCGCCGGCATCCAGCAGCCCCGATTCGACCAGCTGCTGCCAGCGTCCCCGGACCAGCTGTGCGGCCTGCCCCGAGTCGGTGCTCTTGAGGTCGCCGGGGCGGACGGAGTTCCCGGGCCCGTACGTGCTGTCCGGCAGTCCTCGGAGGTCCTCCGGGCGGGCGTTGCGTCCGCCCCAGATGCCCGGGGCGGGAGCCGCCCAGGCCCCGTAGCTTCGGCCGGGCGTGACAAGAGTCAGCGCGTACCGGGTGTCCACCTGCACCAGCGCCGCCCACGGCACGGTGATGGCGCGGAACGGATTTTCTATGGTGACGCCGGCGTCGTGGACAACCACCGCCGGCCGCCAGAACAGCAGCCAGCCCAGGTAGGCGATGAGCAGCAGCGGCGCGGCACCGGCCAGGGAAGGGAGTCCGCCCGCCACCACCAGGCCGGCCAGCCCGGCGGCCGCCACGAACCACGAGAAACCGGCAAACCATTTGTTGGTGCGCGCCTTGAAGATTGCGGCGTTTCCGGCATGCGGCACTGTGCTCATGCCCCCAATAATTCAGTATTCCCGGCCGC
This sequence comes from Arthrobacter sp. SAFR-023, assembly GCF_051965295.1. Taxonomy (NCBI): domain Bacteria; kingdom Bacillati; phylum Actinomycetota; class Actinomycetes; order Micrococcales; family Micrococcaceae; genus Arthrobacter; species Arthrobacter sp. SAFR-023. The sequence continues at coordinate 395,078 of NZ_JBQCMF010000001.1, read as the reverse complement.
AGCACTAATCTCAGCTGCTCCGCTGGCCCGGGTGGAAGGAAAACCCCAACATGTCTGACTACATCAGCCCTGACCGCCCGTCGCCGGACCCGCTGGAGCCGGACTCCATTGAGCCCGGCACCGGACGGCGGAGGGCAGACGGGAAGGGGTCCGTCGTCCTCGAAGTGCGCGACCTCAGCGTCGACTTCGGCGTGGAAAAGAAATGGGTGCCGGCCGCCGTCGGGCTTAACTATGAGGTCCGCGCCGGCGAGGTCCTGGCCATCGTGGGGGAGTCCGGCTCGGGCAAGAGTGCCAGCTCCATGGCGCTGCTCGGCCTGCTGCCCAGCAACAGCAGGGTGTCCGGGAGCGTCAGGCTCTCCGGCAGGGAGTTGCTGGGCGCGGATGCGGCCAACCTCCGCAGTGTCCGCGGCAAGGACGTGGCAGTCATCTTCCAGGAGCCCATGACGGCGCTGAACCCGGTCTACACGGTAGGTGCGCAGATCGTCGAGACGGTGCGGCTGCACAACGAAGTCTCTCCGGACCAGGCCAAGGAGCGCGCGCTGCGGATGCTGGAGCTGGTGGAGCTGCCGGACCCGGTGAAGGCGTTCAAGTCCTATCCTCACCAGCTCTCCGGCGGCCAGCGGCAGCGTGCCATGATCGCGCAGTCGCTGTCCTGCGATCCCAAGCTGCTGATCGCTGACGAGCCCACCACGGCCCTGGACGTCACGGTGCAGGCGGAGATCCTGGACCTCATGCGGAACCTGCGCAACAAGCTGGACAGTGCCATCGTCCTGATCACCCACGACATGGGCGTCGTGGCGGACCTGGCGGACCGGATCGCCGTCATGCGCAGGGGCCTGATCGTGGAGACCGGCACCGCCGAGCAGATCTTCCACAACCCCCAGCATCCCTACACGCAGGCGCTGCTTGCGGCGGTGCCGCACCTCGGACAGGGCGGAACGGACGCTGCGCCGGACGTTGACGTGACAGCGGCGCTGGCAGCGGCCACCCACGCGGAGCTTGACTCCGTTGACCACGACGAACTGGTCCGGCGCGAGCGGGAGAACGCGGCGGCCCTGGCAGCGGCCGAATCCAGGGGGCCCGTGGGGGAACCGGTCCTGGAGCTGACCGACGTCGCCATCGAGTACCCGAAGCAGGGCCGCGTGCCGGCCTTCCGCGCCGTCGAGGGGGCCAATCTGACCATCCATCCGGGGCAGGTAGTGGGGCTCGTGGGGGAGTCGGGATCGGGCAAAACCACCATCGGGCGCGCCGCCGTCGGACTGCTGCCGGTGGCTGCCGGAACGATGCGTGTTGTGGGGGAGGACATCTCTGCTGCTAAAAAGAACGGCAAACAGCTGCATCAGGTGCGCCGCCACATCGGCATGGTGTTCCAGGACCCGTCCTCATCCCTGAACCCACGCCTGCCCATCGGCGAAAGCATCGGCGAGCCGATGTACCTTGCCGGCGTGGCGAAGGGCGCCGACCTGCAGAAGCGCATCGAGGCGCTGCTGGACCAGGTGGAGCTGCCGCGGAACTACCGGAACAGGTACCCGCACGAGCTGTCCGGCGGGCAGAAACAGCGCGTCGGCATCGCCCGGGCGCTCTCGCTCAAGCCGAAGCTCATGGTGGCCGACGAGCCGACGTCTGCGCTCGACGTGTCCGTGCAGGCCAAGGTCCTGGAGCTGTTCCAGAACCTCCAGCGTGAACTCGGGTTCGCCTGCCTGTTCGTCACCCACGACCTCGCTGTCGTGGATGTGCTGGCTGACCGCATCTGTGTCATGCAGCGCGGCCGCATCGTGGAGCAGGGCTCCCGCGACCAGATCCTGCGGAACCCGCAGGAGGCCTACACGCAGCGGCTGCTTGCCGCCGTGCCGCTGCCGGATCCGGAACAGCAGCGCGAGCGCCGGGAACTGCGGGCACAGCTGCTGGCCACCGGAACGAAGTAGCGCGGCAACAAAAAACAGGAGCCGGTATCCACACAAACGTGGATACCGGCTCCTTTTCTGCCTTAATGCGTGTATGCACCAATGTAGCTAGGACAGGGCCAGCCCCAGCTTCGCGAGCCTGGCACCCAGCAGCGCACCCAAGGCGCGGTGACCGTCGCCGTTCACGTGGACACTGTCCTTAAGCTGCGCCTCCAGCCCGTAGCGGGAGAGCCAGTCCCCGACACCGACGAACGGAATCCCGTGGTCCGCGGCGACGGTCCCCAGCAGCGCGTCCACCTCGGCGCGCCGGCCGCCGCCGTGGTGCGCTCCCTTGCCCAAGGTTCCCACCATGGCCAGCTTCGCGCCCGGGTACCGCTGCTTGATCGTCCTAATCAGCCGGTCCGCGTTGGCCGAGATCTGCTCGTCGCTCGCCCCTTTCTTCGCGTCGTTTCCGCCGCCCTCGATGACCACCAACGGCGGAAAACCGTAGGGGAGATGCCAGTCGCCGCGCTGCAGGGCATCCACGTAATTGCCGGTGGTGCCGTTGGAGGCGACGTAGCCTGTGCCGCCCTTGCCGCAGAAGAAGACTTCGTAGCCCAGCCCCGCCAGCGCCCGGCGCGGCCAGCTTGCCTGCGGCTCGGACTGCGAGTCACCGATCAGCAGTGCGGTGCGGGCGATGTTGCCAACGATTACTTCGTCCCGCCCGTTTGCCGGATTGCGGTACAGCGCTCCGGCGGGAAGGCTGGCGGGGTTGACGGCGGCCCCCAGGTCGCTCACGACGGCCGGGCCGGCGGCCATGGCCTCACCGGGGGCGGCCTCCGGGGCGGCGGCACGCGGCGCCGCGGGCGCCGCCGATCCCGCACCGGACGCCGGTACGGTCGCCGCGCCGCAGCCAGCCAAAAACACAGTGGCGGCGATGACCGGGCCAATCAGGAGGGCCCGCGTCGAGGCTTGTAACATCCGTGGACTCCTGGCGTGTTCGTACGTGGTCTAGCAATAGTGGGGGATCACTTTCGGAAAAGCTAGTGATTTTGCCCACAAGACGCCCGATCCCATTCACGATTTGGTAGCGGGGCCGCTGTGGGAGAAGGTGCCCGTTTTAGGCCAATAAATGGCTCAGCGTTTAGACTGGAGGCAGGTGCCCTGTGTTAAGGGTCTGATCCGTCGTGCGTTCCGGTTGGAAATGTCGCGATACAACAGCTGACTTCACCACTGAATCGAGCAATAACGCATGTCTGAAACCACCACCAACACCGCGGTAGCAACTGCAGTTCGCAGTGACCTGCGCAACGTCGCGATTGTGGCCCACGTTGACCACGGCAAGACCACCCTTGTGGACGCCATGCTCAAGCAGACCAACTCCTTTGCCGAGCACAACCACCTCGAAGACCGCGTCATGGACTCCGGTGACCTGGAGCGCGAAAAGGGCATCACCATCCTGGCCAAGAACACCACGGTGGCCTACAACGGACCGTCCTCCAACGGCGAAACCATCACCATCAACGTCATCGACACCCCCGGCCACGCCGACTTCGGCGGCGAAGTGGAGCGCGGACTGTCCATGGTGGACGGCGTTGTTCTTCTCGTGGATGCCTCTGAGGGCCCGCTGCCCCAGACCCGCTTCGTTCTCCGCAAGGCCCTCGCCGCCCACCTGCCGGTGATCCTCCTGGTCAACAAGACCGACCGCCCCGACGCCCGCATCGAAGAGGTCGTCCACGAGTCCATGGACCTGCTCCTGGGCCTGGCCTCCGACCTTGCCGATGAGGTTCCGGACCTCGACCTGGACAAGATCCTCAACGTCCCCGTGGTTTACGCCGCCGCGAAGGTAGGCCGCGCATCCCTGGAGCAGCCGGCCGACGGCACTGCCCCGGAGAACGAGGACCTCGAGCCGCTCTTCAGCGCGATCATCGAGCACATCCCCGCCCCCACCTACAACCCGGAAGGTGTCCTGCAGGCGCACGTCACCAACCTGGACGCCTCCCCGTTCCTGGGCCGTCTCGCCCTGCTGCGCATCTACAACGGCACCCTCCGCAAGGGCCAGCAGGTTGCCTGGGCCCGCGCCAACGGTGAGCTGAAGACCGTCAAGATCACCGAACTCCTCGCCACCAAGGCGCTCGAGCGCGTTCCCGCTGAGTCCGCCGGCCCCGGCGAGATCGTCGCCGTCGCCGGCATCGAGGAAATCACCATCGGTGAGACCCTGACCGATGTCGAGAACCCGCAGCCGCTGCCGCTGATCACCGTTGACGATCCCGCCATCTCTATGACCATCGGTATCAACACCTCCCCGCTGGCCGGCAAGGTCAAGGGCGCCAAGGTCACGGCCCGCCAGGTGAAGGACCGCCTGGACAAGGAACTGATCGGTAACGTCTCCATCAAGGTTCTCCCCACCGAGCGCCCCGATGCCTGGGAAGTCCAGGGCCGCGGCGAGCTAGCCCTGGCCATCCTCGTGGAGCAGATGCGCCGTGAAGGCTTCGAGCTGACCGTGGGCAAGCCGCAGGTTGTCACCCGGACCGTGGACGGCAAGATCCACGAGCCGATGGAACACATGACCATCGACGTACCGGAAGAGTACCTCGGCGCGGTCACCCAGCTGATGGCCGCCCGCAAGGGCCGCATGACCAACATGGCGAACCACGGCACCGGCTGGTGCCGCATGGAGTTCATCGTTCCCGCCCGTGGCCTGATCGGCTTCCGCACCAAGTTCCTGACGGACACCCGCGGCGCCGGCATCGCAGCCTCCATCTCCGAGGGCTACGAGCCCTGGGCCGGCCCGATTGAATACCGTACCAACGGTTCCATGGTGGCTGACCGTGCAGGCGTCGTGACCCCGTTCGCCATGATCAACCTGCAGGAACGCGGCTCCTTCTTCGTCAAGCCCACCTCGGAGGTGTACGAAGGCATGATCGTGGGCGAGAACTCCCGCGCCGACGACATGGACGTGAACATCACGAAGGAAAAGAAGCTCACCAACATGCGTGCGGCCTCCTCGGACACCTTCGAAAACCTGACGCCGCCGCGTGACCTGACCCTCGAAGAGTCCCTCGAATTCGCCCGCGAGGACGAGTGCGTTGAGGTTACCCCGGACGCCATCCGCATTCGCAAGGTCATCCTTGACACCAACGAGCGCGCCAAGGCCAACCGCGCCCGCGCGAAGGCTTAACGGCACCCTTCGCAGGGAACTGAAACCGTGAACAGAAGAGCTGCCGGCATGGCAGGCGGCCTGGCCGCCGCCGTGCCGGCAGCTCTTTTTGCTGCCCTCGCCGGAACCGCGCTGCACGGACAGGAGTTGGCCGCCGCCGGTTCCGCTCTGCCGGTGGGTGCCGTGGCGGCGCTGCTGCTCCTGGCATCGCTTCAGCTGTTCCTCGGGGCGGCCTTCCGGACGCTGATTCCGACGGCGGTGTGCGGCGCGGTCTGCTATGCCCTGGCCGGCTGGTGGTCCGGGATGGAGCCGGGCAAGCGGCTGATTGCCGGAGACCTGGCCGGAGGTATTTGGGTCTACGGGATCGTGGTGGTTACCGTCGCGATGCTGGCCTGGTGCCGGCGGTACAGCCGCCCGTCAGCCGGCCGGCTGCAGCGCGGCTAATCTGCCGCCGGGTCCCGGTGGTGCGCAATCATGAGCGAGGTGGCCTCGCCGTCGTCGTCTGCGGGAAGTGCCATGTACTCCTCCATGACAGCGCGGAGCTTGGCCAGCATTTCCTCCCGCCTCGCGGCGTTGAACTTCACCCCGAGGCGCCACACCTCGATGTCCTCGGGCGGAAGGTCACGGGTTTCCAGCAGGAACGTTTCAATGAGGATGGGCGCAACGTTGTCCACAGGAGTGCTCCACGACTTTCGGCTGGCGATGTAGGGCACCTCGGTGGCTCCCCGCCGCCCCTTCCGGCGCTCCTCCGCCAGCAGGAACCCGGTCCGCACCAGGGTGCGGACGTGGTGGAGGCTGGACGCGGGATTGAGGCCGAGCAGCTCGGCGATCTCCTTGTTGGTACGTGACTGGTGCAGGCATAGACGGAGAATCCTCAGCCGTAGCGGAGAACTTAGGGCGCGGCCCTTTGCCACCAGGTCCGCGTCATCGCTTTCCGGCGGGGGTGTCATAGACGCCAGTGTAACGAGCAACGAACGATAGACATATGCCACTCACTGCCCGGAACTGAAGCCAGGGGCCCGAGGCCGGTTGTCAGTCCGCGGCGGGCGGGGCCAGCCGTGAACCCCGCCGCGGCGGGGCCGGCGGCACCTGTTTGGCGGCCACCACGCTGTCCAGGGGAATGCCGACGTCGGACCTGCGGGTCCGCACGGTGCACTCACTTTCGCCGCACGCCAGGAGGACTCCCAGCGCATCCGTAAAGCCGCCGTCGATCCTGTACCGCACCACCACGCGCGTTCCGGCGGGGGCCGAGGCCAGGAACTGCCGGGGCGTTGGTGTTGTCAGACTCACCGGTCCATCGTATGACGCGCCCGGAGTGTGACGCGCCCGCTTCGTTCGCGGGAAGGGCCTGGGAGATAATAGGCTCTGAAGTGGACAGCCCGGCACGCAGGCCGGATGCAGCAACCGGCCAGTCGCCGGGAATCAACGTGGAGAGGCAAGGGACGTGACGTACGTAATCGCGCAGCCGTGTGTAGATGTTAAGGACAAGGCATGCATTGAGGAGTGCCCCGTCGATTGCATCTACGAAGGCGATCGCTCCCTCTATATCCATCCCGATGAGTGCGTCGACTGCGGTGCATGCGAGCCCGTCTGCCCGGTGGAAGCCATTTACTACGAGGATGACACCCCCGAGGAATGGGCAGACTACTACAAGGCGAACGTCGAGTTCTTTGACGACCTCGGCTCCCCAGGCGGCGCCGCCAAGGTGGGCAATACCGGCAAGGACCACCCGATGATTGCAGCGCTCCCGCCGCAGAACCAGGACCACTGAGGCGGACCCCTTCGTGACTACAGCTGTGCGCAGTTTCGGCCTTAGCCTGCCCGACTACCCGTGGGAGGCCATGGCGCCGTACCTCGCCAAAGCGGCTGAACACCCGGGCGGCGCGGTCAACCTGTCCATCGGCACGCCCGTGGACCCGACGCCCCCGGTCATCCAGGACGCCCTGAAGGCGGCCGCGGATGCGCCCGGTTATCCCACCGTGCACGGCACGGTGGCGCTCCGGGAGGCCATCGCCGCGTGGTTCGCCCGCCGCCGGGGAGTCGAGGGGCTGGACCCCCGCGCCGTCATGCCGACGGTGGGCTCCAAGGAACTCGTGGCGTGGCTGCCGTTCCTGCTGGGCCTCAAGCCGGGAGACGTCGTCGTCCGGCCCACGGTCGCCTACCCCACCTACGACATCGGGGCCACGTTCGCCGGGGCCACGGCGGTAGCGGCTGATGACCTCGACGAACTGGACGCGGCCACCCGGGCAAAGGTCCGGCTGATCTGGGTCAACTCGCCGGGCAACCCCACCGGCAGCGTCCGGGACGCCGCGTCACTGAAGAAGATCGTGGACCAGGCCCGCGAAATCGGTGCCCTGGTGGCATCCGATGAGTGCTACGCCGAGCTTGGCTGGGGCGAGTGGGACCTGCAACGCGGGGGACAGGCTGTTCCCAGCATCCTGGATCCACGCGTCGCCGGTGCGTCCCACGACGGTCTCCTGGCCGTGTACTCGCTGAGCAAGCAGTCCAACGTGGCCGGCTATCGGGCGGCCTTCGTTGCCGGAGATGCGGCCCTCATGGCCAACCTCGTCAACAGCCGCAAGCACGCCGGCATGATCGTGCCATACCCGGTGCAGGAAGCCATGCGCGTGGCCCTCGGCGACGACTCGCACGTTGTGGAGCAGAAGGATCTGTACCGCGGGCGGCGGGAGCGGCTCCTGCCGGCGCTTGAGTCCTTCGGGCTAACGCTGCACCAGTCCGCCGCCGGCCTGTACCTGTGGTGCACGGCGGGCGAAGGAACCTGGGACACCGTGGCTCGCCTCGCCGAGCGGGGGATCGTGGTGGCTCCGGGGGTGTTCTATGGCGACGCGGGGCACGGCTATGTTCGCGTGGCCCTCACCGGAACCGACGAGCGAATCGACGCCGCGGTGTCCCGCTTGGCATAGCGGTGCCGCCGTAACAATGATGTGACTCGCGCCACAACTTGCCCGTTTTGGGGATAATTTGGCGCTTCCGGATTAGTGGCAGCCCGCAAGTGGCGGTAGTTTTTAACTGACTATCAATGGTGGCTTTCTACAAGAAGGCAGCACGGCCGTTGGATGTCCCGCCGTGCGGGATCCCGCGCGGCTCACCTGATGTTGGATCAAGCTTTCTAGCGAGGCCAAGAGGCCTCATGAAGGGGACTCCATGACTGAGACCACCAGCGCAACTGAGACAACCAGCGCGATCTTGCGCCACGCGGGCGGCGAACTCGAACTTCCGCGCATCAAGGTTGTTGAGGGAAACGAAGGCTACGACGTTTCCAAGCTACTGAAGCAGACCGGCGCCGTTGCCTTTGACCCTGGCTTCATGAACACGGCCGCCACGACGTCGGCCATCACCTACATCGACGGCGACGCGGGCATCCTGCGGTACCGCGGTTACCCGATCGAGCAGCTTGCCCAGCACTCCAGCTTCCTGGAAGTCTCCTACCTGCTGATCTACGGCAACCTCCCGACGCCGGCCGAGCTGGAGGACTTCGACCAGAAGATCCGCCGCCACACCCTGCTGCACGAGGAGCTCAAGGGCTTCTTCGGCGGCTTCCCCCGGGACGCACACCCGATGCCCGTGCTGTCCTCCGCCGTCTCCGCGCTGTCCACGTTCTACCAGGACTCGCTGGACCCGTTCAATGACGAGCAGGTGGAGGTTTCCACCATCCGCCTGATGGCGAAGCTGCCGGTCATTGCGGCCTACGCCCACAAGAAGTCGATCGGGCAGCCGATGCTGTACCCGGACAACTCCCACAACCTGGTGGAGAACTTCCTGCGCCTGAGCTTCGGCCTGCCGGCTGAGCAGTACGAGGTGGACCCGGTGGTCGCCAAGGCGCTGGACCTGCTCCTCATCCTGCACGCGGACCACGAGCAGAACTGCTCGACCTCCACGGTGCGGCTGGTCGGTTCCTCCAATGCCAACCTCTTCGCGTCCGTGTCCGCCGGCATCAACGCCCTCTTCGGCCCCGCCCACGGCGGCGCCAACGAGGCCGTCCTGAAGATGCTCCGCCAGATCCAGGCCGACGGCACCAAGCCCGAGGACTACATGGAGAAGGTCAAGAACAAGGAAGACGGCGTCCGCCTGATGGGCTTCGGCCACCGGGTCTACAAGAACTACGACCCGCGCGCCAAGATCGTCAAGGCAACCGCACACGAGATCCTCAGCAAGCTCGGCGGCCACGACGAACTCCTGGAGATCGCCTTGCGCCTCGAAGAGAAGGCGCTGAATGATGACTACTTCATCCAGCGCAAGCTGTACCCGAACGTGGACTTCTACACGGGCCTGATCTACAAGGCCATGGGCTTCCCGGAGAAGATGTTCACCGTCCTGTTCGCCATCGGCCGCCTGCCGGGCTGGATTGCCCAGTGGCGCGAAATGATCAACGATCCCAACACCAAGATCGGCCGTCCGCGGCAGCTCTACACGGGCGAGCCCGAGCGGCAGTACCCCGCCCGCTAATCCCCGCGACGGGTCCCAAACCTCGCACGCTCGGTTCGGGGCCCTCGCCGGCGTTGGCCCACCACCGGCTCCCACCGGCCGAATTACGACGGCGGCCGCCCACCTTCCGATGGGCGGCCGCCGTTCGCGTTGTCAACGATGAGCTCTTAGTCGGCTGAGTAGCCCTGCGGATTGTTTTTTTGCCAACGCCAGTGGTCCTCGCACATCTGGTCAAGGGACTTCGAGGTGGACCAGGAGAGGTCGGCCAGTGCGGACGTGGCGTCTGCCCAGAATGCGGGAAGGTCGCCGGCACGCCGGCCGGTGATCTCGTGGGGGATCGGCCTGCCCACGGCCTTTTCGAAGGATCGCAGCACTTCGAGCACCGAGGAACCCGTCCCTGAGCCGAGGTTCCAGCGGAACACACCAGCGCGTTCCGCGATGTGGTTCAGGGCCGCCACGTGGCCTTCGGCAAGGTCAACGACGTGGATGTAGTCACGCAGGCAGGTTCCATCGGGGGTGTCGTAGTCACCGCCGAACACCATGAGCTTTTCACGCCGGCCGACGGCGACCTGGGCGATGAAGGGTACGAGGTTGTTGGGGATGCCCTGGGGGTCCTCGCCGATTCGTCCCGACGGGTGGGCCCCCACCGGGTTGAAGTAGCGCAGGAGGGCTATATGCCAGCGGCCGTCCGCGGCGCCGAGGTCGGACAGAATATCTTCGATCTGTTCCTTGGTGCGGCCATAGGGGTTGTTCGCACCGATCTCCATCTTTTCCACGTACGGGATGGCGTTGTGTTCGCCGTAGACGGTGGCCGAGGAGCTAAATACGATCGAGCGGACATTGTGCCGGTCCATCGACCGGAGCAGGTTGAGGGTACCAACGAGGTTGTTATGGTAATACTTCAGAGGTTCGCTGACGGATTCACCCACGGCCTTGAGCCCGGCAAAATGAATGACGGCGTCAACGGCGTGCTCGGCGAAGACAGCGTCCACGGCCCGCTCGTCCAGAAGGTCCGTGCGGTGGAACGCAGCCGGCTTCCCTGTTAGCTCGGCGACCCGGCGCAGCGCTTCGTCACTGGAGTTGATGAGGTTATCAATGACAACCACGTCATGCCCGGCTTCCTGAAGGGACAAAACGGTGTGCGAACCGATGTACCCGGTGCCGCCAGTAACCAGAATTTTCATGCTGTCCACGATACCGCAACCACACTTGCCCCCACGGAGTGTTTCTAGCGCATGTGTGCTAGAAAGAGAGATGCCCAAAATTGTGGACGCCGCCCAGCGCCGGCAGGAGATCGTTGGCGCCGTGTGCAGGATCATCGCCACAGACGGGCTGGAAGGAGCGTCCCTGCGGGAAGTGGCGGAGGAGGCGGGCCTCGCGGTGGGCTCGGTGCGGCACTACTTCGAAAGCAGCGATGACCTGCTGGCCTACTCCTTTGCAGCTGTTTCCGGCCGCATCCTGACGCGCCTCAACGAAGCGCTTACAGGGCTCGGGCCGGCAGCCGATGGGGCCGACGAACATCTGGCGGTATTAACACTGCTGGGCGAATTCCTGCCCCTGGACGAAGAACGCGCCTTGGATGTATGCGCCTGGCTGGCGTTCCGGAATGCCGCGAGGATCCGGCCTTTCCTCGCCGCAGAGGCGGACAGAAGCCATCGGGCGGTGGCTGCCGTCGTCGGTCAGGTGATCACCCGGCTCCTGCGTGAGCAGGATGTCACGGCGGACGATGCCGGGCCGCAGCTGGTGACTGCGGCCGAACACTTGCTGGCCACACTGGACGGGCTGGCCATGCATGCCCTGCTGCAGCCGGGCTGGATGTCCCCGGAAATGTGCCGTGACGTGCTCGAATTGCACATCGAGGGCCTCCGCAGGAGGGTCAGTGCCAACCATTAACCTCCCCGGGCTGGGGGAATAGACTGAAAGCCGGAGAGCGGGTTGCCGGCACAACGGGGTGGAAAACGAGATGCCAAGGAGGCATACGCATGCAGCACACAGGCGGTCCAGGCTGGCGAATCACTATGGACACGTCGGGTCCCATGCTTATTGCCCTTTATATACGTGATGTTGCCGGACTCGACGGTGCGGGGTTTCCGCCGCTTTCGCATGCTGCACCCAAGGTCCGCCACGTGGACCATTCCCATCTCACCGCCGAAGTGGGCGGCATCAGCGCCCTCAAAACCGAGTGGGAAGCCTGGTGGGAGCAGCTGCTCAAGGCGCACCCGCAGATGTCCCCTGAACTGTCGCCGCCGGGATTTCGCTCCTTTGCCAACTCGCCGGCATTGCGCAAGGTCCTGCAGGCGCATTTCGGCGCAGCCCTGACGTGGGCCAGGGAGCGGCGCGCGGAGTATGCCGAACTGGAGGCCGAACGCGTGGCCGGAGGCTCCGCGCACCTCATTGAGGACATCGTGGAGGACCGGCTGCTGGAGGTGGGCCGGGATTCGCGGGACTTTGCGCTGACAATCATAGAGCTGCCGCTCGATGAGCAGCGGGCGTGGTACCTGGAGCCGGACAAGATCATCATGAGCCACGAGCTGCTCTCGCAGCCCGAGGTGTTCCGCAGCTACGTGCAGCCGGTCGTGGAGATCCTTGTCTAAGTCCTCGGATTCAGGCAGTCCGTAGATTCAGGACGTCCGCAGAGTCACGATCCGGCGGCAGCAAGCGTGATGGCCACCCGGCCGCCCGCGTCCGGCGCATCCTGCCACCCGTCGCGGGCTTTTCTGTCCCACCGCTTTCCGTTCACATCAACCCGTTCCACCGCATACTCTTCGGCGTTTGCCACCGCCCAGTGGGCCACGGACCAGGCATAGCTGTCGGCGACGTCCACCTCCAGCGTTTGGCCGGAGGCCGCCGTCTGGATGGTTCCGTAGGCGGCTTCCAGCCCCATGAGCATGCTGGCGGTGTTGCCGGCGGTGTCCGGTGAGCGGAGCGTGCAGTTCAGTGCAGCGGGCGTCTCACCCGTCAATGCCGAGGCGAAGGACCGCGCCATCGCCTCGTGCTCGGCGTAGGCCCTCGGGTAGGCGGAGCGCTGGACGCGCTGCGCGGCGTCGGTGATTTCCAAGGTGGCGTAGCCGGGCACCTTCACGAGGGCGTCGTAGAAGGCGTTCGTGGCGTAGATCGGGTCCATGACCTGGTCCTGGGTGCCCCAGCCCTGGGAGGGGCGCTGCTGGAACAGGCCCCTGGAGTCCGGGCCGGCCAGGTCGCCGTGGCCGATGTTCCGAAGCTTGGATTCCTGCATGGCGGTGGCCAGGGCAATGCTGGCTGCGCGTGGAGGGAGACCGCGGCGCACCGCCACAGCCGTGATCAGCGCCGCGTTCGCCGCCTGGTCGGTGGCCAGGTCCGCGCGCTGTGAGCCGACGGCGGCGGTGCATTCCTCGGTGATCAGTTGCTCGGAGCGCTGCAGCAAAGTGGCCGCGGTGTAGATGCCGCCAGCGACCAGGACGAGGGAGAGGCCGCCGATGACAGCCCCGCGCAGCCTGCGTCTGCGTGTCACGTTGTTACTCCAGCAATCCGCCGGCACGCCCTTCTGGGGGGCGTGCCGGCTATGTCCTCACGGTCGGTTGGCGTGCCGTCAGTTGGCGTGCAGGACGTCGTTCAGTTCCACGGTCTGGCCCTGGCGGGGCAGGGCTTCGACTTCACCCGTGGTGGAGTTGCGGCGGAAGAGCAGGTTCGGCACGCCGGACAGCTCCACGGCCTTGACGATCTTGCTGGTGTCCTCGCCGTCAGCGTCCTTGGGCCCGGCAATCCGGACACGGGTGCCTGCCGTGACGTACAGTCCGGCCTCCACCACGGAGTCGTCCCCGATGCTGATGCCGACGCCGGAGTTGGCACCCAGCAGGACCCGCTGGCCCAGGGACACCTTCTCCTTGCCGCCGCCGGAGAGGGTGCCCATGATCGAGGCACCGCCGCCGACGTCGGTGCCGTCACCGGCCACCACACCGGCGGAAATGCGGCCCTCAACCATCGAGGTCCCCAGCGTGCCGGCGTTGAAGTTCACGAAGCCCTCGTGCATGACGGTGGTGCCATCGGCCAGGTGGGCGCCCAGGCGCACGCGATCGGCGTCGGCAATGCGGACGCCCGCCGGAACGACGTAGTCCACCATGCGCGGGAACTTGTCCACGCCGTAGACGGTGACCGCGCCGCGCTTGCGCAGCTTGGCGCGGGTCAGTTCGAACCCGTCCACGGCGCACGGGCCGAAGTTGGTCCAGACGACGTTCGGGAGCTTGCCGAAGATGCCGTCCAGGTTGATGCTGTTGGGCCGGACCAGGCGGTGCGAGAGCAGGTGCAGGCGCAGGTAGGCATCGGCGGTGTCCGCCGGGGCCTCGTCCAGGTTGATCTGGACGAACACCACCTTCTGCTCGGTGCCGCGGTCGGCATCGGTGCCGGCGGCCGCGATGTCAGCCAGGGTTTCGTCGGCGTTTTCCACGGCGCGGAGGCTTTCGGCGGCAACACCGAGGGCGGGGGCGGGGAACCAGGCATCCAGCACGGTGGCTTCGCCGTTCCGCGTGGCGATGGTGGCTACGCCGAATCCATAGGCCGAACGGGACTCGTCGGACAGTGTCTGGGCAGCGGGCACGGCGGAAGAAGCGGTTTCAGTCATGCGCCAAGTCTATCGAGACGACGTGCACGCACCGAAACCGGTCCGCACATATCCGAGTCGCATTTGAGGGCGTTCCCGGCGCTGGGAACGCCCCGGGCTGCTACCCGGTCGGGACGGGCAGGCGCGGGATACAGTGGGACGGTGATTGCCGAAACAAGCCCCGCAACCCTTGACCTGCGCCAGGACGTGGCACTGCTGACCGCCGCGCTCATCGACATTGACAGCGTCTCCGGCAACGAGCGCCAGCTTGCGGACGCCGTCGAGTCGGCACTCCGCCAGCTCCCAGGCTTGGAGCTGGTACGTGACGGCGACTCCATCATCGCCCGGACCAACCTCGGCCGCAGCGAACGGGTCATCCTGGCGGGCCACCTGGACACGGTGCCCCTGCCGGTCACGGAAGGCTCGCTGGGAACGGTGCCGTCCACCTGGCCGTCCGGGGTCCCGGGCGACGGCGTCCTGTACGGCCGCGGTGCGACGGACATGAAGGGCGGCGTTGCGGTCCAGCTTGCACTGGCAGCTTCAATGTTCGACGGCGGGGCGGAACCGGGCAAGGACGTCACCTTTGTGTTCTATGACCATGAGGAGGTGGAGGCCGTCAAGAGCGGGCTGGGCAGGCTGGTGCGGAACCACGGCGGGCTCCTCGGCGGCGATTTTGCCATCCTCCTCGAACCGACCGACGGCATTGTGGAGGGCGGCTGCAACGGCACCATGCGGTTCCACGCCACCACCTCCGGGGAGGCTGCCCACTCCGCCCGGGCGTGGATGGGCCGCAACGCGATCCACGCCGCCGCGCCCATCCTGGAACGCCTCGCCGCGTACAGCCCGCAGACCGTGACCGTGGACGGGCTGGACTACCGCGAAAGCCTGAACGCGGTGAAGATCCACGGCGGCACCGCGGGCAACGTCATCCCGGACCGCTGCGTCGTGGAGATCAACTACCGCTTCGCCCCGGACAAGACCCCCGACCAGGCTGAAGGGCACGTGCGCGCGCTGCTGGACGGGTTCGACGTCGTCCGCACTGACAGCGCCGCCGGCGCGCGCCCCGGACTGAACCACCCTGCCGCCGCGTCCTTCGTTGCCGCCGTGGGCGGCGAGCCGAAACCCAAATACGGCTGGACCGACGTCGCCCGCTTCAGTGAACTGGGCATCCCGGCAGTGAACTTCGGGCCCGGCGACGCGCTGCTGGCCCACAAGGACAACGAACACGTGGAGGCCGAAGCCATCCGCACCTGCCTGCGCGCACTGCAGACGTGGCTGTCCTGAGGTTCGGCCGACAAACACGAAGGGTCCGCAGCCGGTTGGCTGCGGACCCTTCGCTGTTAGTGCCTGGCGTTTTATTTCACAACGGTGGACACGCCGGCGGTGGGGGCCTTCGCCACTCCACCGGCGGCCTTCTTGGAACCGCGCCGCTCGATCCAGATGGCCAGCCGGGACACGGCCAGGTTGATGGCGATGTAGATGGCCGCGGCCACGAAGAAGACCGGGAACAGGAACTGCGGGCCCAGGAAGTCAGCCATCACCTGCACTGCGCGCAGCAGTTCGCCGTACGCAACGATGTACCCCAGCGACGTGTCCTTTAGCAGGACCACCAGCTGCGCCACGAGGGACGGCAGCATGCGGCGGACCGCCTGCGGCAGTTCGATGGTCAGCCGGGACTGGAAGCTGGTCAGGCCGATCGCCAGACCCGCTTCACGCTGGCCGCGGGGGAGAGACTGGATGCCTGCGCGGATGATCTCCGCGAAGATCGCGGCGTTGTACAGGACCAGACCGGCCACTACGGCGATGAACGAGCTTGTGGCGAAGACCAGCAGCACGAACAGCATCATCAGGACCACGGGCATGCCGCGCAGGAACTCGAGCACGATCCTGGTGGGAATCCTGATCCAGGCGACGTCGGAGATGCGCATCAGGCACAGCAGAAGCCCCAGCGGAAAGGCAATGACCGCTGCGATGGCCGCCGCGGCCAGCGTCGCGCCGATGCCGTTGGCGATTAGCGACCAGACATCAGCCTGGCCGAAGATCGCCCAGCGCTGCGCCTGGAAGATCCCCTGTTGGGCCAGGGTCATGATGGCCCAGGCCAGCAGGGCGGCGATCAGCACGACGCCGATCACGGACCCGATCAGCGAGACGCGGCGGGCCTTGGGGCCGGGGACGTCGTAGAGAACCGAACTCATCGTGCGATCGCCACCTTTCGTTCGACCTGGTGGGCGAGGTAACCCAGCGGCACAGTGATCAGGAGATAGAAGAAGGCAACGCCCACCAGCACCCACATGACGGCGTCACCATGGTCGTTGGCCAGCTGCTTGCCGTAGCCGAACAGCTCCAGCACGTAGAAGGCGCCGGCAACCGAGGAGTTCTTGACGAGCGCGATGAGGATGTTGATCATCGGCGGGATGACGGTGCGGAGCGCCTGCGGAAGGATGATGAGCGAGAGCACCTGGCCAAACTTCATGCCGATGCTGCGGGCTGCCTCGGCCTGGCCGACCGGAACGCTGTTCACGCCCGAGCGGACAGCCTCGGCAATGAAGGCGGCGGTGTAGGCGCTCAGGGCGATGATGGCCGCAATTTCGAACTGCTGGAAGGTCACGCCCAGGCGGGGAAGGACCACCGCCGCGAAAAAGAAGGCAATGGTCAGCGGAGTGTTACGTACAACCTCCACGTAGGCCATGCTGAAGCCGCGGAGTGCTGCAACGGGGGAGACGCGGGCGGCGGCCAGCAGCGTGCCTGCCACCAGGGCGATGATGCCGGAAACGGCGGCCAGGAACAGGGTTCTGAGAAAGCCGTCCCAGTATTGGGGGAGGCTTTCAATGATGACGTCCATAGGATCCTTTAGCTGCGTTCAGGGGAATGTGCGGAAAACGGAAGCGGCGGTTACCGGCAGGCTGTGGCATGCACAGCCGCCGGTAACCGCCACGATCGTCTTAGTAGCGGTCGATGGCCGGAAGTTCCGGTGCCGTCTTGATGACCGCTCCGGCCGTGTCTTCCCAGGCCTTCTTGTAGGAGCCGTCCTTGGAGAAGCTTTCCAGCTGGTCGTTGACCCAGTTGCGGAACGCCGTGTCGCCCTTCTTCAGGCCGATGCCGTAAGGCTCCTTGGTGAAGGTCTCGTCGGAAGCCAGCTTGAACGCGTCCGGCTCCTTGTTGACGAAGCCGGCCAGGATGACGTTGTCCGTGGTGACGGCTTCAACCTGCTTGTTACGGAGCGGCTCGAGGCAGGCCGAGTAAGTGGCGGCCGGAACCAGGACTGCGCCGTACTTCTCCACGATGGTGGAGGCCGGGGTGGAGCCCGTCACGGAGCAGACATTCTTGCCCTTGACGTCCTCGGGCTTGGCGATGGACGTGTTGTCCTTGTTCACCATCAGCGCCTGGCCGGCTTCGTAGTACGGGCCAGCGAAGTCGACTTCGGTCTTGCGCTTGTCGTTGATGGTGTAGGTGGCCACGATCAGATCCACCTTGCCTTGCTTGATGAACTGCTCACGGTTGGCGGAGACGGTCTCGACCCATTCAATCTTGTCCGCGGGAACGCCCAGCTTGGCGGCGAGCAGCTTGCCGATTTCGACGTCGAAACCGACAGGCTTGCCGTCGAGGCCCTTCTGGCCGAACAGCGGCTGGTCAAACTTGGTGCCGATGGTCACCTTGCCGGCCGAGGCGATCTTTTCCATGGTGGTGCCTGCAGCGAAGCTGGGCTTGTCGACCGGCGTGGGGTTGGACCCGGTCCCGGTGCCGCCGCCGCCGCAAGCGCTCAGGGTAAGAGCGATGGCCGCGGATGCTGCTGCCAGAAGGGATTTCCTTCGGGTCAAAAATGCCTTCATGACATTCCTTTCATTGGGCGGCCGCCGGTGACGGCCTGGGTGCGAATTCGGGTGGTCTTGAAGTTGGTGGGGACTGCTGGATTGGTTGTCAGTGCGTGAGCAGCTTGGACAGGAAGTCCTTGGCGCGGCTGCTCTGGGGATTGGTGAAGAACTCCTCGGGAGTGGCGTCCTCCACGATTTGTCCGTCAGCCATGAACACCACACGGTCGGCGGCCTTGCGGGCGAAACCCATTTCGTGGGTCACCACGATCATGGTCATGCCCTCCTTGGCCAGCTGGATCATGACATCCAGGACCTCGTTGATCATCTCGGGGTCGAGCGCAGAAGTGGGCTCGTCGAACAGCATGACCTTGGGCTTCATGGCGAGGGCGCGTGCGATGGCCACACGCTGCTGCTGGCCGCCGGAGAGCTGAGCCGGGAGCTTGGGCGCCTGGTGGCCCACGCCCACGCGCTCGAGCAGGGCCATGGCCTCCTTGTCCGCCTCCGCCTTGGAGACGCCCTTGACCTTGATGGGGCCGAGCGTCACGTTCTCCAGGATGGTCTTGTGCGCGAACAGGTTGAACGACTGGAACACCATGCCGACGTCGGCGCGCAGCCGGGCGAGCTCCTTGCCTTCCTCGGGCAGCTGCTTGCCGTCAATGGCGATGTCGCCGTCGTCGATCGTTTCCAGCCGGTTGATCGCCCGGCACAGTGTGGACTTCCCCGAACCTGACGGGCCGATGACCACAACCACTTCGCCCTTGCGGACCTGGAGGTTGATGTCCTTCAGAACGTGCAGCTGACCGTAATGCTTGTTGACGGCATTCAGAGAGACGAGTGCATCGCCGGGCAGTTGAGTAGTCATAAGTAAGAATCTAGCGAACATTGCCCGCTTATGACCGGAATCACCCCAACTTCCCGCTGATCGTAATTCAAGAGATACCTGCAGGTCAGCAGGTTAGCCTTGGGGGATGAGCATCAACGCAGATCCATCAAAATCCGTACAGCCCCGCCGGAAAGGGCCCCTAGAACTGCGCCGCAAGCAGGCGGCCGTGGAGATGTCGGATCAGCGGCTGCTCGACACCAAGGGCCCCGGCCACTTCATCCACACCGACCCCTGGCGGGTCATGCGGATCCAGAGCGAGTTCGTGGAAGGCTTCGGTGCCCTCTCCGACCTGGGCCAGGCGGTCAGCGTCTTCGGCTCCGCGCGCACCAAGCCGGGAAGCGCGTTCTACGACATGGGCGTCGAGGTGGGGCGCAAACTGGCCGAAGCCGGCGTGGCCGTCATCACCGGCGGCGGACCGGGCTCGATGGAAGCAGCCAACAGGGGAGCGGTGGAAGGCAACGGCGTCTCCGTTGGCCTCGGTATTGAGCTGCCGTTCGAGCAGGGCCTGAACCAGTGGGTGGACCTCGGCATCAACTTCCGCTATTTCTTCGCGCGGAAGACCATGTTCGTGAAGTACGCCCAGGGCTTCATCGTTCTTCCAGGCGGCCTCGGCACCCTTGACGAGCTCTTCGAAGCCATGGTCCTCGTCCAGACGCAGAAGGTGACCTCGTTCCCGATCGTCCTGCTGGGCGCGTCATTCTGGGGTCCGATGATCGAATGGATCAGGGGGACCCTGGTGGCTGAGGGAATGGTCTCGGAAAAGGACCTGGACCTCATCCAGGTGGTGGACACCCCGGAGGAAGCCGTGAATTTCGTCCTCCACGGCCATGTCCGGGCGCCGTCCTCCGACGAGGACCAGCGCCCCGAGTAGCAGCAGCCCGGGCAGCAGCTCGGACACGCGGCCCGGGCTGCAGCTGCCTGGGTAAGGCAGCCGGCGGGGCTGCGTCTGGCACGATTGGTGTGTGAGTTTCTTCCTCGTTTTCCTCGCCATCGTCCTGATTGGAGCCACCGCCCTCATCGGGACCAACCTCGGGGCGGGCATGCTGCGGAGGAAGCGCGCCCGCGCGCCTCTCGAACGAGAGGGCTTCAAGGACGGCTTCGATGAACCCGTGGCGTCCCTGCCGCCGGTGCTGCTCCCCGACGACGCAAAACCGGCCGACGTCGACCAGGTCCGGTTTGCGCTGGGATTGCGGGGGTACCGGATGGACCAGGTGGACCAGGTGCTGGACGACCTGCGCGACCAGCTGGCAGCCAGGAACGCCGAGATAGAAAGCCTGCGGGAGCAGCTGCGTGCCTCTGCTGGACCACTGGCCGCTCGCCAACAGCCGGCCGCCCAATTGGCCCCCGCAGAACAATTGCCCCCCGCCGATCAATTGGCCCCTGCCGAACGGTCGGCCGCCGAGGACCGGACGTGAGCTCCCCAATGCCGCCGCCTCCGGGCCCCGTGCCGCCAGCAACAGCCGAACCCCCGTCGCCGCATCGCGGGAAGCGGCTGGCCGGGACACGGCTGGCCGAGACACGGCTAGATAAGGCGTTCCGGGCCGCCACGGCAAGGCTCGGCGGCCGCCTGGTCCGCTGGCCGTGGTGGGCCCAGGTGGCCGCGGTGTACGTCGCCGCGCGGCTGGTCAGTGCCTGCATCTTCATGTCGGCCGCCCTGCACCAGGGATTCAACCCCTGGTTCCCGGCCAAGCCCGACTACTGGAACTTCATCAACATCTGGGACGCGCGGTGGTACGAGTCCGTGATGACCGGGGGGTACCCGAACGAACTGCCGGTGGATGCGGCCGGCAACGTGCAGGAGAACACCTGGGCGTTCTATCCGCTGTTTCCAACGCTGGGGCGGATGCTGTCCGCTGCCACGGGCATGAGCCCCGCCGCCGCCCTCATCCTGATCGCGATGCTCGCCGGGCTGGCGGCCTCGCTGGTGGTCTACCTGCTGTTCCGCACCAAGGCAGCCCACTGGCCCGCCCTGTGGGGCGCCGCGTTCTTCTCCACCTTCCCTGTCTCGCCGGTGCTCCAGGTGCCTTACGCGGAATCCCTGAACCTCCTGCTGCTGGCCGCTGCGCTGCTGCTGGTGGTCCGGCGGCACTACCTGTGGGCCATTCCCGTGGTTCTGGCCATGTGCCTTTCCCGGCCCACGGGCGTTCCGTTCGCTGCGACCCTCGGCCTCCTGTTCCTGTTCCGCGCCGGTGAGGCCTGGCTCGAGGCTCGGAACCGGGGTCCTGGAACGAACGGGCTGGCCGCCAAGGCGCGCAGTGCCCACGGCGGGAACGAACTGTGGTCCCTCGCCGGGCTGACCGCCGTCACCGGTGCAGGTGCTCTCGCCTGGCCCGCCATCGCGTGGGCTGCCACCGGCGACATCGCTGCGTACACGAAGACCGAGACCGTCTGGCGCGGACACGACCTGGTGCCCTTCAAGCCCTGGTTCGACACCGGCGTCCTGCTGTTCGGGCCGGTGCTGGGGCTCGTGGCACCGTTCGTCTTCGTAGCGGTGTTCGGGCTCTTGATGGCCTCGCCGCCGGTGCGCCAGCTGGGAACAGAACTCCGGCTGTGGTGTGTGTGCTACGTGGGGTACCTCGTGGTGTTCCTGCATCCACAGACCAGCACCTTCCGGATGCTGCTGCCACTGTTTCCGCTGGCGCTGGCGGCCGCACTCGTTTCCCGGTCGCGGGCCTACCGTGGCGCGGTGATCACGATGTTTGTCCTGCTGCAGATCGTGTGGGTGGTGTGGCTCTGGGCGTGGGCCCAACTGCCGGGCGGAGGGGACTATCCGCCGTGACGGGCCGGAGGTTGCCAAACAGGTTTGCCCAGATCAGCCCGCAGAAGGGCGCAGTAATCCGCAGGTGAACCGATTGTCCATCGATTAGCTACAGGCGGGTAATTACAGGATAATAGGTAATAGGCAAGGACAAAAAGCACTCGGATTGTTCAGCACGCATTGTTCAGCCATGGCGGCTGCCGAAAGGACCGCCACAGCGGCATTGTTTTGACTACGCGGACTCAGCCCGGCCGGGCTGCTCGGTCCTGGGACTAATGGAGGGGATATTCCTCATGGCGGCTATGAAACCACGCACCGGCGACGGCCCTATGGAAGTAACCAAGGAGGGCCGCAGCCTGATCATGCGTGTGCCGCTCGAAGGCGGGGGCCGGCTCGTGGTTGAACTTAACGCCGCAGAGGCGGCCAATCTCAAGGACTGCCTCGTCGGCGTCACCGAATAAGAGTAAAGCCAGGGCCCGCAGCTGAAAGCTGCCGGCCCTGGCTTTTTGGTCTGCGTGGCCTGCCTGGGGCAGCCGTTCGGCCGCCTGCCCGCCGGCCTATTTCTTGACGGCTACCAGCAGCCCGTCACCGGTGGGGAGCATGGCGGAGGCCAGCCGGTCGTCGTCGCGCACGGCCCTGCCCACCTGGCGCAGCACAACGGTGGTTGCGTCGCGGGCTGCCGGGTTGGATACCCGGTCCTTGTCCAGGGCGTCATTGACGATCAGCAGGCCGCCGGTCTTGAGCAGGCGCACGGCCTGCTCAACGTAACGTGGGAAGTTGGGCTTGTCGCCGTCGATGAAGACGAGGTCATAGGCGGCGTCGGTGAGCCTCGGCAGGACATCACCGGCGCGGCCGGAAATGGTGCGGGTGCGGTTGGCCGGGCTGCCTGACTCCTGGAACGCCTCCCGGGCGGCCTTCAGGTGCTCGACGTCCACGTCGATGGTGGTGAGCACGGCCTGCGGACCGAGGCCGCGGAGCAGGCAGACGCCAGAGACGCCGGCGCCGGTGCCGATCTCGACGGCGGTCTGCGCCTTGGATGCCGCCGCCAGTACAGTCAAGACGGCGCCAACGCCACGGCCGATGGGTGTCACGCCAAGCTCGAACGAACGCTCCCGGGCGCGCAGCAGGACCTCATCCTCGGCAGGCAGATCTTCTGCATAGGACCAGCTCGTGGACTTATCGGCGCTCATGGATTTCGCTTTCTGGGCGGCAGGGGGCATGTTATTACAGCGTACTTGGTTGGACGGCGCCCTAGGGGCAAGTGACAGCGGGCACGCCTGTGATGGCGGATACTGTCCTGCTGCCCGGCGGAGGGTGACGAAGTTTTACGGATTGCCGGCCGAAAATGCGGGCCAAATGTTGCGCCTTTAGCAGAGAGGGGCCCCGCAGTCAGGAAATTCCCAGCCAACTTTGACATGATAATAATCCGCTCATCCAAGTGGTGATCGGCGCCGAACCAATGATGTAAAGCACGTCAGGCGTTATTACATCCACGAGGGGAGTGGACGATGTCAGCATCCGTTGCGGCACCTGTCCCTGCAACTGAAGAGCACGCTGCCGAGTGGGCCATGCCCACGTGGGAAGAAGTGGTCACCAACCACTCCGCCAAGGTGTACAGGCTCGCCTACCGGCTGACCGGTAACAAGTACGACGCCGAGGACCTCACCCAGGAGGTGTTCGTCCGCGTCTTCCGCTCCCTGGAGAACTTCAAGCCGGGAACCCTGGACGGCTGGCTGCACCGGATCACCACCAACCTCTTCCTGGACCAGGCGCGGCGCAAGAGCCGGATCCGCTTTGACGCGCTGGCCGAGGATGCCGAGTCACGGCTGCCCGGCCGTGAACCCGGCCCCGAGCAAAGCTTCGAACTCAACAACCTGGATCTCGACGTCCAGGCCGCCCTCGAGGAACTCCCGCCGGACTTCCGTGCCGCCGTCGTCCTGTGCGACCTCGAGGGACTGTCGTATGACGAGGTCGCCGAGGCCCTGGGCGTGAAGCTGGGCACAGTGCGTTCACGCATTCACCGCGGCCGGACCATGCTCCGCGAAAAGCTTGCCCACCGGGATCCGCGCCCGCAGCAGGCGCGCAAGCCGCGGCTGAAGCTGCCCCGCATCGCCGGCGTTCTCTGATCGGCGACATGCGTCGGCTACATCGCTTGCTGGAGGGGCTCAGACAGAACACAGGGTTCCCGCCGCTTGCCGGCGGACGGCACCCGCAGTCACCGGACCACATCCGTGCGTGCGCCGAATGCGCCAGCGCGCTGCACCGGCAGCGCCAGTACATTGAACGGCTCCGTACTGCCGCAGTCCCGGCCGCCAGTGACGAACTGACCGCGCGGCTCCTGCTCCGCACCCAGCAACTGGCCATGGCGCCGCCCCCCGTAGCCCGGCCCAGCCGGATGAGGCTGGCGGGGCTGGCCGGCGGGGTAGCCGTGGTGGCGGCTGGGGCCGTCGCCGCCGGTGCCTACACCGTTGCCGGTGAACCCGGGCAGTACACCGCGGGCACGGCCTCGCTCTATGGCCAGTCCGGGCATTCCC
This sequence comes from Arthrobacter sp. SAFR-023, assembly GCF_051965295.1. Taxonomy (NCBI): domain Bacteria; kingdom Bacillati; phylum Actinomycetota; class Actinomycetes; order Micrococcales; family Micrococcaceae; genus Arthrobacter; species Arthrobacter sp. SAFR-023. The sequence goes on along the minus strand of NZ_JBQCMF010000001.1, from coordinate 371,026 downwards.
CGGGAACAGACAGCCGCCTCGCCGCGCTGCGGTCCTCCGGCTGGACCTGCCCCGAACTGCGTGCCATGGGTTTCCGCCTGGTATCTGCCAGCACGACGGTGCTGGCAGGCCGGCCCACGGTGGAGCTGCGCCTCACCGACGGGCAGCATACGGCGAGGATTCTGGAACAGCACCAGGGGTCGCCGTCTGCGCTGTCTCCGGTCAACCCGCTGACGGGCCACCCGGCGGGAAGCGACGGTTACGTTGCCGCTGACCTGCCGGGAGCGACGGCGGACGGCCGGGTCTGGGTCAAGGCGGGGTCACCGTGGAGCGCGATTTACCAGACACCACGGAGCACGTTCACCTACGTGTCCGACTTGCCCGCCGCCTCGGCCGACGATGCTTTGGCGGTGCTCGCAGCGCCCGGAAGCATGGCCGGTCCGGGTTTGGCGGCCGGAACCGATACGGCGGGGGACGGCAGCGCAGCGCAGGAAACTGTCGTGGACCGGGTCGAACGCGGCCTCCGTAAAATAGCCCGCCAGTTGGGGCTTTGAGACGCTTCCGTGTCCCAGCGGCATGCCCCCAGGGGGCACGGGCCGGGTCGAAATCGTCACTGCCTCCCCGGAAAGGGTAATCTTCCTAAAGTGTTTGGAATCAACGGCCCGGAGTTTATCCTTCTGCTGCTCATCGGCGTTCTGGTGATCGGCCCCCAGCGGCTGCCCGAATACACCCAGAAACTGGCAAACCTGGTCCGCGAAGTGCGCCGGATGGCCTCCGGTGCGCGGGAGCAGATCAAGGAAGAAGTCGGCATCGACATCGATGACGTCGACTGGAAGAAGTACGACCCCCGCCAGTACGATCCGCGGCGCATTATCAAGGAAGCACTCCTCGAGGATGACACCAAGCCGGTCAGCGCTGGCGGTCCGGCGGCGGTAGCCGCTGCGGCATCAGCCGCCGCCTCCCACACGGAGGAGCGGCCGGCGCGCATTATCGAAAGCCTCGGCGTGGGCGAGCGGGCCCCCTTCGATTCCGAGGCGACCTAGCCGGGTTTCGACAAGCTCAACCGGCGGGTTCCGGCAGGCTCAAGCAGCGGAGTCGGCAGGCTCAATCAGCGGGGCTGGACGTCCAGCTTCATGCCGGCCAGTCCCCGCGGCCTGGCCGCAAGCTTCCCGGCGATGCGGGACAGCGCCACTGCTGCCGGCGTGTCCGGGCCGCCCAGGACGATGGGCAGGCCCGAGTCGCCGCCTTCCCGCAGGAGAATGTCCAGCGGAATCTGGCCCAGCAGCGGCACGTCCGTGCCGGTCGAGGCGGTGAGCCTCTCGGCGAGCACCTCCCCGCCGCCGGTGCCGAACAGGTCCATCCGGCCGCCGTCGGGCATTTCCAGGAACGACATGTTCTCGATGACTCCGGCCACCGTCTGCCCGGTCTGCGTGGCGATGGCGCCGGCGCGCTCTGCGACGTCGGCCGCAGCGGCCTGCGGAGTGGTGACCACCAGGATCTCGGCTTTGGGCAGCAGCTGCGCCACTGAGATGGCGATGTCACCGGTGCCCGGCGGGAGGTCCAGGAACAGCGCATCAAGATCGCCGAAATAGACATCGGTGAGGAACTGTTCGAGGGCCCGGTGCAGCATGGGTCCGCGCCAGGCCACAGGCTGGTTGCCGGTGACAAACATGCCGATGGAAATGACCTTTACTCCGTAGGCCACCGGCGGGAGGATCATGTCGTCCACGCGGGTGGGGGCCTGGGTGATCCCCATCAGGGCCGGCACCGAGAAGCCGTACACGTCGGCGTCCACGATGCCCACGCGCAGCCCCTGCGCCGCGAGCGAACAGGCGAGGTTCACCGTTACCGAGGACTTGCCCACACCGCCCTTGCCGCTGGCCACCGCAAAGACCTTGGTGAGGGACCCCGGCTGGTTGAACGGGATGCCCCGCTCGCCGCCGGGGCCGCGGAGCTGCTCCTTCAGTGCGTCTCGCTGCGCCTGGGTCATGACTTTCAGGTCCACCTCGACGGCGGTGACGCCTGGCACGTCCAGCAGCGCCGCCTCGGAGTCCCTGGTGATGGTGTCGCGCAGGGGGCAGCCGGCAATGGTGAGCAGCACCGCCAGGCGGACGGTCCCGTCGCCGGAGATTTCCACCGAATCAACCATGCCCAGCTCGGTGATGGGGCGCCGGAGTTCCGGATCAATGACGGTGGCCAGGGCAGCGTTGACTGCCTGGAGGAGGGTGGTGCTCATGCCGTGGTGCTCAGCTTTCGGGAGAGGTGGGTCGGTGGGCTGCCCGGCCCTGGCGCGTTTTTTCAGACTTGACCTTGGGGATCTGCTGGGTGCGGGGATTGCGTTGCTTTTCCCGCTTCTCCTTCAGCTTTTCCCGGACCAGTTCGCGTGGCGATTCATGGCTTCCGGGCCCGGAGGGTTCGTGCGTGCGGAGCTCCTCCTGGGCCTCCAACAGGTCCTCCAGGAGACTGCGAAGTTCCGCCCGGACGTAGTCGCGGGTGGCCACTTCGCGCAGCGCGATCCGCAGTGAGGCCAGTTCCCGCGTGAGGTATTCGGTGTCCGAGAGGTTGCGCTCCGCCCGCTGGCGGTCCTGCTGGAGGGAAACGCGGTCGCGGTCGTCCTGGCGGTTCTGCGCGAGGAGCAGCAGCGGCGCCGCGTAGGAGGCCTGCAGGGACAGCATCAGCGTCAGGAGCGTGAACCCGAGTTCGACCTTGTCGAACTGCCAGGCCGTGGGCGCGAAGGTATTCCATGCCAGCCAGAAGACACAGAACACGGTCATGTAGAGCAGGAACTGCGGCGTGCCCATGAAGCGGGCGAAGCCCTCTGTCGCATGGCCAAAGGCGTCAGGGTTCGGCGAGAACTTGGGGAGGATGCGCTGGCGGCCGCTCAGCGGCGTGTCCAGGCTTCCTTGGGCCGGCTTTCCGCCGGGCCGCGCTGCCTTTGCCGTGTTTTCAGCCAATGCGGCCACCAAGCTTCCTGACCGGGGCCTCGCCGTCGTTGGCCCGCCAGTCGTCGGGCAGCAGATGGTCCAGGACGTCGTCAACTGTCACTGCGCCCACCAGCCGGCCGGCCTGGTTAACCACCGGAAGGGAGTTCAGGTTGTACGTGGCGAGGGTGCGCGCGACCTCGCTGATGTGGGCCAGGTCCGAGAGCGGCTCCAGGTTCTTGTCCACGAGGTTGCCCAGCGACTCGAACGGCGGGAAGCGCAGCAGCTGCTGAATGTGCACCACGCCGAGGAACCGGCCGGTGGGGGTTTCCAGCGGAGGACGGGCGATGAAAATGGACGAGGCGAGGGCAGGGGAGAGTTCCTCGCGCCGGACGTGGGCGAGCGCCTCCGCTACCGTGGCTTCAGGCGGCAGAATGACCGGGACGGGGGTCATGAGGCCGCCGGCGGTGTCCTCGTCGTATTCGAGGAGGCGCCGGACGTCCTCGGCGCCTTCGGGCTCCATCAGCTGAAGGAGTTCCTCCGCCTGGGCGGACGGCAACTCGCCGAGGAGGTCAGCGGCGTCGTCGGGGTCCATCTCCTCCAGGACGTCCGCGGCGCGCTGGACGTCGAGGGCGGAGAGGATTTCCACCTGGTCGTCCTCTGGCAGCTCCTGCAGGACGTCAGCGAGCCGCTCGTCCTGCAGTTCGCTGGCGACTTCGAAGCGCCGCTTGTCGCTCATCTCCTGCAGTGCCTCGGCGAAGTCCGCGGGCTTGAGGTCCTCGTGGTTGGCCACGAACTGGGTGGCTGCCTGCGGTTCTGTCTTGGCCCCCTGGTGCGCGTCGGCCCAGTCGATGATCATGGTTTCGTTGCGGCGCAGCCTGCTCAGGGGCGCCAGCGAGTGCCCGCGCCGGACGAACAGCTTGCTCACGAACCAGTCGCCCGAGCGGTGCTGGTCCATGGCGATGTCCTCGATGGTGGCGTCACCGCTGCCGTCCGTCAGGGTCACGCGGCGGTCAAACATCTCCGCCACCACGAGGGTCTCGGCGCCGCGCTGTTCGAAGCGCCGGAGGTTGACCAGGCCGGTGCAGATGACCTGCGTCTGGTCGATGGAGGTGATGCGGGTCATGGGAACGAAGACGCGCTTTTTGCCGGGAACTTCGACGACGATGCCCACCACGTGCGGGGCGCCCCGGGTTCCGCGGGAGAGCACGACGACGTCACGCAGCCGCCCCAGACGGTCGCCCAATGGGTCGAAGACGTCCAGTCCCAAGAGGCGCGCGACAAAGACGCGGGTAGGATTCGTGCTCACCTCTACAGGCTACCGAGTCTGCTCTCTTTTAGCTGAATTTTCAGCTTTCACCCATCCTTATGGGCAAGAATGGGGTTATGGCTAACATTTTTGGTGCTCCGAAGGCTGCGCCCAACGGCTCGGACGAGTCGAAGACCGTCCCCACGGGGGACACTGTGGGCTCGTATACCTCTTACCTGGACGCCCAGAAGGCCGTGGACTACCTCGCCGACCAGCAGTTCCCGGTGCACCTGGTGTCCATCGTGGGGAACGACCTCAAGATGGTGGAGCGCGTGACGGGCCGGCTCAGCTACCCGCGCGTGGCGCTCTCCGGTGCCCTGAGCGGTATGTGGTTCGGCCTCTTCGTTGGCGTCATGCTGTCCTTCTTCACGCCTGCAGGGGGAACGTTTTCCATCATCAGCTCGGTGCTGATGGGCGCGGCGTTCTTCATGCTGTTCGGGATCGTCACCTACGCCATGCAGCGCGGCAAGCGCGACTTCACGTCCACCAGCCAGGTGGTTGCCACCAATTACGACGTCGTCGTGGCCTTCGAGGCCGCCCATGAGGCGCGCCGGCTGCTCCAGCAGCTCCCGATGACGCCGTCCGACGCCACCCCGGGTGCGCGCCCGGCGTCGCACAGCCAGCACGACTACCAGAACCAGCAGGACTACCAGAACCAGCCGTACCAGCAGCCGGGCCGGCACCAGGGACCGCCGCAGGGCCCGCCCCAGGGGCAGGCGCCGCAGCGGCCGGCGGGCTGGAACGACCCCTACGGCCAGCGCAGCCAGGAGCCCCGCGAGCAGTACGGCACAGGCCAGCACGCACAGGGCGGGCAGCCGCAGGACCCCAACCAGCAATATGGCACAGGCCAGCAATATGGCACAGGCCAGCAATATGGCACAGGCCAGCAGGGCCAGCAGCATGACGGGGAGCAGCCCTACAGGGACGGCCAGCAGTACGGGGCTCACCAGCAGGGCCAGGCCGGGGAGGGTGCGCCGGCAGCGGACCAGCGCCCGGCGTCGGCAGTGCGCTACCCGGATCTGCCGGACGGCCGGCCGCAGTACGGTGTGCGCGTGGATCCGAACCAGGCCGACCAGGGCCGGGACGGGCAGCAGCAGTAGCCAAAGCAAGCAGCAAGGCCAGGACAGCAGAAAAGGGGACGGCCACCGGATCATCCGGTGGCCGTCCCTTCTTTGTTTGTCCCCCTACCCCTTGGCGTCGACCTCCTGGTAAATGCCTGCCATCCAGGCCTCGACGTCGTTCGCTGTGCGGGGGAGCGCCGCACTAAGGTTCACGGGGCCCTCGGCCGTCATCAGGATGTCGTCCTCGATGCGCACGCCAATGCCGCGGTACTCCTCGGGAATGGCGAGGTCTTCCTGCTTGAAGTAGAGGCCCGGTTCGATGGTGAAAACCATTCCCTCCCGCAGAACGCCGTCCAGGTAGAGTTCCCGCTTGGCCTGGGCGCAGTCGTGGACGTCGAGGCCGAGGTGGTGGCTGGTGCCGTGCGGCATCCAGCGCCGGTGCTGCTGGCCGTCCTCGCCGAGGGCCTCCTCGACGGAGACCGGGAGCAGGCCCCATTCCGCAAGCCGTTCCGCGAGGACAGTGGTGGCGGCGGTGTGGATGTCGCGGAACTTCACGCCGATCCGGGCGGCCGCGAAGCCGGCGTCGGCCGCGTCCAGGACCGCTTCGTAGATTCTGCGCTGCACGTCCGAGAACGTGCCGTTGGCCGGGAGCGTACGGGTGATGTCAGCGGTGTAGAGCGAATCGGCCTCGACGCCGGCGTCCAGCAGGAGGAGCTCCCCGGCGTTGACCTTGCCGGTGTTGCGGGTCCAGTGGAGGACGGTGGCGTTGTTGCCGGAGGCAGCGATGGTGTCGTAACCGAGTTCGTTGCCTTCCTCCCGGGCACGGGCGAAGAAGGCGCCTTCCACCACGCGTTCGCCGCGGAAGTGCGTCAGGGCGCGGGGCAGGGCCTTGACCACCTCGGTAAAGCCTTCCACGGTGGCGGCCACGGCGGTCCTCATCTGCTCGATTTCCCACTCGTCCTTGGTCAGCCGCAGCTCGGAGAGTGCCTCGGACAGCTTCTCGTCGAGGGCGTCGAGCACGCCAAGGTCCAAGTTGTCCGGGTCCTTGGCGGTGTTGTAGCGGGCAGTGTCCACGAGCGCGTCGATGTTTTCGTCCACCTTGCGCACCAGGCGGACCGAGATGCCGCCGATTTCAGGGGCGCCGACGTTCTTGGTGACGGCCATCTCAAGTTCGTCGATGTGGGCGGTGGGGATTCCCAGCCGGGCCTCAAATTCGGCCAGCGTGGGCCGCGCCCCGATCCAGAACTCGCCCGACCGCGCGTCGGCGTAGAACTGTTCGGTGTCCCGTCCGGCCAGCGGCCGGAAGTAGAGCGTGGCACGGTGGTTGCCGCCGTCGTCGCCCTTTCCTTCCCCTACAGGTTCGAAGATGAGCACGGCGTCGGGCTCATGGTCCAGCCCGAGGCCGGTGAGGTGGGCGAAGCCGGAGTGCGGCCGGAACCGGTAGTCGCAGTCGTTGGACCGGACCTTCAGGGGCCCGGCCGGAAGCACGAGGCGTTCACCCTTGAACTGGTCGGAAATGGCCCGGCGCCTTCTCGCGGCGTGGCTGGCGACGGCCTCCCGTTCAGGGGTCACCTGCGGCGCGGGCGCCCAGTTGCTGGCCATGAAGGCCTTGAAAGCGGCGGAACTCGGCCGCTGGGAGCGGTTGTTGACGCGCTCTTCCAGGGGCTGGGAAGCTGTGTTTTCACCGTTGTGGGTGTTGTCTGCATCGTTCACCGTCCAATAGTCTCACCAGCCGAGCGGCTTAGGCCAACACCGGCGCGGGAGGGTGAATCACGCCCTTCCCGGCCACAGGGGCGCCCCATCTACTAGGCTGGGCTGGTGAGGATAGATCTACACGCCCACTCGAATATTTCCGATGGTACGGAGACACCGGCGGAGGTCATGGCGGCCGCGGCGGCCGCGGGGCTGAACGTCATCGCGCTGACGGACCACGACTCCACGGACGGCTGGGCGGAAGCGTCCCGGGCAGCCATTGACAACGGCGTGGCGCTGGTGCCCGGCATGGAGATTTCCTGCCGGACGGAGCACGGGATCAGCGTCCACCTCCTGAGCTACCTGCACGACCCCCAGCACCCGGGCCTGCTCGAGGAAATCACGAAGGCCAGGGACGCCCGCCTGACCCGCGCCGAACGCATGGTCACGCTCCTCGCCGAGGACTACCCCCTGACGTGGGACGACGTGATCCACCATGTGGCGCCAGGGGCCACGCTGGGACGCCCACACATCGCCGACGCGCTGGTGGCGGCGGGAGTGGTAGCAGACCGTTCCGAGGCCTTCACCTCGATCCTTACCTCCCATTCGCGCTATTTCGTGCAGCACTACGCGCCGGAGCCCGCGCTGGCCGTCGAACTGGTCCGCGACGCGGGCGGCGTTCCCGTCTTTGCCCACCCCGTCGCCTCCGCACGCGGGCGGGTGGTGGGTGAAAGCACGTACCACGACATGATCGACGCCGGCCTGGCCGGTTTGGAGGTCAACCACCGGGACAACCCCGAGGAGGGCCGGGAGTTCCTGCGGAAGCTGGCCGCCCAGCACGGGCTAGTGGTGACCGGGTCCTCGGACTATCACGGCCTGGGCAAGCCGAACAGGCTGGGCGAGAACCTGACCGCCCCGGACGTCCTCGACCGGATCGAGGAGCTGGGCTCGGGCACCGCCGTCGTGCGTTAAACCCAACTGACTGGCATTAGTTGTCGTTTTGGGGCCTCAAAACGACAACAACTGCGAGCTACTTGGGCGGGTAGGACGCGAGCTCGGCGTGCGCCCCGAGCCGCTTGGCCATGACGTCGATGGCCGGCTGGTTCTGGTCCACGCAGACGAACCTGCGTCCCAACTTGGCCGCAACGGCGCCAAGCGTGCCTGAACCGGCGAAGAAGTCGAGGCACCAGTCACCCGGGCGGCTGGACGCGGCCACCACGCGCCGCACCAGGCCCTCGGGTTTCTGTGTGGGGTATCCGGTCTTTTCCTTGCCCGTGGGGGAGACGATGGTGTGCCACCAGACGTCCGTGGGCAGCTTGCCCAGCTCACGCTTGGCCGGAGTCACGAGCCCCGGGGCCATGTAGGGCTCCCGGTCCACCTCGGCGCTGTTGAAGTGGTACTTAGACGGGTTTTTGACGTAGACGAGGATGTTGTCGTGCTTGGTGGGCCAGCGGTTTTTGGCTCGTGCACCGTAGTCGTAGGCCCAGATGATCTCGTTCAGGAAGCACTCGCGGCCAAAGATGGCATCCAGCATCACCTTGGCATAATGCACCTCGCGGTAGTCAAGGTGCAGGTACAGGGTTCCGTCGTCGGCCAGGAGCCGCCAGGCCTCCACAAGACGGGGCTCGAGGAAGGACCAGTAGTCACTGAAGGCGTCGTCGTAGCGGTGCAGGGCGCCTTTGATCGTGTCGTAGGAGCGGCCCTTGAAGCCCACCCGGTCGCCGTCGCCGTCGGCGTTGAGCACCATCTTTGTTTCCTGGCGCTGCTGGGCCCGGCCGGTGTTGAACGGCGGGTCCACGTAAATGAGTGTGAAGGCGCCGTCCGGCAGCGTGGGGAGGAAGTCCGCGTTATCCGCGTGCACCACCAGGTTGCTGCCGTCCGGCGCCCAGACAGTTTCAGTCATTGAGGCTATGGGGCCTCGGTGCCGGGCTGTGAGCCTGTTGCGGCGGATTCGCCGCCGGAGACCACTTCTCCGTTGCGGCGGCGCGTGCGGGTGCGGTTGCGGCGCGGGCGCGCCGGCTGCTCGCCGTCAACAGTTGCAGTGGCAGTGGCAGCGGCGGCGGGGCCGGTTCCGGCGTCCGCACCGGTATCTGAAGAACGGCCGTCTGAAGAACGACGGCGGCGCTCGCCCGAACGCTTGCCCGCGTCACCGCTGCGGCGGCTGCCTTCCCTGCTGCCGCCTTCCCTGCTGCCGCCTTCCCTGCTGCCGGAGCGGCCGGAATCGCGGCCGCCGGAGCGGCTGTTCTTCTTGCCGGTCTCGCCCAGGTCCTCCAGGACCTCGGCATCGACGCCGGCGAGGGTGCGCTTGCTGCGCGGGAGCCGGCCTTTGGTGCCCTCGGGGATGTCCAGTTCCTCGTACAGGTGCGGCGAGGAGGAGTACGTTTCGACGGGCTCCGGGACGCTCAGGCCGAGTGCCTTGTTGATGAGTCCCCAGCGCGGCATGTCGTCCCAGTCCACGAACGTGACGGCGGTGCCCTTGTTGCCGGCGCGGCCGGTGCGGCCCACGCGGTGCAGGTAGATCTTCTCGTCCTCGACGCACTGGTAGTTGATAACGTGCGTGACGTCGTCGACGTCGATACCGCGGGCTGCTACGTCGGTGGCCACCAGGACGTCCACCTTGTTGTTGCGGAAGGCGCGGAGCGCCTGCTCGCGGGCGCCCTGGCCGAGGTCACCGTGGATGGCGGCGGCAGCGAACCCGCGGTCCACGAGTTCCTCGGCAACCTTTGCGGCGGTGCGCTTGGTTTTGGTGAAGATGATGGTGCGGCCGCGGCCGCGGGCCTGCAGGATCCGGGCGACTACCTCGGTCTTGTCCATGCTGTGTGCACGGTAGATGAGCTGGCGGATGTCGCGCTTGGTCAGGCCCTCGTCGTCCGGATCGGCGGCGCGGATGTGGGTGGGCTGCGTCATGTACCGCCGGGCCATGGCAATGACCGGGCCGGGCATCGTGGCCGAGAACAGGAGGGTCTGGCGGACCGGCGGGGTGCCGGCGATCAGGGTCTCGACGTCCGGAAGGAAGCCGAGGTCCAGCATCTCGTCAGCTTCGTCCAGCACCACGATCTTGACGTTCTTGAGCACCAGGTGCTTCTGCTTGTAGAGGTCGATCAGGCGGCCCGGCGTGCCGACCACCACCTCGACACCCTTCTGCAGTGCGTCAATCTGCGGCTCATAGGCGCGTCCGCCGTAAATCGTGGCAATCCGGGCATTGCGCTTGCGGGATGCCGCCTGCAGGTCGTTGGCAACCTGCACTGCGAGCTCACGCGTGGGTACGATCACCATGGCCTGCGGCGCACCGGGAGCGGGCAGTTTGTCGAAGCCGGCGTCGTCGCGGCCCACCACGCGCTGCAGCGCAGGAATGCCGAAGCCGAGGGTCTTGCCCGTGCCGGTTTTGGCCTGGCCGATGATGTCGTGGCCGGACAGCGCGACGGGCAGCGTCATGGCCTGGATCGGGAAGGGGTGCGTGATGCCGGCGTCAGCCAGGGACTCGACGATGTCGGCGCGGACGTCGAAGTCGGCGAACGACTTTTCGGCTATTTCGTGCGGCTTCTCGTCCGAGATGATGGTCTCTTCCGGCTCGATGGTCTCGGTGCCGGTATCGTCGGAAAGAAGCTGGTGGGTATGCAATTCACTCACAGGGGAGTTTCCTTATTCATTTGGGCATTGGCGCCGCCTGCTCAACGGGCCGGCCGCGGGGGCCGTTCCGGAGCACGCTCAGGCGCGCAAGCAATTCCAGTGGAAGCCGATCGCGGGCTATCTAATGCCGGCACTGGGGACCGGCGGGTGTGACTCAAGATCGCGTAGGGGCGGGCTTGTTGAATTCAATTTACGGAAATCAACGACCGGGCATCCATTACTACCTAGCCAGTCTACTGGCAAACCCGTGTTTTCCTTGACTTGGGCCGCCGCGGGGACAGTTGCGGCCCGCAGGAGCGGTTCAGTCGACGAGTTCGAGGCGGATCTCGCGGGTCGCGATGTCCGAGGAGACCAGCCGGACCCGGACCCTGGTGCCGGGTTCCATCTCTCCCTCACATTTGGCCGTCACGGCCGGTTCGGCGATCTGGACCACGCCGGAGGGGCCGGATCCGTTGCTCCCCTTGCCGTTCACGCCCTTGCCGCCATTACCGTTGCCGCTGCCGTTCCCGTTGCCGTTTTTGGCCGGCTTTGACCCGGAGATCACCACTGCATCGAACTCCTGCCCGATGTGGTTGCTCAGCAGCGCGGCTTCCACAGTGTCCAGGGCAAGCCGTTCCATCCTTGCCGCCAGCTGGTCCGAGTAGGCCATGATCTCGGGCAGCGAGGGGAGCGCCTCCCGGGCCCAGGCCGGCACCGGCAGGTCATTGCTCAGGGCCTCGCAGATGACCAGCACAAAGCGGTCCACGAGGCGGCGGAGCGGAGCGGTGGTGTGGGCGTACGCCGTGCCGATGGCTGACTGGACCGCGTCCTCCGGAACGGTTCCGTCGAAATGCGTGTACGCGGCGCCGCGGAAGAGCATGCCTGCGGCGTGGAGGATGGCCAATTGCCGGTGGTCGGTGGGGTCCAGGGTGCGCAGGTACTCGCCGTAGGTTTCCTGCCCGTCCCACGGCTTGCCCAGCGCGGCTGTCTGCCGCCTGAAGTGGCTCAGTGAGCGCTCATCCGGGGCAGGCATGGTCCGGAGGATCCCCACCTTGCCGTTGAGCATCAGGGAAGCGGCTGCCATGCCGGTCATGAGCGAAATCTGGGCGTTCCAGTCCTCAACCGGCAGTTGGGGGACCGCCACGATCCGGTAGCCGCCGTCGGGAAGCTGGACGATCTCCTGTTCCGGCATGTTCAGGCTGGCCCCACCGCGGGCCCGTTCCAGGTCGACGCGCTTGCGCCCCACCTCACGCAGGAGTTGCATGATGGGAGAGGCCGTGCCGGCATCCAGTTCTGCCTGGACGCCCTTGTAGTTGAGTTTGGCCCGGCTGCGCACGGCGGCCCGGCGCACCAGCACCGACACCACCTCGGCGGCGGCGTCGAGTTCGAACTCCCAGACGAAGGCGGAGCACAGCTGCCCTGCCAGCAGGCTGCCGGCGTTCTCGCTGATGACCTCCGGATGCAGCGGGATCCGGCCGTCCGGGGCATAGAAGGTCTGTCCTCGGCGGCGGGTCTCGGCGTCGAGAGCGCCGCCCGGCTGCACGAACGACGGAACATCGGCAATGGCATAGAGGATCCGGTAGCCCTCACCGAGCCGTTCGATGAACAGTGCCTGGTCAAGGTCGGTGGACGACGGCGGATCGATGGTCAGGAAGTCCACTCCGGTCAGGTCCAGGGCCGGGAATCCCCGGTCCGCGACGGCCGCTTCGGCTTCCTTGAGCACGTCCTCGGGGAATTCCCCCGGTAGCTCCAGCTCCGTCCGCAGCGCGCTCAATGCCTCCTCGAGCGCGTTGGTCTGCTCGTGGACGTTGGGCGACAACCGATGATGTGACACGAAAATCAGGTTAGCCCGAATTGCGCCGTTAGTCTTGGATTATGGGCACATCCTCGGCTGACACCGCTCGCTACGACCGCTTCGTCGCGGACCTGTTCGGCGTGATGGCCTACGGCGAACTGTCCGCATTCGAACGGCTCTCGTCGGACGCCCGTTACTCACCCACGCTGCACGACCGTGCCGTGCTCGGCAGGATCGCCGTCCTCGAATTCCAGCACTACGAGCTCGTGAGCGCCAAGCTGGCCGGGATGGGCGTCGACGTCGAAGATGCGATGCTGCCGTTCCAGCTGGCCGTGGACCACTTCCATGAACGGACCCGCCCGGCGGACTGGTACGAGTCCCTGATGAAGGCCTACGTGGTGGACACGGTCTCCGCCGATTTCTACCGGGCCGTGGCCCGGTTTGTGGATGCCGGAACCCGTGACGTCATTGAGCAGATCCAGTCGTCGGAAGAGGCCACAGCCGTGCTTCGGGATCGGCTCAGCGGGGCGCTGGCGGACGATCCCCGGCTCGCGTCCAGGCTGGCGCTGTGGGGCCGGCGCCTCCTCGGCGAAGCGATCACGCAGGCCCAGCGCGTGGGCCACGAACACGCCTTTCTTGGCGAGCTGTTCGTCGAGGCGGAGCCCGGTGCCACGGACGCCACAGCACGCGAGCTGGTCCGGGACATCACCGCCGAAGTCGTGGAGAACCACTCCCGGCGCATGGTCCAGCTGGGCCTGAGCGGGTAGCCCAGCGCCCTCTCTGCGCCCGCGTGCAGGCCGCTCCGCTTAGGAGACGGCGGCCGGGGACGTCGCTTCGAGGGCGTCGAGCAGTTCCGCCGCGGCTGCCGCCGGGTCTGGCGCCTCGGTGATGGCCCGCACGACGACGATGCGGCTGGCTCCCGCCGCCAGGACCTGCTCCACGTTGGTGCGGTCGATCCCGCCAATCGCGAACCAGGGCAGCAGCAGGCCGCCGACCCGTTCCTCGTTTGCGGTGCGGACGGCCTCCGCTGCGTAGCGCACCAGGTCAAGCCCGACGGCGGCGCGCCCGGGCTTGGTGGGGGTAGCCCACAGCGGGCCCACGCAGAAATAGTCCAGGCCGCTGCGCCCGTGGGCGGCGCCGACGGCGGCATCCACCTGGTCTGTGCTGTGGGTGGACAGCCCGATCACGGTGGAATCGTGCAGCAGCTTCCGGGCGGCCCGGAGCGGCAGGTCCTTCTGGCCGATGTGGAACACCGGTGCGCCGGCTATGGACGCGATGTCGGCGCGGTCATTGACGGCCCAAAGCCGGCCGTGCCTGCGGGCGGCAGCATGGACTACTTCCAGCAGCTCGAGTTCCTCGGCTGCCTCGATGCTCTTGTCCCGCAACTGGATGATGTCCACACCGCCGGCGAACGCCGCGTCCACGAAGTCCGCGAAGTCTCCGCGGTCCTTGCGGGCGTCGGTGCAGAGGTACAGGCGGGCAGCGGTGTGGGCAGAGTGCACGGTCATGGCAACCACCTTAGTTCCTCTAAACTGGGCAGGTACCGCGGGAGCCCGTTGCTGCTGTCATAAAGACGCAGGGCTGAGAGGGCGTCAGAGCCGACCGCTTGACCTGATCCGGTTAGTACCGGCGTAGGGAAGGAATTCCATGCCCCCTAAAACCAGTGGCGATGAACGCTCCCTGGGACCCCTGGAGCCCGGCGTACTTGAGGCCGATGTAGCCGTCATTGGCGGCGGAGTGGTTGGCCACGGCATCGCCTGGGAAGCACGGCGCTCCGGCCGTTCGGTGGTGCTCATAGATGAAGCCCCGGGCAGCGGTGCAAGCTGGGCTGCGGCGGGCATGCTCGCCCCGGTCAGCGAACTGCATTACCAGGAGGAAGGGCTCCTGGAACTGATGCTGGAATCCTCCGCCAGATGGCCTGAGTTTGCGGCCACCCTCACTTCCGGCGTGGATGCCGGTTACCTGACGACGCCCACCCTGGCAGTGGGTGCCGATCCGGCCGACCGCCGGGCCCTGATGGACCTGCGGGACGTGCAGCGGGCCCACGGCCTGAACGTTGAACCGCTGACCATCCGCGAGGCACGTTCCCGGGAGCCGCTGGTCAGCCCCGGGATCTCCTGCGCCCTCGACATCCCGGCGGACCACCAGGTGGATCCGCGCAGACTCGTCAGGGCCCTTGCTGCCGAGCTGGCCGCGCAACGTCAGGAAAATGCGGCAGCAGAGGGATACGCGGTGCGGGAGTACGCCGCCGGCCTGCTCTGGGACGACGCACGGGTCTGCGGGGTACGGCTGGCGGGCGGCGGGTCCGTCACGGCGGCCGAGACGGTGGTGGCCAACGGCCTGGCCGCGGCGGGCCTGCAGAACCTTCCGGAAGGCCTGCAGCTGCCGCTGCGCCCGGTCTACGGAGACATCCTCAGGCTCAGGGTCCCCGAACACCTGCAGCCCCTGCTCACCGCAACGGTCCGCGGCATGGTGCGGGGCGTGCCGGTGTACGTGGTGCCCCGCCGGGACGGCACGGTGGTGATCGGCGCCACCCAGCGTGAGGACGGCGTGCCGGGCACCAGCGCCGGGGGTGTCTACCAGCTGCTGCGCGACGCCCAGGCGCTGGTGCCGGCAGTCGCAGAGCTCGAGCTGCTCGAAGCCACCGCCCGGGCCCGGCCCGGCACGCCGGACAACGCCCCGCTGCTGGGCCGAGTACCGGCCGGCGGGCAAGGTGCCGGCACGGACGTGGCGGGCCTCATCATCGCCACCGGCTTCTTCCGCCACGGCGTCCTGATGACCCCGGCCGCCGCGGTCATCTGTCGCCAGCTCATGGACGGCATCACCGATCCGCGCTGGGCCAAGTTCCGGCCGGGCAGGTTTTCACCCGGGCTCCCAGACCCTCTGGGATCTGCCGCTGCACTCAGCATTTGACCCGCGTCACCTTTGACCAAACCAAGGAACCAGCATGAACATCACACTGAACGGCATCGAACAGGAAATCAGCGAGGGCGCCTCCGTCACCTCACTCGTCAGCCAGGTCACGGGGCGCCAACTGGCCGCCAGCGGTCAGGCGGCCGACGGCCAGCGGCTGGGTGTGGCGGTGGCCCGCAACTCGGCCGTCGTGCCGCGCAGCCAGTGGCATGCCACGGCACTCGCAGACGGCGACGAGATCGAACTTGTCACGGCAGTCCAGGGAGGATAAGGACGATGGCAGAAACAGTGATTGAAACAGCAGACAGCCTGGTCATTGACGGGGTGGAGCTGACCTCGCGGCTCATCATGGGCACCGGAGGCGCTCCCAGCCTGGACGGTCTCGGCGCAGCGCTGCTCGCGTCCGGGACCCAGCTGACCACCGTCGCAATGCGGCGCTACTCGCCTGCCGAAACCGGCTCGTTGTTCCAGCTGCTGGTGGACCACAACATCCGCGTGCTCCCCAACACCGCCGGCTGCTTCACGGCCCGTGACGCTGTGATGACGGCGGAGCTGGCCCGGGAAGCGCTGGAGACCGACTGGGTCAAGCTCGAAGTCATCGCCGACGAGCACACGCTCCTGCCTGATGCCGTGGAACTGGTGGACGCCACCGAGCAGCTGGTCAACCGGGGCTTCAAGGTGTTCGCCTACACCAATGACGATCCCGTCCTGGCGCTGCGGCTGGAGAACCTCGGTGCGTCGGCGGTCATGCCGCTGGGAGCGCCGATCGGCACGGGCCTGGGCATCCTCAACCCGCATAACATCGAGCTGATCGTGTCACGGGCCTCCGTTCCCGTGGTCCTGGATGCAGGGATCGGCACGGCCTCGGACGCGGCCCTGGCCATGGAAGTGGGGTGCGACGCCGTGCTGCTGGCCACCGCCGTGACCCGGGCCCAGAACCCCGTTCTCATGGCCGAGGCCTTCAAACACTCCGTGATCGCCGGTAGGCTGGCGCGTGCGGCCGGGCGGATCCCGCGCCGTGAGCATGCCTTGGCGTCGTCGGCCATGGAGGGCCGGGCGGAGTTCCTCTAAGCCCGGCCAACCCGTGCCCGCTGGCGTGCGGCCGGCTCAACAGGTACTTCCCAGGAGCCAGTTGTGGCAGCCAGCGACGACATCCTCACCCGACCCCAGATCGACGAAGCGCTCGCCGGGCTGCCCGACTGGCGCTACCGTCTCGGCGGGCTTGTCACTGTTTATAAGACGCCGACGGCGGCGGTCGCACTGGAGCTGATTGCCGCCGTCGGGCGTCTGGCAGAGGACATGGACCACCATCCGGACCTGGACTGGCGCTATAACCGGGTGTTCATCCGGTTCAGTTCCCACGACGTCGGCGGTGAGGTGTCCGCGCGGGACACCCGTGCTGCCGCCTCCGTCAGCGATGCCGCCTCGGCGGCGGGCGCCGAAGCCCAGCCCGGCCTGTACCGGACGGTGGACATCGGCATCGACACGGATGACGCGGCGGAAATTTCCGAGGTCTGGCGGGTAGCCCTCGGCTACCGGAAGGGCCGGTCCGGGGACCTGGTTGACCCCTACGGGCGCGGACCAAGCGTGTGGTTTCAGGAGACGCTGACGCCGAACGACAACCGCCTGCATCTCGATGTCCACCGCTCCAAGGCCGAGTCGGCACCCGTACTGGAGAAGACCGCGGCAACCGGGGCACAAATGAACAGTGACCACGCACCCAACTGGGTAGTGGTCACTGATGCCCAGGGGAACCGGCTCTGCTTGCATACCGAGGAAGGCCGCGGTCCGGACGTTGCCGCGCCTCCGGGGTCTATTTAGCGGCGTTGTCCAGCAGTTGCCGGAACTGCTCTTCGGAGTTGAGGGTCAGCTTTTCCCCGTTCAGGAAAAACGTCGGAGTGCCGGTCACGCCGAGGGCGGTGCCGTCGGCGATGTCCTTGCGGATCCGGTCCTTGGTTTTCTCATCCGCGACCGCGGCATCATATGTAGGCATGTCCAGGCCGAGTTCCTGGGCGAAGGTGCGGAACTGGGGTCCCTGAGACGCCTGCTTCTCTCCCCACTGCGGCTGGGTCTCGAACATCTTGGTGTACATCTGCTGGTATTTGCCTTGCTGCGCGGCTGCTTCCACTGCCAGAGCAGCTGTGCCCGAGTTCCGGTGGCCCGGCAGCGGGAAGTAGCGGTTCACGAAGGTGATGCGGTCCCCGTATTCCTTCTTCAGTTCCTCCACCAGCGGCACCGCCGCCCGGCAGGACTCGCATTCGAAATCCAGGAACTCCACGAGCTGGGCCTTCTCGGTGGGAGGTGAAGTGACGCGGTGGCTGTCTTCGCGGACCAGTTGGGCGTCGGCGACCGGCTGCGCGGCGGGCTGGGCGGCCTTGGTCGCGTTGAACACGGTGTACCAGATGACGCCGGCGGCGACGATGACCCCGAGCAGGATCCAGATAACCAGACGCGCCTTCCGCGCCGGGTCTCCAGGCTTGGAAGGTGTGGGGGTGGCTTGTGTCGTTTGCGGCATCAGTGGTGGATGCTTTCCTGGTCGGGGTTGTCCCGGCGGACCAGCGGCAGGCCCAGTACCTGTAGTGCAGGCGCCGGTTCTGATGCTGTGCAGCCGTCGCAGCAGCCGTCCGCGGACGGCGCAGACGATGCTTCCTGGTCTTCACCGGGCACCGCCTGCGGGACCGTGCAGCACACGTCCCCGCGCCACGCATTGACACCCTCACGGACGGCGATCGCCGCGATCACCAGGGCGGCGCCGGCGTCGGCCCACCACCAGCCCAGCGTGCTGTTCAGGACGAGGCCGATCAACAGGACCGCGGAGAGGTATGTGCAAAGCAGCGTCTGCTTGGAGTCGGCAACAGCAGTCTTGGAGCCCAGCTCACGGCCGGCCCGGCGCTGCAGCCAGGACAGAACAGGCATGATGGCCAAACTCAGCGCGGCGATCACGATCCCGGGGGTCGAATGCTGGGCCTCCCCGCCGCCGGCCAGGGACCGGATGGCGTCAACGGAGACGAACGCCGCCAGCGCGAAGAAGGACAGGGCGATTATCCGCAGGGTGAGGTGTTCCCGTCGCTCAGGGTCCTTAGAGGAGAACTGCCATGACAAAGCAAGGGCGGAGGTAACCTCGATTACCGAGTCCAGCCCGAATCCGATAAGCGCGGAGGAGTCCGCGACGCCGCCGGCCCACAGGGCCGCCGCGGCTTCAACCACGTTGTAGGTGATCGTGGCCGCCGCGAAGAGGCGGATACGGCGGTTCAGGACCGAGCGCCGAGCCGGCGCCGGTGACGCCTGCACAGCGCTCATGCCAGGCACGTCCCGTCAGGTGCGCAGCACGCTGGATCCACGGCAAGCACCACTCCGATCAGATCCCGGATGGCGTGACCCAGCCGGGAGTCGGCGAGCTCATACCGCGTCCGCCTGCCGTGCGGGACAGCCACCACCAGGCCGCAGCCGCGCAAACAGGTCAAATGGTTGGACATGCTCTGGCGCGACACCGTCAGGGCATCAGCAAGGTCAGAGGGGTAGGCTGGCGCATCGGCCAGTGCCAGAAGGATCCGTGCACGCGTCGGGTCGGAGACCGCGTACCCGAACCGGGCCAGCACCGGAGCGTGTGTCAGAGTCTGCATACGTTCAACGGTACATCAGCCGATGTATTGAGTAACCGGTCGTGCCACTGCCCCAGTTGGCCGACCACTTAAAGGACAGTGACCACGCACCCGCTTGGGTGGTGGTCACTGATGCCCAGGGGAGCTGGCGCCGCCCAGATCCTGCGGTAGCTAAATTTTCAGCGCTGCCGTCAGCCGCTGGGTGTCCTGCCTGGCGCGTGCCCGGCCGAGGTAGACCGCCACCGCCAGGGCAGCAGCCGTCCCGGCCGCCATGGGCAGGACCCAGGACAGCCAGGTCAGGCCGGGCTGGTAGCCTAGCCCCGCCCAGATGCAGATGATCCAGGCGAGCATGCCCACCGCGGCAGCGGTGCCCGCCGGCACGAGGATGCCGTACTTGGTGTGGCGCCGGTCGTTGGCCCAGACGACGAACCCGGCGGCAGCGGTCACCAGGACCACGATCACGAGGGACAGCACTGCTCGGCCTACAGGGCGCCGAAGCCGACCCGGCGCACTTCCTCTGCGCCGATTTCGACGTAGCCGAGGACGTTTGCCGGGATGATGATCTGGCGGCCCTTCTCGTCGTTCAGGCGCAGCTCGCTGCCCTTGGCGATGGCCTCGGCCACTACTTTGGCCACAGCGTCAGCATCCTGTGCCGATTCCAGCACAATTTCACGGCCGACGTTCTGAATGCCGATCTTTACTTCCACAGCAAGGCCTCCCAGCCAGTCAAGGTTGAAATTTCAAAGGTAGTTTCATTTGTAGTCTAGGTCTCTTTGGGGAAGCGAGAGATTCCGCGCCAAGCTAAACGGTAAATCAGGTCGCTGGCCACATCGAGATCGAGATCTCCGTCTGTTTCGAGCCAGTAGCGCGCGCTGACCTGGGCCATGCCCGCCAGCCCGCGTCCCAGCAGCTGGGCCTCCAGCAGCGGGAGCTTGGTGTCCTCGGCGATGATCCGCGCTATGGCCTCGGCGAAGGTCTTGTTGAACGTCTCCAGGCGCGAGCTGACATCGGCGTCGTTGATGAGGTCGGACTCGAACACCAGCCGGTGTGCCTGGTCATCGCTGTCAATGAAACGGAAATAGGCGCGCATGACGGCCTGCACGCGTTCCTTGTTGTCCGTGGTGGAGTTCATTGCCCCGAGCATGAGCTCGGTCAGTGCCTCGAGATGGCTGTCCAGCAGGGCAAGGTACAGCTCACGCTTCGACGGGAAGTGCTGGTAGAGCACAGGCTTGCTGACGCGGGCCGTTTCCGCGATCTCGTCCATCGCGGCACCGTGGTACCCGTTGGCGACAAAAACCTCCTGGGCTGCGGCCAGCAGCTGAGCCCGGCGCTCGTCGCGCGGCAGCCTGGCGGAACGCTGGCCGGAGGCGCGGACGGGGCCGGCATTGGATTGCGCGGCCTGAGTTCGATCAACCGGTGCATGATGAACCACTGTTGGCCTTCTTTCCTTTGCAGTTAACTTCACTTTACCCGGGGGTAATATGACCGCGCGGTATCTTCAGGCATACATTGAAGTATGGCTTCTCCGTCCACGGCAAATACAGTCCGCACGCTCCCGGGCCCCCTCGTCGATCCCGCTCCCGGCCTCTCCACCGAAGAGGTGGAGCGGTATTCCCGGCACCTCATCATTCCCGAAATCGGCGCACTCGGCCAACGCCGGCTGAAGAACGCGCGAGTGCTGGTCATCGGGGCGGGCGGACTGGGTTCGCCGGCGCTGCTCTACCTTGCCGCAGCCGGCGTGGGGACCATCGGGATCATCGACGACGACGCGGTGGACCTGAGCAACCTGCAGCGGCAGATCATCCACGGTGTGCGGGACGTGGGCCGGCCCAAGATCGAGTCCGCCCGCGACGCCATCGCGGAGCTGAACCCGCTGGTGGACGTCCGCCTGCACAACGTCAGGCTCGATGCCTCCAACGCCCTGGAGCTTTTCGCCGAATACGACCTCATCCTGGACGGGGCGGACAACTTCGCCACGCGCTACCTGGTGAACGACGCCGCCGCGATCCTCGGCAAGCCATACGTGTGGGGGTCCATCTTCCGCTTCGACGGGCAGGTCAGCGTCTTTTGGGAACAGCACGGCCCCACGTACCGCGACCTCTACCCGGAGGCGCCGCCGGCCGGTTCCGTGCCGTCGTGCGGAGAGGGCGGCGTGTTCGGCATGCTGTGCGCGGCCGTCGGATCGCTGATGGTGACGGAGGCCGTCAAGCTGATTACCGGCGTCGGACGCTCCCTGCTGGGCCGGGTGGCGCTGTACGACGCCCTGGGCGGCAGCTGGCGCGAGATCAGGGTGTCCAAGGACCCGGACGTCCCGCGGATCACGGAACTCACCGACTACGAGGCCTTCTGCGGCGTCGCCCCGGCGGAGACAGCCGACACCGGGCACACCGTGACGGCAACGCAGCTGGCCACGATGCTGGCCTCGCGGCAGGCCGGGCTGAAGGACTTCGACCTGGTGGACGTGCGCGAGTCGGGGGAGTACGACATTGTCCGGATCGACGGGTCCGTCCTGATCCCGCAGGGGCGGATCCTCTCCGGTGAGGCCTGGGGCGAGCTGCCGCAGGACAGGGACATCGTGTTCCACTGCAAGGCCGGGACACGGTCTGCCGCCGTGCTGGCAGCCGCCCGGAAGGCCGGCTACGAGCGCGTCAGCCACCTCGACGGCGGCATCCTCGCCTGGGTGCGTGACGTGGAGCCGCAGAAGCCGGTCTACTGATCCAGCCTGCCTCACCGTGCCGTAACCGGGATCGGCATCCGTCGTCGATGTGAAGGCACCAGCGGGCTCATGAGAGTACCTTGGCGACCGTCAGCAACGGAAGCGCAAGCGCCTGCGGGGCATCGTCCTCCAGCCCCGTGTACTCGATTTCCATGGCCACCGAATCGTGCGGGGCCAGGTAACTGATCCAGACCTTCTCGCTGGCACCGGCGGCAATCGTGCCCGGACCGCGGTCGGCGTCCTGCGGGGCGACCGTGATGCCGGAGGGCAGCAGCTTGAGGCGCAGCTGTCCCGGGCTGAACAGGACCGGTTCGGACCGGACATTGGTGAGTGCCACTTCGAGCACGACGACGTCTCCCCACGTGAAGTTTCCAGGCTGCGGCCAGTCTGAGTCCAGGAGGGGGTCGCCGTGGTGGTCGTCCACCGCGGCATCCTGGCGGCTGGAAACGCGCTGGATTCCCGGCTGGCCTGCTGCAACGGCCCTTCGCGTTCCGTCCGTGACTTGGGATACGGCCGAGGCGAGCGGCGTGGCAGCAGGCCGCCCCTGCGCATCGAGCCGGGCCAGGCGTCCGGCGTCGACGAGCGACACTGTGCCGAAAGTTGTGGAGAGCCCGGCTCCGCCGCCGGGTCTGCTGCGGGACACGACGCCGTAAGTTCCACCGCCTACCAGCAGGAGCGCTCCACCGCCCACGATAAGTCCGAATTGCCGGCGGCTCAGGGGCGGCACGGCCGAGGCCGGTGAAGCAAAATTCATGATGGCTCCCCAATATGGTTTTCACGGGCAACGTCAATGCTGCGCGGGGAACCTATGGAAAGCTTGTGGGGTTCTGTTTGTCAGAACATATGCAGGTTAGGCGGAGTTCCTGCGGGCCTCATTTTTGTGCGGTACTGCGGAGTCCTGCAGGTGCCCGGTAGTAGTAGTGTTCAGGGTGCCCGCAGCGAGTGCGCTGTGGTCCACAGGGCACTCGGCCTTGGACGCGGCAGCTGGCTGCTCGACGGTGATGCCATACAGGGTTTCCAACGCCGCGACGTAGTCGTCCTGCTGTCCGTTGGACGCCAGTTCGCGGGCGCGCACGGTGGGGACATGCAGCAGCTGCTTCACCATGCGGCGCAGCGCAAACTCCACTTCTTCGGCCGCGGCGGTGCAGCCGTGGCGGGCGCGCACCTTTTCCATTTCCGCATCGAGCACGTTCATGGTGTGACGGCGGAGGGCCACAATGGCCGAGTCCACGGAGCGCGCCTCACGTTCCTGTTCAAACGCCTGAGCGGCGCCGGAAACCATGCTGCTGGCCTGCGCGAGTGACTCTGCCTGTTCCTGGGGCGCTGCGAGCCGCACGGACTCGAGGGTCAGCAGCTCCACGCCGTCGAGTTCTCCGACCGCGGGATCAAAATCGTGGGTGAGCGCGAGATCGATGGCGATCAGCGGCTGGGTGGATCCGGCGCGGACCTGGGCGAGCTCGGTGGCTTCCACCCTTGTGTCCGAGCCGCTGCAGCCGATCATGACGTCGGCGGCTGCGACGGCGGCGTGCAGGGTGTCGCCGTCGAGGGCGGTCCCGCCGCGTGTTGCCACGAAGGTGGCCGCGCGTCCTGACGATGAGAACACCGCGATATCGCGGCAGCCGCGTTCGCGGAGCAGGGCCATGGTGGCTCCGGCGTAGGCGCCGGTGCCGAACACCACGACCTTCTTCTTCGACCAGTCGGTCTCTTCGGAAAGGTCGGCGGCGAGGTCGAGAGCGACCGAAACGATGGACAAGCCGCGGGAGCCGAGGGCTGTCTGCGCGCCGACATCCTTGGCGGTTTTGGAGGCGGCCTGGAACAGGCGGACCAGCCCGGCGCTGGCGGTCCCCTCATGCTGGGCCGTGATCAGGGCCCGGCGCACCTGCCCGGCAATTTCACGCTCACCGACGACGGCGGAGTCGAGTCCGGAGCTCACAGCAAAGAGGTGCTCGGTCACCTCGGGGCCCGTGCGGGTGCTGAACGACCGGGACACCAGCTGCTCGCTGAGGCCGCTCGAATCGCTGATCTGGCCGACAAGGGCGGCGCGTGCGGCCTCGACGTCGTCGGCGTGCGACGCTTCGCCGTAAATTTCGTAGCGGTTGCAGGTGGCAAGGACAACCGCACCCTTGACCGCCGGCGAACCGGCGAGGGCGGACGTGGCAATGCCAGAAGAACCGTTGCTTAGCTGAGCAACGGTTTCGAGGTCGATGTCGGCGTGTGTAGCCACCAATGAGAAAAGAACCACAGCACGACAATCATAGCTTTTTCGCAGGCGCGTAGAACAACCCTTGGTCCGGATCCCCGGTTTCCGGGCGTGTGATTCCTGCCACCCGTTGATGGGACTGCCGCGGGTGACAGGCTGTCGTTATCTTTTAGGGGCGATTTTGGGCACAATCAAAGGCATGACTTCTAGCGCTGTAACCCCCGCCGGTACCGGACTCGACGCAGGCCATCCGCTGCGCGACGGACGCACTGCCGACTCTCCGCTTATTACGGCGTACCGCGGCGGCAAGCCAAGCCGCCGCCCGGTGTGGTTCATGCGCCAGGCGGGCCGTTCGCTGCCGGAATACCTGAAGCTCCGCGAGGGCGTCGCCATGCTGGATTCCTGCCTGCGCCCCGAACTTGCCTCGGAAATCACCCTGCAGCCGGTGCGCCGGCACGACGTTGATGCGGGCATCTTCTTCTCCGACATTGTCATTCCCCTGAAGCTGGCCGGCGTCGGCGTCGACATCGTGCCCGGCGTGGGGCCGGTCCTGGATAAGCCCGTGCGGACTGCCGCCGACGTCGCCGCCCTGCCGCGCCTCACTGAGGAGTCGCTGGAACCCATCCGGGAAGCCGTCCGGCTGACCGTGGACCAGCTCGGCAAGACCCCGCTCATCGGCTTCGCGGGCGCGCCTTTCACTCTGGCCGCGTACATGGTGGAGGGCCGGCCCTCCCGGGACCACCTTGGACCGCGCACCATGATGCACGCCGACCCTGAGACATGGACGGCGCTGGCCAACTGGGCCGCGGATGCTTCCGGCCTGTTCCTGCGCGCCCAGCTGGAGGCGGGCGCCTCCGCGGGCCAGCTGTTTGACTCGTGGGCAGGCTCCCTTGGCCTCGCCGACTACACCCGTTTCGTTGCCGCAGCCTCGTCACGCGCCCTGGACCACGTCCGTGACCTGGGCGCGCCGCTGATCCACTTCGGCACCGGCACTTCCGAGCTTCTGGTGGCCATGCGCGACGTCGGCGTTGACGTCGTCGGCGTGGACTACCGGCTGCCGCTGGAGGAGGCCAACCGCAGGCTGGGCGGCATCGTCCCGCTGCAGGGCAACATCGATCCGGCGCTGCTGTCCGCCCCGTGGGAGGTCCTCGAGGCGCACGTCCGCGCGGTCATCGCCTCGGGGGCGGCCGCTCCCGGCCACGTGCTGAACCTCGGCCACGGCGTGCCGCCGGAAACGGACCCCGGCGTCCTGACGCGCGTCGTCGAACTCATCCACTCCATCTCCCCGGAGTAAAGGGCTGTGGCTGCGGGCAGTCCTCCGGCCGCCGGCCGCACTGCACTGGTGGTCGGAGGCGGCGTCTCCGGGCTCCTGGCCGCCCGGGAACTGGCCCGGGCGGGCCTGCACACCACGGTGCTGGAAGCTGCCGAAGCCTGGGGAGGCTGCGTCGGCAGGCATGACGTTGCGGGGCTGACCCTGGACAGCGGGGCCGAGTCCTTTGCCACGCGCTCCACTGCGGTGGCCGACCTCGCCGCGGAACTCGGACTGGGCGGACATATCGTTGCCCCACGGCCCGGCGGCGCCTGGGTGCAGCTGCCGGGCGGACCCCGCGAGCTTCCCAAGACCGGCGTGCTGGGTATCCCGGCCAATCCGTGGGACCCGGAGGTCCGGCGCTCGCTGGGCCTCGGCGGTTCCCTGCGCGCCTCGCTGGACAAACTGCTGCCCGCCTCCGTGGGGACCACCGCCGAGGTTTCCAGCGTCTCCGCGCTGGTGCGGGCCCGGATGGGACGCCGCGTCCTGGAACGGCTGGTTGAACCCGTGGTGGGCGGCGTGCATTCGGCTGACCCTGGTCTGCTCGACGTCGACATGGTGGCGCCGGGGCTGCGCGCGGGCATCGCCCGGCACGGCTCGCTGGCCGCCGCCGTGGCTGCCCAGCGCAAGGGGACAGGAACGCAAGCCACGCCAACGCAGGGCGCACCAACGGACGCCAAACCTGCCAAGGCAGGCTCCGCCGTCGCCGGCCTGAAGGGCGGCATGCACACCCTCGTCACTGAGCTCGTGGCGGACCTCAGGGCGCGCGGCGTGCAGCTGATGCCGGGGACAGCGGCCACTGACGCTGCACGGACGCAGCAGGGCTGGACGGTGGCGGCGGGGGAGAGTAGCTACAAGGCTGACGTCCTGGTGGTTGCCTTGGACGGACCATCGGCCGTGCGGCTCCTCGGGAAAGCGGTCCCGGCGCTGGCCGGGCATCAGCCCGCGCCCGGGCCTGTGGTCAAGCTTGTGACACTCGTTGTTGACCTCCCCTCGCTGGACGGTCGTCCGCGCGGAACGGGAATCCTGGTGGCGCCGCAAACGGAGGGAATCCGGGCGAAGGCCCTCACCCATGCCACCGGCAAATGGGACTGGGTGGCGGACGCGGCCGGACCCGGCAGGCATGTGCTGCGGCTCTCCTACGGGCGCAGCGAAGGTGCGTCAGCCGCTGCGGCCCCCGCTGCGCCGGGGCCGGAATCGGAGTCGGATGAGGCATTGCTTGACACGGCTTTGCAGGATGCGTCAGCGCTGCTGACGGTGCCCGTCACACGGGAGGCGCTGGTGGACTGGGACGTCGTCAGCTGGGCCGGGGCGCTGCCTTTTGCCGCTGTGGGGCACCGGCAGCGGGTCGCCAAAGTCCGGCAGATCTGCGCCGGCACGGACGGGCTGCTGATGGTCGGCGGCTGGCTTGCCGGTAACGGGCTGGCGGCTGTGGTGGCCGACACGAAAACACAAGTCACGGCCTTCCTGGCGTAGCCGTCCCGGCTCTCGCGGTCGGCTGCGGGAAGGCAGCTTTCCTGCCGCCCGCGATACCTTCCTGGGGGACCTTCCGCAAGTTTTCCCCGGCGCAAAATTGTGTCTAGGGTCGATGACTATGGTCAATCAGAAGTCCGATGGTTTTCGTTCGCTGACTGGTTTCCATGGGGGACTTCGGCGCGGCACAGCAGCGGCAGCGTTCGGAGCGGTACTGGTCTTGTCCGCAGGGGTTCCTGCATCCAACGCTGCTGCGTCCGACCTGCCTGTATCCGACCTGCTGGCGGAGCCCGACCAGGGCGGTGCTGCTGCCGGAACGGGGCTCGGCGCCACTGCCGACGCCGCGGGCCTCGAGGCCTGGGCGGCGGCGGCCCTGTCGAATCACGGCAAGAGAGAGGGCACTCCGCACGGCGGTAAGTCGCACGGCGGTAAATCGGAGGGCCGTGCAGGCGGCCCCACCGGGCCCACCGCGGACGAGCCATCGCCCTCGGAAGCGCCGTTGCCGTCAAAATCGCTGCCACCGTCGCTTGCGCCGCTGGTTCCGATGCCTGTTCCATCTGTGACCTTCACAGCCAGACCGACGCCTGACCCGTCGATTACTGCCTCGGCCACGCCCACGCAGGCCGCTCCGACGCCGTCGGATCCAGGTGACACAGAGCCGGCGCCGTCGCCCGCGCCGACCTCTTCTGGAGCCCCGACTTCTTCCGGGACGGCGACGCCCTCCCGGCCCTCCCGCCCATCAGGGACTCCGGAAGCGCCTGAGCCATCGGAAACACAGCCCTCGGGCACGAAGTCCTCGGGAAGCCCAGCGCCGTCGGGAACACCGTCGCCGTCGGGCAATGGGCCAGGATCGTCGGGCGGAACCGACGGCTCTTCCCCCGCCGGATCCGCCCCCGGATCCCCGGCAACCGGAACCGCGGGATCCCCGGCGCCGGCCGTCGGCAGTTCCCAAAGCGCTGCGACCGCCGAAGCCCCGTCCGCGGCCGCCAGCCCGTTCGGGGAGATCGCGGGCCTGTCAGCCGGCGCCGGCCAGCGGGGACGCTCGGCCGGGGGGGTTGCCGGCGGAGTCTGGGGCTCCGCGCAGTTCGCGGGACCCACCAACATGGCCATGATCAGCTCGCCATACACGCGCGGGCCGGCGGAGAGTGCCGTCATGGGCGTGTCACGGAGCGGAACCATTGAGCCGCAGGTGTGGTGGGGTGCAGGGCTCCTCGCGCTTGCCGGGGCAGCCGGTGTGGCGGCAGTACGGATCCGGCGGTCGCTGTGAAATTAGCCACTTCTACACAGCGTAGAAGTTGAGTTTTTCGACTTAGGCCGCATGGAAGGGGCAGGATAGTAACCATGAGCCACACTCCTGCCGAATCTGTCACCAAAACCGAAGAATCAGCCGAGCAGTTCTTCACCCTCTGGACCGTTTTCAAGCGCTCCGCCGAGGCCCTCCGCAGCGCCGATGCCGCCGAGGATTTCGACGCCCTGGTGGCGCGCCTGGCCGAGGGCGGGGTCACCCACCGCGGCAGCTACGACGTGTCCGCCATGCGCGCCGACGCCGACGTCATGGTCTGGCTGCACGGCCCCAAGCCCGAGGCGCTGCAGCAGGCCATCCGTGACATCCGCCGCAGCAAGCTGTTCGCTGGAACTGAAATCGTCTGGTCCGCCATGGGCGTGCACCGTGAAGCGGAGTTTGCCAAGAACCACACCCCGGCGTACTCACGCGGAGTGGCGCCGGCCGAGTGGCTGTGCGTGTACCCGTTCGTCCGCTCCTACGAGTGGTACCTGCTGCCCGAGAACGAGCGCGGCCAGATGCTGCGCGACCACGGCCTGCTGGGCCGCGACTTCCCGCAGGTCATTTCGAACACCGTGTCATCCTTCGCGCTCGGCGACTGGGAATGGATCCTCGGCCTGGAGGCACCCGAGCTTGTGGACCTCGTGGATCTGATGCGCCACCTGCGTTCCACCGAAGCGCGCAACCACGTGCGCGAGGAGATCCCCTTCTACACCGGGCGGCGGATCACCGCGGGCGAGATCGCCGAGGTCCTCGCATGAGTCCGCTGGCCCCGCAGGAAGACCCCGCGAACCTCACCGAGACCGGCAGGTTGGCCCCCAAGGAATACGACGGCGTCCTCCTCGCCTCCTTCGGTGGCCCTGAAGGCCAGGACGACGTCATCCCGTTCCTCCGCAACGTCACCCGCGGCCGGGGAATCCCCGATGAGCGCCTCGAAGAGGTATCCCACCACTACCGCGCCAACGGCGGCATCAGCCCGATCAACCAGCAGAACCGCGAGCTGAAGGCCGCCCTCGAGGCTGAGCTGGCCGCGCGCGGGATCGACCTGCCCGTGCTGTGGGGCAACCGCAACTGGGACCCCTACATCCCGCAGACCCTCCAGGACGCGTACGACGCCGGCCACCGCCGGCTGCTCATGCTCACCACGAGCGCGTACTCCTGCTACTCCAGCTGCCGCCAGTACCGCGAGGACATCGGCATGGCCCTGACTGAAACCGGGCTCGACGGCAGGCTGGAAGTGGATAAGGTCCGCCAGTACTTCGACCACCCCGGCTTCGTGGAACCCTTCATTGCGGGTACCGCCGAGGGAGTTGCCGAGGTGCGCGCGCAGCTTGCCGCCGCCGGCAAGCCTGACGCCCCCATCCACGTTCTCTTCGCCACCCACTCCATCCCCACCCGGGATGCTGTGGCGGCCGGCCGTTCCGAGGACGAGCCCCGCGAGTTCGCGGAGGATTCCGCCTACGTGGCCCAGCACCTCGCCAACGGCACGGAGATCATGCGCCGCGTGGAAGCCGATTCCGGCCTGTCCGCCCCGTGGTCCCTCGTCTACCAGTCGCGGTCCGGTGCCCCGCATATCCCGTGGCTGGAGCCGGACATCAACGATGCCATCGAGGAACTCGCCAAGCAGGGCGTCGCGGGCATCGTGATCGTGCCACTGGGCTTTGTCAGCGACCACATGGAGGTGGTCTGGGACCTCGACACCGAAGCCCTGCAGACCTGCCGCGATCTCGGCCTCGCGGCCACGCGCGTGCCCACGCCGGGCACCCACCGCCGCTTTGTCGAGGGGCTCGTGGAGCTGATCTGCGAACGCACGGTGGCCAACAACATCCCGGACCGCCAGGCCGTCACCGGCCTCGGGCCCTGGTACGACGTATGCCGTCCCGGCTGCTGCGAAAACTTCCGCGGCGAAAAGCCCACCATAGCCGGTGCAGACACCACCGTCGGCCAGGGGCACGATCCCTACCCGGCCGCCGGGCAGGACGCGAAGTGACGGTACGGATCGGCACCAGGGCGAGCAAGCTCGCCCTGACCCAGACCCAGCAGACGGCCGACCGGCTGGCCGCCGTCGGGGGCTTCGACGTCGAACTCGTCCATGTCCGGACCGACGGCGACGTGCTCACCGGCTCGCTGTCCCAGATGGGCGGCACCGGCGTCTTCGTTGCCGCGCTGCGCGACGCGCTGCTGCGGAACGAGTGCGACGTGGCTGTCCACTCCCTGAAGGACCTGCCCACTGGCTCCGCCCCGGGGCTGGCGCTGGCCGCCACCCCGCCCCGCGTGGACGTCCGGGACGTCCTCTGCGCCCGCGACGGGCTCAAGCTGGCCGACCTTCCCAAGGGCGCCCGCGTCGGCACCGGCTCACCCCGCCGCGCAGCGCAGCTCCGCGCAGTACGCCCCGACCTGGACATCGTGGACATCCGCGGCAACGTGGATACGCGGCTGGGCCGGGTGCCCGGGCTGCCCGGCAACGCCACGGACGCGGTGGTTGCCGGGAAGTCGTGCGACCTCGACGCCGTCGTCCTGGCCGCCGCGGGACTGGAACGGATTGGCCGCCTGGACACCGTCACCGAATACCTGGAGACGGACATCATGCTCCCGGCAGCCGGCCAGGGATCGCTGGCCATCGAATGCCGCACCGGCGAGGCGCCGCGCCGTGCTGGCTCCACCGAGGGGTCGCAGGGCGTGCTCGCCCAGGCGCTGGCCGCCCTTGACGACGCCGACACCAGGCTTGCGGTCACGGCCGAACGCGCGCTGCTTGCCCGGCTCGAGGCAGGCTGCGCCGCCCCTGTGGGTGCGTACGCCTACCGGAAGGGCAGCATGCTCCACCTCGAAGCCGTGGTCTGCGCCGTGGATGGCACCGCGTCGGTGCGGGACAAGCGGGCGACCGACGGACTCACCGAGGTGGGAGCCACCCTGCTCGGAATCGAACTGGCCGAGGTTCTGCTGGCAGCGGGGGCTGCGGACATCGCGGACCTGACGGCTTCCTGACCGCAGCCGGCCACCGTATGGGAACGACGAGCGGGGAGCACCGGGCGGGCGAACACCCGCTGAAAGAACGTCCGCCGGAAGAACGGTTGCTGGACGGGCGCCGGGTCCTGGTGACGCGGAGCCCCGAGCGGTCCGGGCCCCTCGCGGAGGCACTGCGGCTGGCCGGCGGCGTTCCCCTCCTGCTGCCGCTGACGGCCGCCGAACGCGCCCCGGACCAGGCGGCGCTTGACGACGCCTTCGAGGCGCTGGGCGCGGGCACCTTTGAGTGGCTCGTGGTCAGCAGTGCCACCACCGTCCTGGCATTGCAGGAAAAGGCGGCAGAGCGCGCTGTGGAACTGGGCGACTGGCTTCCGGCCGGAACCCGGGTTGCCGCTGTGGGCCCCGCGAGCCGGAAGGCGCTTGAGGCTGCGGGGATTGCCGTGCACTTCGAGCCGGAGCAGGAACATTCAGCCGCCGGGATCGTCAACGGGTGGCCCGGCGGCCCTGCCGCCGTGCTGCTGCCGCAGGCCGATATCGCGGCCCCTGCCCTGGCCCGGGGGCTGGCCGCGAAGGGCGCCAGGGTGCGCACTGTGGTGGCCTACTCCACCGTGGACTTCCCGGCCGAGCCGGCGCGGCGCCTCGGCGCAGGACTGGACGGAACCGGCAGCAGCGGCACCGCCCCGCTGCCGCTGCTGACGCCCGCCGAAGCGAAAGCCGAGATCGACGACGGAGCCCTGGCCGCCGTCGTCGCCGCCTCACCCAGCGCGGTGCGGCGCATCGGCGCCACCCTGGCGCCGCTCGGCTCCTGCCGCCTCGTGGCCATCGGCCCGGCGACAGCGGCTGAGGCGGAAGCCCTGGGACTCGCCGTGGCTGCCACGGCGCGGGAGGCCACACCGGAAGGGCTCGTGGCCGCCGTCATCCGGGCCGTTGCCCCCAACATCCACTCATCAACAGCAGGCCCACAGTGAAGGACAAGACATGAGCTTTCCGCACCACCGCCCCCGGCGGCTCCGCACCACCCCCGCCATGCGCAGGCTCACGGCGGAGCACCGGCTTGCCCCGGCAGACCTGATCCTTCCGGCGTTCATCCGCGAGGGGCTCTCGGAGCCCAACCCGATCGCCTCCATGCCGGGCGTCGTGCAGCACACCACCGACACCCTCAAGCGTGCGGCAGCCGAGGCCGTGGAGCTGGGCGTCGGCGGCATCATGCTGTTCGGCATACCCGAGACCCGCGACGCCGAGGGCACGGCGTCGCTGGACCCGGACGGGGTCCTCAACAAGGCCATCCGAGACGTCCGGGCCGAGGTGGGGGACAGCCTCGTGGTCATGAGCGACGTCTGCCTGGACGAATTCACCGACCACGGCCACTGCGGCGTCCTCGACAGCGACGGCTACGTGGACAACGACGCCACGCTGGAGATCTACGCGAAGATGGCGGTGGCCCAGGCCGACGCCGGCGCCCACGTGCTTGGCCCGTCCGGAATGATGGACGGACAGATCGGCGTCATCCGCCAGGCACTGGAAGACGCCGGCCATGTGAACACCGCCGTAGTGGCCTACGCCGCGAAGTACGCGTCGGCGTTCTACGGCCCGTTCCGGGAAGCGGTGGACTCCCAGCTCAAGGGCGACCGCAGGACCTACCAGATGGACGCCGCCAACCGCCGCGAGGCCATCCAGGAGGTGGAACTGGATCTTGCCGAGGGGGCGGACATGGTGATGGTCAAGCCGGCCATGAGCTACCTTGACATCCTGGCCGACGTCGCCGCGATGAGCCCGGTGCCGGTCGCCGCCTACCAGATCTCGGGTGAGTACGCCATGATCGAGGCCGCCGCCGCCAACGGCTGGATCGACCGGCGTGCCGCCATCACCGAATCAGTCCTCGGCATCCGCCGCGCCGGGGCCAACATGGTCCTTACGTACTGGGCCAGCGAAATCGCCGGCTGGCTCAAGGAATCCTGATGCCGGAGCCGGGCACGGGCCAGACCACAACACCGGCCAAGGGACCCACCGACCCGGTGGGTCCCGGGCAGATCCTGCTGGGCCTGAACACCTTCGGCGACGTCGGAGTGGACGGTGCCGGCGAGCCGAAGCCGCACGCCCAGGTGCTGCGGGAACTGCTGGACCAGGCGGTGCTGGCTGACGGCGTCGGACTTCACGCCTTCGGCGTGGGCGAGCACCACCGCCGGGACTTTGCCGTCTCAGCCCCGGAGGTGTTCCTGGCGGCCGCCGCGGCCAGGACCACCAGCATCAGGCTAGGCTCGGCCGTGACCGTCCTGAGTTCGGACGATCCCATCCGCGTGTTCCAGCGCTTCTCCACCGTGGACGCCCTGTCCGCCGGCCGGGCCGAGGTCATGCTGGGTCGCGGCTCGTTCGTCGAATCCTTTCCGCTTTTCGGCCTGGATCTCGCGGACTACGAGGTGCTGTTCGAGGAGAAGCTCGAGCTCTTCGACAGGGTGCGGGCGCAAAAGCCCGTCCACTGGGAAGGGCGCACCCGGCCAGCGCTGGCCGGGCTGAGCGTGTATCCGCCGCTGGAGCACCACCTGCTGCCGGCATGGATAGGCGTGGGCGGCACCCCGGAGTCCGTCCTGCGCTGCGCGGAGTACGGCTACCCGATCATCTTTGCCATCATCGGTGGCCAGCCCCGCGCCTTCGCCCCGCTGGTGGACCTGTACCGCGAGGCCATGGCCAAGTACGGCCAGCCCATGCAGCAGATCGCCACCCACTCGCCCGGCCATATCGCCGAGATCGATGAGGCGGCGCAAGAGGAGCTCTTTCCGCACTGGCTTGCCCAGCGGAACAGGATCGGCGCCGAGCGGGGCTGGGGCCCGGGAAACCGGCGGGAATTCGACGCCATGTGCGGGCCCGAAGGCGCCCTGTACGTCGGGTCGCCTGAGACGGTGGCGCAGAAGATCGCGCTGCTCAAGCGGAACCTCGGAGTGGACCGCTTCGACCTGAAATACGGCAACGGCACGCTGCCGCATGAATCCATGATGCGCTGCATCGAACTCTTCGGCACCGTGGTGGCACCCCGGGTGGCCGAGCTCCTGTCCGGTGACACTCCCGCAGACTGAAAGAATGGGAACCATGACTTCCAGTACCCCTCGCAACGAGGAACTTTTCGACCGCGCCCGCCAGCTGATGCCCGGCGGCGTGAACTCCCCGGTCCGCGCCTTTGGTTCCGTCGGCGGCACCCCCCGCTTCATGGTGGCGGCCAAGGGCCCGTACCTGACCGACGCCGACGGCAAGGACTACGTGGACCTGGTCTGCTCCTGGGGGCCGGCCCTGCTGGGGCACGCTCACCCGGCCGTCCTCGACGCCGTGCACGCCGCCGTGGACCGCGGACTCTCCTTCGGTGCCTCGACTCCCGATGAGGCCAACCTGGCGGCCATCGTCAAGGAACGCGTCTCCGCCGTCGAACGGCTGCGCATGGTGTCCACCGGCACCGAGGCCACCATGACGGCGATCCGGCTCGCCAGGGGCTTCACCGGCCGCAACCTCGTGATCAAGTTTGCCGGCTGCTACCACGGGCACCTCGACGGGCTGCTCGCGTCCGCCGGCTCGGGTGTGGCCACTCTCGCCCTGCCCGGGTCCGCCGGCGTCACGGCCGCCACCGCCGCCGAGACCCTGGTGCTGCCCTACAACGACCTCGGCGCCGTCGAGGCCGCCTTCGCCGAGCACGGGCCCAACATTGCTGCCGTTATCACCGAGGCCGCGCCGGCCAACATGGGCGTGGTCACACCGGGCGAGGGCTTCAACGCCGGCCTCTCACGGATCACCGCCGCCCACGGCGCCCTGCTGATCGTCGACGAGGTCCTGACCGGCTTCCGCACCGGATACTCGGGCTACTGGGGCCTCACCGGCGGCGCCGCAGACGCCACCGAAAAGTGGACCCCCGACCTTCTGACGTTCGGCAAGGTGATCGGCGGGGGCATGCCGACGGCGGCCCTCGGCGGACGTGCCGATGTCATGGATTACCTCGCGCCGCTCGGACCCGTCTATCAGGCCGGCACGCTGTCGGGCAACCCGGTAGCCATGGCTGCCGGTGTCGCCACCCTGACGCACGCCACCCGTGAGGTGTACTCGTTTGTGGACGCGCGGTCGCTGGAACTGTCCGGCGCTTTGTCCTCCGCGCTCGCTGCGGCCGGCGTGGACCACTCCATCCAGCGCGCGGGCAACCTGTTCTCGGTGGCCTTTGGCACTTCGGAGCAGGGCGTCCACAACTACAGCGACGCTCTGAAGCAGGAGTCGTTCCGCTACGCGCCCTTCTTCCACTCCATGCTGGAGTCGGGCGTCTACCTGCCGCCGTCCGTGTTCGAGGCCTGGTTCCTGTCCGCGGCGCACGACGACGCCGCCATGAACCGGATCTTCGAGGCATTGCCCGCCGCCGCGGAGGCGGCGGCCGCAGCGAAGGCCTGAACCGCCGTCGGACTTTCCCCTAATCAAAAAAACTCTGGCACCCGCCGCGGCGGGTGCCAGAGTTTTTTGGTTTTCAGTGTCCTGCTGGCCTAGAAGGCTACGGCCACGTCACCGTTGGGCCATTCCTTCTGGATGAAGGCCTTGACCTCGGCGGAGTGGAGGAGCTCGTCCAGCTTCTTGATGCGGGCGTCGTCCTTGGACTCCGAGCGCCATGCCAGGAAGTTGGCGTACGGGTTGTTCTCGGTGGATTCCACGGCCAGGGCATCGGTGGTGCTGAGCCCGGCCTTGAGGATGAAGTTGCCGTTGATCAGTGCCAGGTCCACGGAGGGATCCTTCAGGTCGTTGATCAGCAGTTCCGGCTGGTTCTCGGAGAACTTCAGCTTCTTCGGGTTCTGGGCATCGGTCAGGGCGATGACGGAGGTGTCATCCTTGATGTCCTTGACCAGGCCGGCCTTTTCCAGCACGCGGAGCGCCCGGACCTGGTTGGACGGATCGTTGGTGATGGCGATCTTGGCGCCGTCCTTGATCTCGCTGATGTTCTTGACCTTCTCGGAGAAGGCGGCGTACGGCTCGATGTGGACGCCGGCGCCGTGGCCGAAGTCGTAGCCCTTGGTCTTGACCTGGTCCTCGAACCACGGCAGGTGCTGGTAGTAGTTGGCATCCAGCGAGCCGTCGCTCAGCGCCGTGTTGGGCGTTTGGTAGTCCTCGATCTCCTTGATGTCCAGCTTGAGGCCGGCCTTCGGGGCGAGGTCCTGGTTCAGGAACTCAAGGATCTTCGCCTGCGGAACGGGGCTGGCGCCGACGGTGAGGGTGACGGGCTTGGCCGGGTCAAGAGCCTGGCTGGACTCGGCGCTGGGGGCGGAGGAACCGCCGCACCCGGTCAGTGCCAGGGCCGCGGCGATGCCGGTGGCGAGGAGGGTGAGTGATTTACGCATGGGATGCGTTCCTTTCGAAATAACCTGGATCCCGACGGCGGCGCCGGGGAGATCCGATTCAGGCGCAGCGAGCGGCTACTCGCTGCCGTGAAGACTTTTAGCGGTGGTCCAGGCTGCGGGAGATCCATTCGCCCGTGAGCTGGATGAGCTGGACGAGGACAATGATCAGCACGATGGTG
This sequence comes from Arthrobacter sp. SAFR-023, assembly GCF_051965295.1. Classification (NCBI taxonomy): domain Bacteria; kingdom Bacillati; phylum Actinomycetota; class Actinomycetes; order Micrococcales; family Micrococcaceae; genus Arthrobacter; species Arthrobacter sp. SAFR-023. Next base: position 334,671 of record NZ_JBQCMF010000001.1, on the reverse strand, counting down.
ACGATCATGACCGTGACGTCGAAGCGCTGGAAGCCGTAGTTGTAGGCGAGCTTGCCCAGTCCGCCGCCGCCGACGAGGCCGGCCATGGCGCTGTAGCCCACCAGGGTCACAACAGTGGTGGTCGCGGCTGCAACGAGCGCGGGCAGGGATTCGGGCAGCATCACCTTGCTGATGACCTGCATCCGGGTGGAGCCCATCACCTGGGCAGCGTCGATCTTGCCGTGGTGGACGTCGCGAAGACATGCCTCCACCAGGCGGGCGAAGAACGGAATGGTTCCGATGGACAGCGAAACGGAGGCAGCCACCGGCCCGAGGCTGGTCCCCACGAGGAGCCGGGCGAGCGGGATCAGTGCCACCATCAGGATCGCGAAGGGGATGGATCGGGTGATGTTCACGACGATGTCGCTGACGATCCGGTTGACCACCGGCATGGGCCGCAGCCCGCCGGGGACGGTGACGTGCAGGAAGACGCCGAGCGGCAGTCCGATCAGCACGGTGAAGAAGGCAGAGATTCCCACCATCTGGAGGGTCTCGCCGATGGCCTCCGGCAGTGCCTTGGCCAGGACAGGGTTGCTGAAGATCTCGTTCACTTGGAGTCTCCCGTCTCGGCGGCGAAGTCAGTGTCCGCCGGGGCGAATTCAGCCAGTTCCGCATCGTCGGCGACTGAACCAGCGAGCTTGGCGCTGATGCCGCGGCTGCGGAGGTAGCCCAGGACGGCGTCGCGGTCTGCGTCGTCGCCCAGCTGGACCCGCAAGTGGCCGAACTGCTGGCCGCCGAGGGTTTCAACGCTGCCGGCAAGAACGTTCAGGTCAATGTCAAAATGCCGTGCCACTCCCGTGAGCACGGGCTCCTTGGCGCCGTCGCCGGAGAAGAGGATTTCCAGGACCGGCCCGGCCTGGAGCGCACCCTTGATGGGTTCCGAGGCCGGCAGGGGCAAAAGTGCCCGTGCCAGCTTGCTGTCCAGGTCCGAGGCGACCTCGGCGAGCGGACCTGACTCGATGACCCGGCCCTTGGACAGCAGGGACACGGACCCGCAGACGCGCTTCACCACATGCATCTCGTGGGTGATGATGAGCACCGTGAGCTGCAGGCGTCGGGTCAGGTCCTGGATCAGGTCCAGGATTTCATCGGTGGTGGCGGGATCCAGCGCGGACGTGGGCTCGTCGCACAGCAGGACGTCCGGGTCCGATGCCAGAGCGCGGGCGATGCCAACGCGCTGGCGCTGTCCGCCGGAAAGCTGGGAGGGGTAGGCATTCTCGAAGCCTTCGAGGCCCACAAGCTTCAGCAGCTCAGCGACCTTGGCCCGGATCTTGTCCTTCGGCGCCTTGACCAGTTCCATGGGATGGGCCACGTTTCCGGCGGCCGTGCGCGAATCCATGAGGTTCGCGTGCTGGAAGACCATACCGATGCGGCGGCGGGCGGCGCGGATTTCCGAGTCCCGGACAGAGCTCAGTTCGGTACCGTCAATGTTGACCGACCCCGACGTCGGGCGGTCCAACAGTGTCAGGCAGCGCACCAGGGTGGATTTGCCCGCTCCGGAATGGCCGATGATGCCGTGGATGGAGCCTTTGGGGACAGAAAGCGATACCCCGTCGAGGGCCACCACTTCCTTTTTCCCCTGACGGTAGACCTTGCGCAGGTCAGTGACTGTGATCATTTATCCTCAGGAGGTAGGACTTGGGCAGGGCATAGCACAAGCACGGTTCTGAACTAAATTATGTCAGCGCAGGGAAACGCCAGCCACTTCCGAACATTGTTCGCTGTCGGGCGCTTGGGCTGCACTATTGAGTGCTGATCCCGGTTATGGACCACGTGAATGGCGGCCCTCAAGGCACTTCCCGAATCAGGATGGCGGCGGAGTGGCCGCCCGGGCTTTAGCCGGGAGCTGTGATCTTCGTCCCAGTGGCTTCCGTTCTGTTCCTGCCATGTTCTCTGGCTTATTGCTGCCTCGATCTAGAAGCCGCCGCGGCTGGCGTCCTCCGGCGGCAGGACCGGCCAGTCGCCCTCGATGACTGCGGCCGGTTTGGTCTTGCGGAGGTACTGCTGGAAGTCGGCGGCCTGGCTCACGGCCCAGTCCACCTGAAGCTGGTGCAGTTGGCTGGCCGGCATGTTCAGCTTGGGGAACTTGCCGGCCATGGCATCGAGCATGCGCAGCGTCGCCAAGGCGTCCGCGGCCGATGTGTGGGCGTTCTCCAGGTCCACGCCATACTCCTCGCACAGGGCGGTCAGCGTCCGTTTGCCCTTCCGGTACCGGTCCACCTGCTTGTTCATGATGTACGGGTCCAGAACGGGGAACCGGCTCAGTTGCGGTACGCCGTAGCGGGCCGACTCGGCGGCCAGGACTGTGAAGTCGTAGCTGGCATTGAACGCGATCACCGGGACGCCGTCGTCGAAAAGCCCTTGGAGCACGGCAGCGACTTCCTTGGTGACCTCGGCCGCAGGCCGGCCCTGGCTGCGGGCGTGTTCGGTGGTGATCCCGTGGACTTCGCTGGCCTCGGCCGGAATCTCGACGCCCGGATCAGCTAGCCACTCATGCTCGCGAATCACGTTCCCGGAACTGTCCACCACGGTGACAGATGCCGTCACGATCCTGGCGGCACGGGAGTTGCGTCCCGTGGTTTCGAGGTCGAACGCGGCCCGGGGGAGAGTGTTCCAAGTGCTCATGGCTCCAAATTACCCGGAGGCACCGACAGTCAAGGTCCTTGCCCCGCGCGTGTCCGGCAGGGTGTGGGAAGACACGCTGTGGGGAGAGGCACACGGCGCCCGTCCTGGCGGCTGCTGATGCGCGCCGGCCGATAGTCTGAGGGCATGCGGGCGGAGTATGTGGAGGCGGTTTTGGCGGTGGTTGACCTCATTCCGGCCGGTTCGGCGGTGGCTTATGGCGACATCGCTGAGCTTCTTGGGGCCGGAGGGCCGCGGCAGGTGGGGTCGGTGCTGAGCCATTACGGCAGCGGCGTGCCATGGTGGCGGGTGCTCCGGGCCAGCGGGCTGGCCCCGGAGGGCCATGAGTCCGAGGCCCTCCGCTACTACTTGCAGGAGGGCACGCCCCTGCGCGGGGACCATCGCGAGTTTGCGAGGATGGGCGAAGGACGGTGGCGCGTGGATCTGACCGCCGCGCGGTGGTCGCCGTCGGACGCCGACTTTGACGCCCTGGATGGTATTGCAGAGCGGCTGGAAGCGTCGCTGCGAAAATTGTCAGTCCCGGGTGATGGAATGTCGGTGTGACCGCAACACTCGATCAGACCGCCGACGATCAAACCACCGCCGATCAAACCGCCGCCGCTCAGGCTTCCGCACTCACTTCGGAGCGGGACCACGCGGACACTTTCTCCGCCGCCCCGTTTCGCCCTGCGGGTCTTCGTTTGCTGCCCCCCCGCCAAGTGCACTCCCGGGTTCCGGTCCTCACAGCGGACCAGCGGGCCGCCGTCGAAGTGCCCCGGGGAGCTGGCCCCGTACTGGTCCCCGGAGCGCCCGGCACCGGCAAATCCACCGTGCTCATCGAAGCGGCAATCCGCAGGGTGGAGGCGGAAGGGGTGGACCCCGAGCGAATCCTCATTCTCGCCCCCGGACGGCTCGCGGCCGACACTCTGCGGGACCGGTTTACTGCCAGGCTGAACCGGAGCCTGAGCACCACCCCGGCCCGCACCTGGGCAGCGTATGCCTTTGACCTCATCCGCCGTGCCAAGGCGGAAGGGCTCCTGCCGCTGTCGAAGGCGCCGCGGCTCCTGTCAGGCCCCGAGCAGGACCTCATTATCAAGGAGCTGCTCGAGGGCCACGCCCTGCCGGGCCTCGGCCTGCCCTGGCCCGATGACCTCACGGCCGCCCTGCCTACGCGCGGGTTCCGGCACGAGGTCCGCCAGCTCTTCGACCGGATCACAGAGTCGGGCCGCACCGCCGAGGACCTCGCTGGCCTGGGCCACGCGTGCGGACGGCCGGACTGGATCGCCGCTGCGGCGCTCTACGCCGAGTACCGCGATGTCCTCGACCTCCGCATGCCGGAGGCGTTCGATCCCGCGGGCATCATCACGGCAGCCCGCCAGCTCTTTCAGGATTTCCCGGACTTCCTGGCGGCTGAACGCGACCGTCTCCAGCTGATTCTTGTGGACGACATCCAGGAAGCCAATCCGGCCGTCTTCGAACTCCTGGCCGATGTGGCCGCCGGCAAGGATGTCTACGTGACGTCCGCACCGGACACGGTGGTACAGGGGTTCCGCGGAGCGCGGCCGGACCTCGTGGCTGAGCTCCCGGGCCTGCTCGCCGGCGAGGAACGGACAGCCCTTGAGAAGCCGCTGTCCCGTGCCCACCGCCATCAGCCGGCGGTAGCCCGGGCCTGGCTCGGTGTGGCGGACCGGATTTCTCTCCGCGCAGGCGGCCAGCTCGCACGCCGTCTGGACCCGGTTGGGTCCGACCCTGCTGATATTGCCGGGGAGCCCGCTGACGCCACCCCGCCGGCAGGCGGCACCGTGGAAGCGCACCTTCTGCCCTCCGCGGTGCACGAACTGCGCTATGTGGCCCAAAGGATTCTCGACACGCATCTCAGGGACGGGCGGTCGTTCGAGGACATTGCCGTCATTGTCCGGAACGGCGGCCAGCTCAGCCAGCTGCAGCGTTACCTCTCCGGCCAGGGGATTCCGGTCCGGATCCCGGTGGCTGAATCTGCTGTTCGCGATGAAGTGGCCGTCCGTCCGCTGCTCGACGCCTACGCGGTGGCTCTGGATCCGGAAGTCCTTACGCCGGAATCCGCGGTGTCGTTGCTCACCTCCCGGATCGGCGGGGCAACGTCCCTCGAGCTGCGCCGGCTCCGGCAGTCGCTCCGGCGGGAGGAACTGCTGGGCGGCGGCGGCCGCTCCAGCGATTCCCTGCTGGTGGAGGCGCTCCTTGAACCCGGCGCGCTAGGCTCACTCGGCATCGAGGGCCGCTCGGCCCGCAGGGTCGCACGGATGATCCAGGCCGGCCGGAAGGCCGTCACTGCCCCCGGAGCCAACGCAGAGACAGTGCTGTGGGCCCTCTGGCACTCCACCGGCCTGGCGTCAGCATGGACGGCCGCAGCCCTTGCCGGCGGGTTGGTTGGAGCGCGCGCGGACCGGGACCTGGACGCCATGATGGCGCTGTTCCACACGGCCGAGCGCTACGTGGACCAGATGCCCGGATCCGGCCCCGAACAGTTCCTCGAATACCTGCTCAACCAGGAACTGCCTATGGACACCCTCGCGGCGCGTGCCCAGGTTGACGACGCCGTTGAGCTCATGACGCCTGCCAGCGCCGCAGGCCGGGAATGGCCGTTCGTCATCGTCGCCGGCCTGCAGGAGGGCGTCTGGCCCAATACCCGCCTCCGCGGCGAGCTCCTTGGCAGCACACTGTTCGCGGACGCCGTAGAACATGGCGTGGAGTATGCGCTCCAGCTCGGCCCGCTGAGCCGGCTGCGGGAGATCCGCTACGACGAACTCCGCAGCTTTTCCACGGCGGTGTCCCGGGCCAAGGACGTGCTGCTGTGCACCGCCGTGTCGTCGGAAGATGAGCAGCCGTCCTCCTTCCTGGACTACGTCGCGCCGCTGCTGCCGGACCAGGAGGGGCGCGGCTTCACCCCGGTGGAACGGCCCCTGACGCTGCGAGCGCTCGTGGCCGAACTCCGCCAGTACGCCCAGCTGGACGGCAGGCTGGCCACAGAAGCGGACGAGGCCGTGCGCGTCCTGGCCCGGCTTGCCTCGGCGGAGCCGCAAGTTCCCGGAGCCCATCCGGATACCTGGTGGGGGCTGGCCCCACTGACGTCCGTGGACCGGGTTGTGCCTCCGGGCGGCACCGTCTATGTGTCGCCGTCCAAGGTGGAATCGGTGCAGAAATCGCCGCTGGACTGGTTCGTCCAGGCCGCCGGGGGCGAGGCAGCAACGGACTTCGCCCGCAGCCTCGGCACCCTGGTGCACGCCATCGCCCAGGACCTCCCCGACGCCAGCGGAGCTGAATACCTTGCCGAACTCGTCCAGCGCTGGCCCACCCTGGGCATGAAGGACAACTGGGAAGGCAAACTCGACTTCCGCAGGGCGGAAGCCATGGTCCGGAAACTCGCGCAGTACATCCTGGTCATGCGCAGCGAGGGCCGGCGCCTGGCCGGCGTCGAGCAGGACTTCGAGGTGAGTCTGCCCGAGCCCGGCGCTGTGCCACGCGGTGATGTTCCCACCGATGCAGGACCCCGGTCAGCCGTCCTGCGCGGACAGGTGGACCGGCTGGAGATCGATGGCGAAGGGCGGCTGGTGATCGTCGACCTCAAGACGGGCAAACGGCAGCCGGGCAAGGCCGAACTGGGCAGGCACCCGCAGCTGGGCGCCTACCAGGCGGCCGTTCTGGCCGGCGGTTTTGGTGCCGCCGCCGCATCCGGGGCCGATCCGCAGCCCGGCGGCGCCGTGCTGGCCCAGCTGGGCACAACCACCAAGAGCCCGGGTATCCAGCACCAGGATCCCCTGGATCCGGCGGACAACTGGGCGATGGAAATGGTGAACGACGCAGCCGCGGTGATGTCCGGCTACGAATTTGAAGCCCGGCACGATGCGGCCAAGGCCGGTTTCGGCGGCCACGGCTGCCGGTTGCCGGAAGTATGTCCGCTGTGTGCGCGGGGAAAGCAGGTTACCGAATGAGCCGGACGGCGGAGCTGCCCGAGCCCAGATTCAGTCCCGAAGAGTTGACCGTCCTGCTGGGGGAGAAAAACCTGCCCACCGCGGAACAGTCGGCCATCATCTCCTCGCCGCTTGCGCCCCGGCTCGTCATCGCCGGCGCGGGCTCGGGCAAGACTGCCACCATGGCCGACCGCGTCGTCTGGCTGGTCGCGAACGGCTGGGTCAGGCCGGAGGAAGTCCTCGGTGTGACCTTCACGCGGAAAGCTGCCGGCGAGCTGGCGAGCCGCATCCGCGCCAAGCTCAGTGCCCTGCAGCGGACCCCCGGTGACCCCGGGGGCGCCGCTGCAGGGGCACTGCTCAGCGCCGATGCCCTGGAACCGAAGGTTTCCACCTACCACTCGTTTGCCAGCGGCATCGTCTCCGACTACGGCCTGCGCCTCGGAATCGAGCGGGATGTCGTGCTGCTCGGCGGCGCACAGGCCTGGCAGCTGGCCAGTGAGGTGGTTGAAGCGTTCGACGGCGAGTACTCGCACTTCAGGGTGGCCAAGTCCACCCTCGTCAAAGCCGTCATTCAGCTCGCGGGGGAGTGCGCGGAACACCTCCAGGAGCCGGACGGTGTCCAGGACTGGCTGATGCAGCGGCTCGCCGAGTTCGAGGCCCTGCCATATGCGGCAGGGGCAAAGAAGAACCCCAGCCAGGCCGCCGGCGAACTCGGAGCCATGCTCCGGACACGGGCAAGCGTGGCGGAGCTCGTGGGGCGGTACGCCGAAGCCAAAAGAGCGCGCGGAGCCCTTGACTTCGGCGACCTCGTGGCGCTCGCGGCACGCGTGGCCCGCGAGGTGCCCCTGGCCGCCGAGATGGAGCGCCAGCGCTACAAGGTGGTGCTGCTGGACGAATTCCAGGACACGTCGCACGCCCAGCTGGTGCTGTTCTCCAGGCTCTTCGGGGACGGCCACGCCGTCACGGCCGTGGGTGATCCGAACCAGTCCATCTACGGCTTCCGCGGGGCCTCTGCCGGGCAGCTGTTCCACTTCGTCAACGAGTTTCCGGTCTGCGACGACGGGCAGTCAGGGACGGCGTCCCGGCGTCCCGCCCCCGTTTCATACTTGACTACTGCCTGGCGGAACGGCCGCAACATCCTGGCCGCGGCCAACCTGATCTCGGCGCCGCTCAGCGCCGCCGCGGCCCAGGCCGGGCCCGCCGGGCAAAGGTCCTCCAGCGCGGCGGTGGAGGTGCCTGCGCTGCAGCCCAGCCCCGCGGCGGTGCAGGGCCGGGTGGTCATCGGCCGTTTTGCCACCGACGAAGACGAAGCAGCGGCGATCGCCAAGGACCTCCTCAGATTCAGGGCCACGGATTTCGACGGTTCCTCCTCGGAACCGCCCATTCAGCCGGCCATGGCCGTCCTGTGCCGCAGGCGCGCACAGATGGAATGCCTCCGCAAGGAGTTCGAGGCCACAGGCATCCCGTACGAAATCGTGGGACTGGGAGGCCTGCTGGACACTCCCGAAATTGTGGACCTGGTGTCCACGCTGAGGGTCCTGGCCGACCCAGGCCGGTCGGATTCCTTGATGCGGCTCCTGGCCGGAGCGCGGTGGCGGATCGGTCCGGCCGACCTCATGGCGTTCCGGGACTGGTCCGCATTCCTGGCCCGGCGCCGCGGCATGATTGAAAACGGCCGCGGCATGATTGATTCTGGCCGCGGCCTGGCCGGAAGCGATCCGTCCGGTGACGAGGATCCGGAGGCCGCCGACGTCGTTATCGAGGGCGACATCACCGATGCCGCAAGCCTCGTCGAAGCCTTGGACTGGCTGCCCAAGGAAGGGTGGACGTCCGCGCACGGCCGCAGCCTGACCCCTCCTGCACTGGAGCGGCTGCAGCGCCTGGGGACGGAGCTGCGGCAGCTCCGGGCCTTGATGGGGGAAGACCTGACAACCCTGCTGGGCGAGGTCGAACGGGCCATGCTGCTGGACATCGAGGTCGCCGCGAGGCCCGGCTTCAGCATCCACCAGGCGCGGCGGAACCTGGATGCGTTCCAGGACGCGGCCGCCGGGTTCCTGCAGACATCCCAGCGGGTGGACGTCCTGGCCTTCCTTTCGTGGCTGGAAGCGGCGGCATCGGAGGAGGGCGGCCTGGACGTGCCGCCCGGGGACGTCAACCACGAGGCCGTGCAGCTTCTGACCGTGCACGCCTCGAAGGGTCTCGAATGGGACGTCGTGTTCGTGCCCGGCCTGAACTCGGGCGCGTTCCCCAGCAGCCGTGACTCGAGGTGGAGCAGTGGCTCCGCGGCCCTGCCCTGGCCTCTGCGCGGGGACCGTGCCGACCTTCCGCAGTGGGATCTCGACCAGCCGGACCAGAAGGGGTGGCTGGACGCCGAGAAGATGTTCAAGGCCGACGTCCAGGCCCACGGGGAGGCTGAGGAACGGAGGCTGGCCTACGTTGCCTACACCCGGGCCAAGCACGTGCTCTGGGTATCCAGTGGGGCCTGGGTGGGTGGACGTGGCGGGATAGCGGAGATGTCGCCGTTCCTCGCCGAGCTGGCGCCCCTGGCAGAACAAGAAACTGCGGAAATCCACCCTGGCTCTGTCGACGAGGAATCCCTGCCACAGGAAAGTCCCCTGACCCGGGAGCTGGAGGTGGCGGCCTGGCCGTATGATCCGCTGGAAGGACCTGTGGACCCCCGCAGCGGGAACCGGTTGCGGCTTGTGCCGGGACGGCGGGAAGCGATGGACCGAACCGCGGAGCGGCTGCTCGCCGAGATCGCCGCGGTGGAAGCCGGTACGCCGGGGCTCCCCGCGGGCCAGGGGCTCCGCCCCCAGACGGCAGGCTGGGAACGCGAAGCCGCCCTCCTTCTGGAACGCCGTGCCAGGCGGGCCAGGAGCCGCGACGTACACCTGCCCGGGCACATTTCAGCGTCCACCCTGGTGGACCTGGGGGAGGACGCCGAGGCCGTGGTGCAGCGGCTCAGGAGGCCTGTCCCTCGAGAACCGGGCATGTCCGCCCGGAAGGGCACTGCCTTCCATGCCTGGGTGGAAGAGTACTTTGGAACAGCGGGCATGCTGGATCTCGGTGAAGCGCCCGGCTCTGACAACCACATTGACGAGGCCTACGGCCTGGACGACATGGTGGCTACCTTCAGGAACTCCCGGTGGGCACACAGATCGCCCGCGTATGTGGAGGTCCCCGTGGAGACCCGGATCGGCGACGTCGTTGTCCGCGGCCGAATTGACGCAGTGTTCCGGGACGCCGACGGCGGCTGGGACCTCGTGGACTGGAAGACCGGCCGCCGGCCGTCGGCAGGGCAACTGAAGACCAAGAGCATCCAGTTGGCTGTTTATCGGCTGGCCTGGGCCAGGCTTAAGGGCGTGCCGCTGGAAGAGGTCCGGGCTGCCTTCTTCTACGTGGCGGACAACCATGTGGTGCGCCCGCACGACCTCGCGTCAGGCACCGAGCTGGAAGGGATCGTGACCGCCGCCGTCGAAGGCTAGGTCGTCTTCGCGTCCACCACCGTGAGGGCAACGGTGGAGGTGTCGGCGCCAGAGGGCTTCGGAGCCTGGGCCTCGTCGTGCGGCCCGTCTTCCGCACCGGTGGATTGGGCACTGTCAGATGCGCCGGCATCCTCCGCCGCGTCATCCAATGCCGCATCATCCTCCCGTGCGTTATCCGAGGCGTCCTGCCCTGACGGCTGGTCGGTGGTGCCCCCGGCGTTCTCCCCGTCGGCCGGGATGGGCGTCACCTCGGCCGGGATGGGCGTCACCTCGACCGGGACCGGTGTCACGTCAACGGGGATGGGCGTGACGTGGACGGCGGGCATGGCCTCCGAGATGTCGGTGGCCGCCGGGGCATCCACGAGACCGGGAGCGGCCGGCGCCTGGCCGCTTGGCGGGGAGTCGGGCTTCGCCGGGGGCAGCGGTTCCACGCTGATGGGCTGGCCGCCGTATTCGGCGATGTCGTCTGCCAGTGTGGAAAGCATGCCTTCGGCCTCGGCGATCATGTCGGCGTCGGCCGCCGCGATGCCCTTGACGAGGTACTGGGCCAGCGCAAACTCGGCCGAGAGCGCGGCGCGGCGCAGCAGGTGGTTGTCCGGCGCGTCGCGGCGCTTGGCGGTGTAGTGCTTGACCACGGCGTCGACGAATTCGTGCTCATTGGAGGCCACGAGCCAGGCAAGGTCGTCCGCGGGATCGCCGATGCGCAGGTCGGTCCAGCCGGTGACTGCGGTGACGCGGTGGTCCTCGACCAGCAGGTTGTCCTCGTGCAGGTCGCCGTGCACCACGCAGGGGTTGAAGCGCCACAGCGAGACGTCTTCCATGGCGTGCTCCCAGCGGCGGAGCAGGAGGGCTGGAATCTTGCCCGTGGTCGCGGCCATGTCGAGTTCGTTGAGCCTGCGCTGCCGGAACTCGTTCGGGGTGTAACTGGGAAGATCGGCGTTGCTCACCAGCGCGCGGGGCAGGTCATGTATGGCCGCCAGTGCGGTGCCGATCTCCTTCGCCAGCTCCTGCGGGCCCGCCGTCAGCTCTTCGACCGTGCGAGTGGTGCCTTGGAGGTGGGAGTACACGAAGGTGGTCAGGTCCTGCTGCCGGACGGTGCCGGCCACGGTCGGCATGAGAAACGGCAGTTCGGCCCGGATGGCGGGCGCGAAAGCACGCAGTACCAGGAACTCCGTCTCCAGCCTGGTGCTTGCTTCCGCGTGCCGGGGTGAGCGGACGCGCCAGCGCTTGCCTTCGGCATCAAGAAGGAGGGCCGAATCAAAGTCTGCCGGGTCATCCGGGGCAGAGCTCACTGCAGTCGGGCTCAGTCCGGGGACTGCCGCGGTGGCCACAGCTGCCAGTTCGATTGGTTCTCTTCTCACGGTTCCACGGTAGATTGAGCGGCGTCCAAGACCATGATGTGTCGCGGCGAGTCTTGAGATCCGCCCAAATATGGGTACCGCGAGGCGAGTGGAAACGCACTGTCCGGGCCTTCCGCTACCCTCCCGAAATGTAAATTGTCACTGCGAGTCAGTACGGTGGATACATGAGTCATGCGGAGGCCGCTGCGCCGGTCGGTCAAGCGGCGGGCGCCATCACGGAAAACCAGCTGCCGGCAGGCCAACTGCCGGCTAACCATCTCTTCGATACAGTGCTGCCGGTTCGGCCCGCAATGGTCAACAGGGGGTCGGTTGAACGGATGAGGCCAAGCCTGATTCCGGACCTGCTGGCGGCGGGAACCGCCAAGGCCATGCTCCTGTCCGGCCGGCAGGCGCTGGTCCACGGGGACGCCCTCGTCCTGGCAGAGGCCCGGCCGCTGCTGGACCAGCTCGAGGGGGCGGCGTCCGGCCCTGCGCACATCATCTATCTCGGCGCGGCCCTCGGCTCCGAAGACCTGCCTGCCGGAACGGGAGTCCTGCTCTTCATTCTGCCGGAACCGGTGGAGCCCGGTACTGCCGGCCTGCCCGCCGACGCCACCTGGGAAGGCTTCCGGGACGTCGCCGCGCAGCTGGACGCGACGCACACCGCCCTTTTCGTTGAGGCCAGTGCCATTGCCAACTGGCACGCCACCCACACCCACTGCCCCCGGTGCGGCGCCGTCACCAAGGTGGAGGCCGGCGGATGGGTCCGGCGGTGCCCGGCCGACAACTCCGAACACTACCCGCGCACGGACCCGGCCATCATCGTCACGGTGGTTGGCCCGGACGGCCGCGTCCTGCTGGGCGGCGGCGGTCCGCTGGATGCGAAGAACTACTCCACGCTGGCCGGATTCGTCGAGCCCGGGGAATCCCTCGAACAGGCCGTCGTCCGGGAAATCCAGGAAGAGGTGGGCGTGCGGGTGCGGGCGTGCCAGTACCTTGGCTCCCAGTCGTGGCCGTTCCCGGCGTCCCTCATGCTGGGCTTTACAGCCGTCACCGATGACACAGAAGCAAAGCCCGACGGCGTCGAGGTCACCCGGGCGCGCTGGTACAGCCGGGAGGAACTCCAGGAGGCAGTGCTCAGCGGCGAAATTACCATCTCCACCCGGCTCTCCATCGCCAGGTCCCTCATCGAACACTGGTACGGCGGCGTGATCCAGGACCGTCCGGCTGACGACTGACCGGCACCCCCGGCCGGCAACATGCACACCGTTGACGCCACCATGGCGGAGCAGCCCATCCACCCACACGAAGCAAGCAGCAAGAAGTGACGACAGAAAATCCTGATGGCAACGCCTCCCTGGAGGACCGGATCCTAGGCGGCCTCGACGCGGAGCAGCGGGAAGTGGCCACCACCCTGACCGGCCCGCTCTGCGTGCTCGCCGGTGCCGGCACCGGCAAGACCCGCGCCATCACCCACAGGATCGCCTACGGCGTGCACTCAGGGGTCTACAGTCCGCAACGGCTGCTGGCGGTCACATTCACGGCACGGGCGGCAGCGGAAATGCGCAGCCGGCTCCGCGACCTGGGTGTCGGAAACGTCCAGGCCAGGACGTTCCACGCGGCCGCGCTGCGGCAGCTCCAGTTTTTCTGGCCCCAGGCGGTGGGCGGGGCGCTGCCCAACCTTCTGGACCACAAGGCACAGATGATCGCCGAGGCCGCCCGGCGGCTCCGGCTGAGCACCGACCGTGCCTCCATCCGCGATCTTGCGTCGGAGATTGAATGGGCCAAGGTATCCATGCTCACGCCTGCCAACTATCTGGAAAACGCACTGGACAGAGGCGCGCCGGGCGGCTTTGACCTTACGGCCGTGGCCCGCGTGTTCCAGGCCTACGAGGACGTGAAGACCGACCGCAACGTTATCGACTTCGAGGACGTCCTCCTGATTACTGTGGGCATCCTGCAGGAAGACCCCAAGGTAGCGGCGACCGTTCGGGAACAGTACAGGCACTTCGTGGTGGATGAATACCAAGACGTTTCCCCGTTGCAGCAGCGGCTCCTGGAGCTCTGGCTCGGCGGCCGCAACGAGCTCTGCGTCGTCGGTGACGCCAGCCAGACCATTTATTCGTTCACCGGCGCATCCCCGAAGCACCTCCTCGGGTTCAAGGCACAGTACCCGGACGCGAACGTGGTCAAGCTGGTCCGGGACTACCGCTCCACTCCGCAGGTGGTCAAGCTGGCCAACGATCTCCTCGCCTCGCGCCGCAGCGGCGGGCCGGCGGCCGATGCTGCCTGGGCCACGCCGCTGCAGCTCGTGGCCCAGCGGAACCCCGGACCCCTGCCGCAATTCACGGAATGCACGGATGACGAAGCCGAGGCTGCGACGGTCGCCGGCAAGATCCGCACACTCCTTGACGACGGCGTGCCGGCGAGTGAGATCGCTGTCCTGTTCCGGACCAACGGCCAGTCAGAGGCCTACGAGCAGGCTCTGGCGTCCGCTGGGATCGGCTACCAGCTGCGCGGCGGCGAGCGGTTCTTTGCGCGGAAGGAGGTCCGCGACGCGATCCTCCAGCTCCGTGCGGCCACCCGTGCCGTATCCGAGTCCGATCCGCAGCCGCTGGGCCAGCTGGTACGCGACATCGTCGCATCTCTGGGTTACACCGACACCGCCCCGCACAGCGGCGGTGCCCTGCGGGAACGCTGGGAATCCCTGGCCGCGCTGGTGGCTCTGGCAGACGAGCTGGCGCAGAACCGCGGGCCGCAGTTCGGCCTGGCTGACTTCGTCAACGAACTCCAGGAACGCTCCGTTGCCCAGCACGCCCCCACCGTCCAAGGGGTCACGCTGGCGTCCCTGCACGCGGCGAAAGGCCTCGAATGGGACGCGGTTTTCCTCGTGGGGCTGAGCGAAGGGCTCATGCCCATCTCCTTCGCGGACGATCCCGCCGCGGTGGACGAGGAACGCCGGCTGCTCTATGTCGGCATCACGCGGGCCCGCGAGCACCTGTCCCTCTCGTGGTCCACCGCCCGGACCCCCGGCGGTCGTGCCAACCGGAAACCGTCCCGCTTTCTCGACGGGCTCCGTCCGGACTCCGTGGCCAGCTCGACCGCACGGGGACGGGGACCCGCGCCGCGCCGCAAGGCGGCCGCCCCCGCATCCTGCCGGGTCTGCGGCAGCATGCTGGCCAGCGGAGCCGAGCGGAAGGTTGGCCGCTGCAGCCAGTGCCCCCCCAGCTATGAAGAGCAGACGTTCAACGCGCTCCGTGAATGGCGTAAAGAAGTCGCACACTCCGCCGACGTCCCGGCCTTCGTTGTTTTTACCGACGCAACCCTGACTGCCATCGCCGAAGCCCGGCCGTCCTCGCTCGAGGAACTGGCCGGGCTCGCGGGCGTAGGCCCGTCCAAACTGGAGCGGTACGGCGAGGCAGTCCTCGCGGTGCTGACGGAAAGCAGCACCCTCTGATGCCCGGAAAACAGATGCCCGGAAAGCAAGGGACCGGCAGGCCACTAACCACCCATGACGGGGCTCCGGTTGAGATCCGTCGCTCTGCCCGCCGGCGCCGCACGGTCGCGGCCTTCTGGGAAAACGGCACCGCCGTCGTCGCCATCCCGGCCCACTTCACCCGGGCGCAGGAGGCGGACTGGGTGCACCGGATGCTGGAGAAGCTCCGGACCCAGGGGGAGAAGCGTTCCAGCGGTGCGGGGCGGCGGCCTTCCTCGGACGCGGCGCTGGCCGCGCACGCTGCTCAGCTCTCGGCCAGGTACCTGGGCGGCAGGTCAGCCCCGACATCGGTCCGATGGGTCAGCAACCAAAACTCCCGCTGGGGTTCAGCCACGCCCTCGGACGGGTCCATCCGGCTTTCAGACAAGCTCCGGCCCATGCCGCAGTGGGTCATCGACTACGTGCTGCTGCACGAACTGGCGCACCTGCTGGTGGCAGGCCATAACGCGGCGTTCTGGAAGCTGCTGGAGGCCTACCCCGAAACGGAGCGCGCCAAGGCTTTCCTGGAGGGCGTGGCGTTCGCCACGTCGCGCGGCCTGCCGGCCGGCGAAACAGGACAGACAGAAGAGGCCGACGCCGGGCGGTTGCCCTTCGACGTCGGCCTCTAGTTCGGCTGATGCAGGCCTAGCTCTTCTGCGCGTCGTCCCCGTCGTCGGAAGGCTTTTCGCCTTCGTCCTCATCGGTCTTGTCTCCAGCGCCCTCAGCGGGGCTGTCAAAGCCGCCGTTTAGCAGCTTCTGGAGGGCATCGTCCACTTCGCTGTCACTGGCCTCGGCGAGCTTGCGGCGTTCGCTGAATCCCTGGGGATCGTCAAGATCCTCGGCGGTGGGGAGCAGGTCCGGATGCTTCCAGATGGCGTCGCGGCCGTCGATGCCGCGCTCGGCCTTGAGCGACGCCCACAGCGTGGCGGCTTCGCGGAGCCGGCGGGGCCGCAGCTCCAGCCCGACGAGCGAAGCGAACGCATGTTCCGCGGGACCACCGGTGGCCCGGCGGCGGCGGACCGTTTCGCGGAGCGCTGCAGCAGAGGGGAGGACCTTCTCGGTGGCGGCAGCGGTGAGCTCGTCCACCCACCCCTCGACGAGGGCAAGGGCCGTCTCCAGCTTCTGCAGGGCCTGGTCCTGTTCCGGCGTGCGCTGCGGCATGAAGACGCCCTGCGAAAGGGCCTCCTGGATCCCCTCCGGGTTGCTGGGATCAAGGTCCCGCGCCAGCTCCTCGATCCGGGACGTGTCGATGTGGATGCCGCGGGCGTAGGCCTCAATGGCACCCAGCAGGTGCCCGCGCAGCCACGGAACCTGGACGAACAGGCGGGCATGGGCGGCCTCGCGGACGGCGAGGAAGAGCCGGATGTCG
This sequence comes from Arthrobacter sp. SAFR-023, assembly GCF_051965295.1. Classification (NCBI taxonomy): domain Bacteria; kingdom Bacillati; phylum Actinomycetota; class Actinomycetes; order Micrococcales; family Micrococcaceae; genus Arthrobacter; species Arthrobacter sp. SAFR-023. Next base: position 318,394 of record NZ_JBQCMF010000001.1, on the reverse strand, counting down.
TTTTCGGGAAGGCTGAGGCCCTCGCCGAACTTGGCCACGTTGCCGGGAAGCAGCGCCATCTCCAGATCGGCCAACGGAACTCCAATGTCCGTGGAGCTGACCACATCGGTGGACAGGGCACCGATGGCCTGGCCCAACTGCATGCCGAAGATGGCACCGCCCACGTTCTGCAGCATGGACGAGGCGCCGCCCATCATGGACTTCATCTCCTCCGGCATCTGCTCCGTCATGGCGGTGGAGAGGGCGTTGGCCACACTGTTGGCCACGGGCTCCGTCAGACGCTTCCAGGTGCCGAGTGTCTCCTCCACCCATTCGGCGCGGGACCACGCCTTGCCGATGAGGCCCGTAGCTGGCAGGTCCGTGACCTGGTCGAGCCACAGTTCGGCTAGCCGCAGCGCCTCATCCACTTCACGTGACTGCGCGGACGTGACCGAGGGGTCGGAGCTGCCTGCGGCGACGCGGCGGGCGTTGTCGTGGGCGAGCTTCCAGTTGACCGGGCCCTCGGAGGGCGCGCTCATCATGGCCTGCACCTGGGAGAACATCTGGGCCAGCAGGTTGGGATCATTCGGCAGTCCGGCGGCTTTGGCCAGTTCTGCGGGGTCAATGTCACCCAGGCCCTTGCCGCCCATAAGGTTCTGCAGCATCTCCGCGAGCGGATCCTTTGGATTTTCGTCGCCATTGGACGGATTGAGTGGATTGGAGGTCATGATCCCGCCGATCGTCGGTGTGACTATTAATCAACTTCACGCTACCCCTGTGCAGGAGCGGCTGTCTGCCGAAAGCGGGGACGTTCGCTGTAGGCAAAGAGCTAACGGCAGGCCCGGACGCGTACTGTTAGAAGCCGGAACGTATGTAGGCTGCGCCCCGGCCGTCCGCCGGGCCGCGGCCGAGGTGCAGCGCTGAACGACGCGGTGCGGAGAGGTCCTTCAGTGACGATTACCAAGGGCGGCCAGCCCGCAGAGGAGTCCCCGGCGCCCGCCGCCGGTGGCGGGAATCCCGACGGAACCGGGGACGCCCGCCGGTCCCGGCGTGCCCGGGGCAGGGATCCCCGCATCTCCGCCATGACGTTGTCCGGGCTCCTGGCCCTCGGGCTGGGTGTGACGGCCGCCGTCCTGCCGGTCCCGTATGTGGTGGAATCGCCCGGGCCGACCTTCAACACCCTGGGCACGGAGAATACGACGCCAGTGATCAGCGTTTCCGGCCGCGAGACGTTCCCGGCGAAGGGGAACCTCGATCTCACCACTGTCTACGTCGACGGGGGCCCCAACGGTCCCGTCAGCGTCTTTGAGGCGTTCTCGGCCTGGCTGGACGGCTCCAAAGCGGTGTATCCCGAGGAACTGATCTTCCCGACGGGTGTGACCAAGGAAAAATCCCAGCAGGAGAGTGCCGTGGCCATGGCCACGTCGCAGGAGAACGCGGTGGCGGCGGCGCTGAAGGGGCTCGACATTCCTTACGGGCAGAAGCTCGAAGTGGCGGATCTGTCCGAGGGCTCGGCCGCGCAGGGCAAGCTGCAGGCGGGGGACACCTTCACCTCCATCAACGCCAAACCTGTCACCTCACTGGAGGTGATCCAGGATGAACTGGCCGCCGGAAAGGGAAAGCCCGCCGTCGTCGTCGTAAGCCGGGACGGCAAGCAGGTCACGGAAACCGTGACGCCGGCGAAGAACCCGTCCGGACGGTACATCCTGGGCGTGCTGCTCCAGTACCGCTTCACCTTCCCGTTCGACGTGAAGATATCCCTGGACAAAGTGGGCGGCCCGAGCGCCGGGATGATGTTCGCCCTGGGAATCATGGACACCCTGACACCCGGGGACCTCACCGGCGGAAAACACATCGCGGGGACCGGCACCATCAGCCCCGACGGCGTGGTGGGCCCGATCGGCGGTATCGCGGTGAAGATGCACGGTGCCCGGGCCGACGGCGCCACCCTGTTCCTGGCCCCGGCGGCGAACTGCGCAGAAGTTGTGGGGCATATTCCGGACGGGCTGCAGGTGGTCAAGGTGGAAAACCTGGACGAGGCAAAATCTGCCGTCGAGCTGGCCGCCAAGGGCGCCGACACGTCGGGCCTTCCGGGCTGCACCAACAACTAGACTAAATCGAGGAACTAAGGCTCCGGCCCGCTCGTGGCACTTATTGACAGCCGGTGCCGGCGCTATGCAGGCGTTCCACTGAAAACTTAAAATTAATACCAGCAACTGACAAAAGCTATGAGGTACGAGTTTGTCCCGTCCTGCCAGCCCCACCCCGCCCGGAAAACTCCAGACAAGGCGAGGTGCCTTGACGCCCACGCTCATCGTCGTTGCGCTGGTTGTTGTTGGGTTCATCTTCTTCGCCAATGTGTGGACGGACGTCCTGTGGTACCAGCAGCTTGGCTACTTCGAAGTGTTCCTGACGGAGAACCTGGCGCGGATCGGCATTTTTGCCGCCGGCTTCCTTATTATGTTCGCGGCCGTATTTTACGCGATCCGCATCGCCTACCACGCCCGGCCCGTCTACGCGCCGGACTCGGAAATCCGGGATAACCTCAACCGCTACCAGGCGCAGCTCGAACCCGTGCGGCGTGTGGTCATGATCGGGCTGCCTGTGCTGTTCGGGCTCTTCGCCGGCAGCGCCGCCTCCAGCCAATGGCAAAAGGTCATGCTGTTCTTCAACCAGGAGTCCTTCGGCCAGAACGATCCGGAGTTCGGACTGGACATCGGTTTCTACCTGATGACGCTGCCGTTCCTGGGCTTTGTCACGGGGTTCCTGATCAGCGTGGCCATCGTGGCCGGCATCGCAGGCATCCTCACGCATTACCTCTACGGCAGCATCAGGATCATGGAACGCGGCATCTTCACCAGCCGCGCCGCGCAGATCCACCTCGCTGTCACCGGCGCTTCGTTCCTGGTTCTGCTGGGCATCAACTTCTGGCTGGACCGCTACTCTGCACTGCAGAACAGCGGGGGCCGCTGGGCCGGCGCGCTGTACACCGACGTCAACGCCGTCATCCCCACGAAGGCGATTCTGGCCGTGGCGGCAGCACTGGTCGCCATCCTCTTCATCGTCGCAGCCGTCATCGGCAAGTGGCGGCTTCCGGTCATCGGCACGGCGATGCTGGTCATCACCTCCATCCTTGCCGGCGGCGTCTACCCGTGGGTCATCCAGCAGTTCCAGGTCCGGCCGTCCGAGCAGACCCTTGAACGGAAGTTCATCGAGCGCAACATCGGCATGACCCGGGCAGCGTACGGCCTGGACCAGGTGAAGGTGGAGCGGTACAACGCCACCACCACCACGACCGCCGGCGCCCTGGCCCCGGACGCCCAGACCACGGCCAACATCCGGCTCCTTGACCCCAACCTGATTTCGGACGCCTTCTCGCAGCTCGAGCAGTTCCGCCCGTACTACCAGTTCCCCAAGGCGCTCAACGTCGACAGGTACATGGTGGACGGCAAGATGCAGGACACCGTCATCGCCGTGCGCGAGCTGAACCCGGACGGCCTCGCCGCCGACCAGCAGTCCTGGCTGAACCGCCACATCGTCTACACCCACGGCTACGGCGTGGTCGCCGCGAAGGGCAACAAGTTCACGGCCGACGGAAAGCCGGAGTTCCTGCAGTCCGGCATCCCGTCCACCGGTGTCCTCGGCAATGACCAGACCTACGAACCCCGCATCTACTTCGGCGAGGACTCCCCGGAGTACTCGATTGTGGGTGCCCCGGAAGGCGCGGCGCACCGTGAGCAGGACCGGCCGGCGTCCAAGGAGGGCGGCGAGACCCAATACACCTTCACCGGCAACGGCGGGCCGAACGTCGGCAGCTTCTTCAACAAGGTCCTGTACTCAATCAAGTTCCAGTCCTCGGACCTGCTGCTGTCAGACGGCGTGAACGATGCCTCCCAGATCCTGTACGAACGCAATCCGCGTGAACGCGTGCAGAAGGTGGCGCCCTACCTGACCGTGGACGGCAATGCGTACCCCGCCGTCGTTGACGGCCGGGTCAAGTGGATCGTGGACGGCTACACCACCAGCCAGTACTACCCGTACTCGCAGCAGGAACAGCTCTCCGACGCCACCACGGATTCGCAGACCACTGCCGGCCGCAACGTGGCACTGCCCAACAGCTCGGTCAACTACATCCGCAACTCGGTCAAGGCCACGGTTGACGCCTATGACGGTTCGGTCACTCTCTACGCCTGGGACGATCAGGACCCGCTCCTGAAGGCCTGGCAGAAGGTGTTCCCTTCTACCCTGAAGCCCTATTCGGAGATGTCCGCCGCTGTCATGAGCCATGTCCGCTACCCGGAGGACCTGTTCAAGGTGCAGCGTGAGCTGCTGGGCCGCTACCACGTGACGGACCCTGTGAGCTTCTACAAGAACGACGACGCGTGGAGCGTTCCGAACGATCCCACCGTGTCCGAGGAGGTCAAGCAGCCGCCGTTCTACATGTCGCTGCAGATGCCGGACCAGAAGGCACCGGCGTTCCAGCTGACGTCGTCCTACATTCCGCAGGTGGTGAACAACAACGCCCGCAACGTCCTCTACGGCTTCCTCGCGGCGGATTCGGACGCGGGCTCGAAGAAGGGCGTCAAGGCGGACAGCTACGGGCAGCTCCGGCTGCTGCAGGTTCCGCCCGAAGCCCAGGTGCCGGGCCCCGGCCAGGCACAGAACAAATTCAACTCGGATCCCACCGTCTCGCAGGCGCTGAACCTGCTGCGGCAGGGCGCATCGGATGTGCTCAACGGCAACCTGTTGACGCTTCCTGCCGGCCGGGGCATGCTCTACATCCAGCCGGTGTACCTGAAGTCCACGGGTGAAACGTCCTATCCGACGCTGCAGAGGGTGCTGGTGGCCTTTGGCGACAAGATCGGGTTCGCGCCCACCTTGGACGAGGCTCTCAACCAGCTGTTTGGGGGCCGGTCCGGGGCGACGGCCGGTGACTCCGACAACAACGGGCAGACGCCCGCACCACCCGGGGGCGGTGGCGCCACTCCGGCTCCCGCGGCGGACGCCAAGGCGGCGCTGAAGGCGGCGCTGGATGAAGCAAACGCGGCCATCAAGGCCGGCCAGGAGGCGCTGGCCAAGGGTGACTTTGCGGCGTACGGCGAGCAGCAGAAGAAGCTGTCAGCGGCACTAAAGAAGGCGCTCGACGCCGAGGCCAGGATTGGCAGTACAGGCACGGCCAGCAGCCAGACCTCGCCGTCCGCGACGCCGACGCCGACACCCAGCAGCTGACTGGCAGCCACTAACTGACAGCCACTGACTGAGAGCCGCTAACCGAGCGGCAACTGATGGAGTGAAAGGCCGGCCCTCCCCGCGACTGAACTGGTCCGCGGGGAGGACCGGCCTTTCGCGTATGGGAGGGGCCCAGGGGTCCCGAGACGCAGATCACGTCGTTTGGATTTGGTCCCCTGTTCACCGGCCGGTAGAGTAGTTCTTGCGACGCGGGGTGGAGCAGTTCGGTAGCTCGCTGGGCTCATAACCCAGAGGTCACAGGTTCAAATCCTGTCCCCGCAACTGAAGAAAAGACCCGGATCACCGCATGGTGGTCCGGGTCTTTTGTTGTCTGCTTTTCCGTGCCCGATTTTCATAGCACCATCTTGGTGGCGCGGGGGTTTTTGCCTGGGAGGGCGCCTCCCGGTCCGGCGGGGTGCCCATAAAACAGGCGCGGGGCCCCGCAAAAACAGCAGTGGTCAAAGCCTCCGCAAAAGTAGGGTATTGTTGATCAAGCGACGCGGGGTGGAGCAGTTCGGTAGCTCGCTGGGCTCATAACCCAGAGGTCACAGGTTCAAATCCTGTCCCCGCAACCAGAGGGAAGCCCTGGCCACAATGTGGCCGGGGCTTTCTGCATTACCGGAGCATTTGTTCATGTGCTCGGGGTTCCTAGTATTCTCTTTCGCAGGGCCCGGAATTCCTGGCCGGCGCAGGGCGCCTCCACTGGTCAGTCATTCTCGAGAGGAATGGATAGCTCGATGTCCACAACGAAGAACAAGTCCGGCACTGCCAGGGGCAAGCGCGCCAGGCTGTACTGGGCGGTGCCTGCAGCGCTCGTGGCACTGGTGCTGGTGGTGCTCCTCGCAAAGTGGATCACCGGACTGACCGCCGTTGCCTCCTTCATGGAGGACTACCCCGGACAATCCGAGCTTCCCGCCGCCGCCCCCGTCGGCTTCCCGGCCTGGCTGGCCTGGCAGCACTTCCTGAACGCCTTCTTCCTGCTGCTCATCATCCGTTCGGGCTGGCAGGTCCGTACCACCACCCGCCCCGGCGGCTACTGGACCCGGAACAACAAGGGCCTTATTAAAACCCGGACGGCTCCCACCAAGATCAGCCTGGAGCTCTGGTTCCACCTCACGCTTGATGCGCTGTGGATCCTGAACGGGCTCGTCTTTGTGATCCTGCTGTTCGCGACCGGACAGTGGACGCGGATCGTTCCCACATCCTGGGACGTTTTCCCGAACGCCGTCTCGGCCGCCCTGCAGTACGCTTCACTGAACTGGCCCACGGAGAACGGCTGGGTCAACTACAACGCCCTGCAGCTGCTGACCTACTTCGCCACCGTGTTCATCGCCGCTCCGCTGGCCTTCATCACGGGCCTGCGCATGTCCGCCGCGTGGCCCAAAAAGGCCTCCGGGCTGAACAGGGCCTTCCCCATCGAAGCCGCCCGTGCAGTGCACTTCCCGGTGATGATCTACTTTGTGGCCTTCATTGTGGTCCACGTCTTCCTGGTCCTGGCCACGGGCGCGCTCCGCAACCTCAACCACATGTACGGCGGCAGCGACGACGTGAGCTGGGTCGGTTTCTGGTTCTTCGTCGCATCAGTTGCGGTGATGGTTGCGGCGTGGTTCCTGGCCCGGCCCCTGTTCCTGCGTCCGATCGCGTCCCTCATGGGTAAGGTCACCAGCCGCTAGCTCAGCGGCGTCGCTGCGCGCCCTCTTGTTCACATGCTCGTTCACCGGTCCTTGAGCCGCTGGTAAGTGTCCAGCGCCCTTTCCCGCGATTCCTGCAGGCCCACCAGCGGTTCGGGGTAGCCCGAAGCCGCCGCCGGGTTCTTCCACGGCTCGTGCACCGTCCTGTCATCCAGGTCCGCGAGTTCCGGTATGTAGCCGCGGAGGTAACTGCCACCGGCGTCGAACTTCTTGCTCTGCGTCACCGGGTTGAAAATGCGGAAGTAAGGCGACGCGTCCGCGCCAGAACCCGCCACCCATTGCCAGTTAGCCGGGTTGTTCGCTGCGTCGGCGTCGACCAGGGTGTCCCAGAACCACGCTTCGCCCACGCGCCAGTCCGCCAGCATGTTCTTCACCAGGAACGACGCCGCAGCCATCCGGACCCTGTTATGCATCCAGCCGGTCTGCCACAGCTGCCGCATGCCGGCGTCCACCAGGGGATAACCGGTGTGCCCCTGCTGCCAGGCCTCCAGTTCGGCGTCCGACGGCGTTTGCCAGGCAAAGTGGTCGAACTCCCGGCGGTAGTTTTGGGTGGCCAGGTCCGGATTCTCGTACAGAAGCTGCCAGCAGAACTCCCGCCAGCCGAGCTCGCTGCGGAAGATCCCGACGTCGGCCGGCGCGTTGCGGGGAAAGCGTTCCCGCAGGGAATGCCAGACACGGAAGGGACTGATCTCGCCGAAGCGCAGGTGCGGCGAGAGGCGGCTGGTGCCCTCGACGCCCGGGAGGTCCCGGCCCCTGCCATAGTCCTCCACGGGCCCGTCGAGAAAATTGTCCAGCCGGTTGTGGGCGCCGTCCTCGCCCGGGGTCCACGTCGCGGCGAGACCGCCGCTCCAGTCCGGCTTGCGGGGGAGGAGCCGCCAACTGTCGAGCCGGTCACCGGCCGGCGGGCGGCCGGACGTTCCGGCTGCGGGCTGCGGCAAGTGGCCAGGGGCATCGGCGGGAAGGCGGGGTTCCGCACCAGCCAGGCAGGAACGCCAGAACGGTGTGAAGACCTTGTATGGCTCGCCTGAACCGGTGCGCACCGTCCACGGCTCGAACAGCAGGTTTGCCTGGAAGCTGGTGGTCTCGATGCCCTGTCCGGCGGCCCACTCCTTGATGCCGGCGTCGATGCTGCGCTCCGGCTGGCTGTAACGCCGGTTCCAGAACAACTGGCCGGCGCCGGTCTCAGCCGCCAAATCCTCGATGACCGAAGCGGCGGTGCCCCGGCGCAGCAACAGCCGGGACCCGTGCGCTTCGAGGCTGCCGGCGAGGGCGGACAGGGAGTGGTGGAGCCACCACCTCGCTGCGGAGCCCAGCGGGCGGATGCCGGGGGAGTCTTCATCCAGGATGTACACCACCGTCACCGGATCCGGCAGTGCAGCCGCGGCCGCGAGGGCGGGATTGTCGTCGAGTCGCAGGTCGTCGCGGAGCCAGACAATGGTGGAAGCCATGGATTCACGCTACACGTCCCGGAAACGGCAGAGGCCGGGATCCCTGTGGATCCCGGCCCCGCAGCGGTGTGCCCGGTTTGAGCGCCCGTTACAGCTTGTCGAAGTCCGCCTCGTCAACGGTGGACGACGAAGAGGACGTCGCATTGCCACCGGCCCCGATGGCCGGCTTGGCGGTGCCTGACTTCAGAGCCGCCAGCCGGGCCTCGATCTCGGTCTGCTCGCCGAGATCCTCGAGCTGGTTGAACTGGGCATCGAGGCTCGAGGCGGCAAGCTCCTGCTGCCCACGGACCTTGGCCTCTTCGCGCCGGATCTTTTCCTCGAAGCGGCCCACCTCGCTGGTGGGGTCCAGAATGTCGATGCTGCGCAGCGCGTCGTGGACCTGGGACTGCGCGGCCGCGGTCTTGGAGCGGGCCACCAGTTCGTTGCGCTTGCTGGTGAGCTGGTTCAGCTTGCCCTTCATCTGGTCCAGGCCGGTCTTGAGGCGGTCCACCACGTCGGACTGGGAGGCGATGTTGGGCTCGGCGGCGCGGGCCTCATTTTCCGATGACATCTGGCGCTGCAGTGCCACCTTGGCCAGGTTGTCGAACTTCTGTGCATCGGCTGCGTTGCCGGCACTGCGGAACTCATCCGCCTTGCGGGAAGCCGCCAGGGCCTTGTTGCCCCAGTCCTGCGCGTTCTTGATGTCCTCGTTGTAGTCGTCCTGGAGCATGCGCAGGTTTCCGATGGTCTGGGCCACCGCGGACTCGGCTTCGGCAATGTTGTTGGAGTAGTCCCGGACCATCTGGTCCAGCATCTTCTGCGGGTCCTCGGCTTGGTCCAGCAAGGCGTTGATGTTTGCCTTCGCCAGCTGCGCCATGCGGCCGAAAATGGACTGCTTAACCATGGTGTTACCTTTCGTCCTGCTCCGTGTGTGCCACTGAATACAGTGAACTGTTGTTATACCGCTTCTATCCGCCGGCCCGGTGGCCAGGCCGGCGCCCAGTTTTGCCGGCTAGAAACTCCCCGAGTCCCCGCCGCCGAAGTCTCCGCCGCCGAAGTCGCCTCCGCCAAAGTCCCCGCCGAAGCCGCCGGAGTCGCCGCCCCAGCCACCGCCGTCGTTGTGTCCGCCGCCCCAGCCGCCGCCGCTGCCGCCGTTGAGGATGGAGTTGATGAGGATGCCCCCAAGGATGGCGCCGCCCAGGCCGCCGCCTCCGCCGCCGCCGAACATGCCGCCGCGGCCGTACCCCTGGCCGTATCCTTGGTTGGCGTAGCCGAAGCTGTCGACGTCAGTCTGTGCCAGCTGGGCCGCCTGGGCAGCCAGGGCATGCGCCTGCTGCGCGTAGGTCAGCGCGGTCACGGGGTCGTTGCGCGAGATGGAGAGTGCGTAATCGAGGTTGCGCTGGGCCTCCGCCAGTCGGGTCCGGGCCTCGGTGCCGACGCCGCCGCGGCGGGCGGTGATGTAATCCGATGTCGCGCTGATCTGTGCCTGGGCCGACATGATGGTCTGCTGCAGCGACGCCTGAGCCCTGCGGGCCTGTTCCTGCTGGTCCCGGATACCGCCCAGGGCCTGGTCGAGGGCCTGATGTGCCGACTCCACCCGCTCCAGGGTGACGATTGGATCGATCTTGCCGCTTTGGATTTCACTCTTCACGCGCGCTAGCGCCGCTTCGACGCCGGCCACGGGCCCCTCGAGCTCCGGATGGGCGCCGGACTGGATCATGGCCCGTGCCTGGGCGAGGTCCTGGGAGGTGTCCACTACAGCGGATTCCAGTCCCTGACGGGCCGAGTCCAGGTTGCCGGCCACCTTGGAGATTGCATCGAGCAGAACGTGCGTCTGGTGCAGGCTCTCCTCGGATGCCCGGACAGCCACGGCTGCGAGGCTTCCTTCTCCGCCCGCGAGCTTTTCACGCGCGGCGGCGCTGGCATTCTGCACGAAGGCCAGCCGTTCCTTGGCCTGGCTGATGTTATCCGACACCTGGGCCAGCGCGCTGTCCGCGTACTTGCCGCGCAGTTCGGCCAGGGTCTGGTCAGCCCGGGCGATCTTGTCGTCAGCGTCTGCGGCGCCGGCGTCCACTGCCGCGAGGGCCTGCGGCGCGTTCTTCTCGAGTTCGCGCAGCGAGTCGAAGTCGGCCTTCTGCTCCTGCAGCGACGCCAGAGCCGCTTCTGACCTCCTGATGATTTCACCGAGCCAGCTGCGCTGCTGTTCTTCGGTGTCGGGGATGTGGTCGTCCAGCTGCTGCTGCAGCTTGAACGACTCGGACATGTGCGCCTTGGCCTCCTGGAGCGCCTTGGTGAAGTTGCCGACGGCCGCTTCCCCGTACTGCGCTTCGGCGAAGCCCAGTTCCTGCTCGCTCGACTTGATCGCGTCGTCGGCTTCAATCAGCAGGGAGCCGCTCTTCCGGCGCAGATCGTCGATGCTCATGCCGGCCAGGGGATCGAGCTCCGCGCCCTGCGGGCCGTAGCTTGCACTGGATGCCTGTCCGGCCTTCTTGCGCCTGTTGCGCAGGTAAAGGTACGTGCCCGCGCCACCGGCGGCGACGACGCCGGCACCCACGAGGACCGCCGTGCCTGCGCCGGCGCCCGAGGGTACTGTTCCGCTTCCGCCGCCTGCCGCGTCGCCGATGGCGCCCGCAGTATCAATGGCAGCCTGGGCAAAGTCCCTCTTGCCGCCGCCCAGGTTGGCCGCGATGGCGTTCTGCGTGATGTTCCCCGTCTTCGACGCTATGGAACTCGCCGAGTTGGGGGCGAAGTAATAGTGCCCATCGGTGGCGATAGCCAGCAGGACGTCTGCCCTGCCCATTCCCTTTTTGGTGGCCACGGCCTGTCCCCATGATTTGCCGTCAGCCGGATTTTCGAATGACTTCACGGTGACCACGTACAGGTTGTACTTGTGGTCCTTGAGGAGCTTCTGGATGGAGTCCTCAACTTCGCCCTTGCGGCTGCCGAGCACATTCGCGTCATCGACAATGTTTTGGCCGGAGGGGATGGTAACCGGATCTTCGGCCCAGGCCGCCGCGGCCGGAGCCGCCAGCATTGCCGTGAGGCCGATCACGGCGAGAACACGTTTCAACATTGACCGCATGGCAACCCTTCAGCACGCCGCGGCTGGTTCGGGACGAAACAGCCGTCATAGAATGCAGCAGCGCCCCCACGCCGGGTGTAAAGCCGCAGGTCGCTGTGGCAATTCTTCTTGATTCTATGGTGCACCAGCGGGAGCGTCCACGGCGGGGAATATGCCACCAGCGAAAAGCGCTGGAGACCTTGGTGGCCGCCCAGAACACTGGTCAGGAACACCATCCCGGAAGCCATTCAGGAACCTCCCAGCAAACGTCCGCTTTAGTTTCAGTCGGATCGTCCATAGTTAATAGAGACGAGGATGAAAGGAAGTCCAATGACTGAGCACCCAGTACCGGGCGCAGCACCTGAGAACCGAGATCCTGCAGGGCGGCCTGTTGATCCGAACCCTCGGCCTGAGCCCGCCGAGGGTCTCCAGCCTCCCGCGCAGCAGGACGGCGAGCATCGCACCAACGCCTCCGAGAACCCGACGGTGCGCCTGGATTCCGATAGAAACCCCACCATGCCGCTGTACCGGCCCGCGCCCGAGCCGAACCAGCAGCAGCGTCCCGGCGGCCCGCACCCCGTCTACCCGCAGCACGCGCCCTTCTACGGGCAGCAGTCGGCACCGGCTACCCAGCCGATCGGTACCCAGTACTCCCAGCACAACGCGCATTCCGCGTTCCAGGGCACCCGTGGCAGCCAGCCAAAGCGCAAGGCGACGTTCGGTGTGGGGACCCTCGTGGCCAGTATCCTCGCCGCAGGCCTCGTGGGCGGCGGTGTTGCCACCGTTGGCTCCGGCAACCTGTTCGACGCCGGCGGCACCGCCCCGGCCGTCAGCTCCGGCAGCCAGCCCGGCACCGTGATCGTGAACAACCAGGACTCGGTCAACGAGATCACGGCCGCGGCCGTCAAGGCGTCACCGAGCGTTGTGACCATCAAAGCCACCAGTGGCAGCGACGGCGGCACGGGCTCAGGGATCATCCTCGACGACCAGGGCCACATCCTCACCAACACCCACGTGGTGACGCTGGACGGCGCCACCGCCAACGCGGAAATTCAGGTCCGCACGAACGACGGCCGCGTCCTTAGTGCCAAGGTGGTTGGAACCGACCCGCTCTCCGACCTGGCGGTCATCAAGGTGGACAACCCTTCAGGGCTCACGCCGGCGGCGCTGGGTGATTCCAGCAAGCTGAACGTCGGGGACACGGCTGTTGCCATCGGTTCGCCGCTGGGCCTCACCGGCACGGTGACGGACGGCATCGTTTCCACGCTGAACAGGACCATCAGCGTTGCGTCCTCGGCAGCCCCGAAAGAGGGGACGGACAACTCGCAGGGCGGCGACCAGGGCTTCGAGTTCGCTCCTCCGGGCCAGGGGCAGGGCCAGAGTTCGGCCAGCAAGGGCTCGATCTCCATCAACGTCATTCAGACGGATGCGGCCATCAACCCGGGCAACTCCGGTGGTGCGTTGGTGAACAGCAAGGGTGAAGTGATTGGCGTCAACGTCGCGATCGCATCGGCCGGCGGCAGCTCCGCCGCGGGCGGAACAGGCAACATCGGCGTGGGCTTCAGCATCCCGATCAACAATGCAAGGCGGGTGGCGCAGGAAATCATCAACAACGGCAAGGCCACCCACGGCCAGCTGGGCGTGAGCGTCCAGCCGAAGTCGGCGTCGGACGCCGGGTTCTCGACAGGTGCTGATGTTGCTTCGGTGGAGCAGGGCTCGGCGGCGGCCAAGGCCGGGATCAAGGTGGGCGATGTGGTCACGCGCTTCAACGATCTGGCCATCAGTGACCCGAACCAGCTGACGGCAGCCGTCCGCGAGCAGCCATCCGGCTCGTCAGTGAAGATCACGGTTCTGCGCAACGGCCGCGAACAGCAGATCGACGTGACGCTCGGCGCAGCCGCAGAGCAGTAGCAGTAGGCACAAAGCAGTAGGCATAGAGCAGTAACTGCGCCCAGCACGACGGCGGGCCGCACTCCTTGAGTTCCAAGGGTGCGGCCCGCCGTCGTCGTCCCTGCCTTTGGCCCGGGCCTTTGACACAGGCGTTAACGGGACGTCATATGACGGGCCCAATATGGTTAGCTAGGAGCTACCCGTATCCCGGGCGTTCCACGGCCACGACCTCACCCGGCTGGCTATCCACAAGCACGGAAGGCTGCTGTAAACACAGTGGAAGAGACATTGAAGATCGTCGTCCTGGTCAAGCATGTGCCGGACGCCCAGTTCGACCGGCACCTCAGCGGCGAGGGCCACACCACGGACCGCGACGAAAGCATCCTGTCTGAACTGGATGAGTACGCCCTGGAGGCCGCGCTGCAGTTGGCCGAAGCCCGCGGCGGAGCCAAGGCCGGCAACAAGGTGATCGCTTTGAGCATGGGACCGGCCGGCGCCGTGAACGCCATCAAGAAGTCCCTGCAGATCGGTGCCACCGAAGGCGTGCACCTCACCGACGGGGCCCTCGCCGGCTCTGATGCGGCCGCCACGTCCCTGGCGCTCGCGGCCGCCGTCCGCCATCTCGGCGCGGACACCCCCGTGGACCTCGTACTGACCGGCATGGCCTCCACCGACGGCGAGACCTCCCTGGTGCCGGCACAGCTCGCCGAGCGTCTGGGGCTTCCGCAGGTTACGTTCGCCTCCTCCCTGGAGGTCGACGGCGGACGGGTCACGGCACGCCGCGATGCGGATACCCACTCGGAAACGGTTGAGGCGTCGCTGCCCGCAGTGGTTTCCGTGACCGACCAGATCAACGAGCCGCGCTACCCGAACTTCAAGGGCATCATCGCGGCCAAGCGCAAGAGCATCACCACCCTGTCCCTGGCCGACATCGGAGTGGATTCTTCCCAGGTGGGCCACACCGGATCCTGGACCCGCGTGACGGCGGCTGAGGAACGCCCGCCGCGCACTGCCGGCACCATCATCACGGACGAAGGCGACGCCGGCATCCAGCTGGTTGACTTCCTGGCCGCCCAGAAGCTGCTCTAAGGGGACCCCACAACATGGCAAACGTACTGGTATTCATTGACAACCCCGGGCAGGCTCTCAAGAAGAGCAGCCTGGAACTCCTCACCATCGCCCGCTCCCTCGGGGAAACTGCCGTGGCAGTCAACGGTGAACTGTCCGACGACGTCGCCGGCACCCTGGGCGCCTACGGTGCGGCCGCCGTCTTCCGGCCGTCCGCAGCGGACCTCGACGACTACCTGGTCGCGCCGAAGGCCGCCTTCCTCGCTGCCGTAGCGGATAAGGCCGGTGCCACCACCGTGCTGCTCGAGAACTCGCCTGAGGGCAAGGAAATCGCCGCCCGGCTTGGCATCCGGCTGAGCGCCGGCGTCATCACCGACGTCGTCGCGGTGGACGCCGACGGCACCGCCCACAAGTCGGTGCTGGCCGGTTCCTACACCACGACGGCGAAGGCCACCACCCCGGTCACCGTGCTGTCCGTGAAGGCCAACACCGTCGAGCCAGAACCCGCGGCGGCTCCCGGCGCACCGGAGACGCTCACTGTTGATGTCCCCGCCGAGGCAACTGCCGCGGCAGCCCGCATCACCTCCCGGGAACAGAAGGTCGCCAGCGGCCGCCCGGATCTTACCGATGCGCGCATCGTGGTGGCCGGCGGACGCGGCCTCGACGGCGACTTCGGCCCCGTCGAGGAACTGGCCGACGCACTGGGTGCGGCCGTGGGCGCCTCCCGCGCGGCAACTGACGCCGGTTGGATCAGCCACGACGCGCAGGTCGGACAGACCGGCAAGACCGTTTCGCCGCAGCTGTACATTTCCGCCGGCATCTCCGGCGCCATCCAGCAGAAGGCGGGCATGCAGACCGCGAAGGTGATCGTCGCCGTGAACAAGGACGCCGAGTCTCCGGTATTTGAAATCGCGGACTTCGGCATCGTGGGCGATCTCTTCCAGGTGCTGCCCCAGGCAACTGAAGAAATCAAGAAGCGCAAGGCGTGAATCCTTGACCCCAAACGCTGCACCAGCGCAGAGCCCGTTCGATCCGGAACAGCACCGGGTTGAGCGGGTGCTCTGTTTCTCAGCCCATCCCGATGACATCGATTTCGGCGCCGCCGGCACCATCGCCGCGTGGACGGCGGCTGGCGTCGAGGTCAGCTACTGCATCATGACCGACGGCGACGCCGGCGGCTTCGACCCTGCCCAGCGCGCGGAAATCATCGCCCTCAGAGCGGCCGAGCAGGAGCGTGCCGCGGCCCTGGTCGGCGTCACGGACATCCACTACCTGCACCAGCGGGACGGGTACCTTGAACCGAACCACGAGGTGATGCGCGGAGTCGTGAAGCTGATCCGCGAAATCCGGCCCGACGTCGTGCTTTCCATGCATCCGGAGCGCAACTGGAAGCGCATCCAGAAGAGCCATCCGGACCATCTGGCGGTGGGGGAAGCGGTGACCCGTGCCGTCTACCCGGCAGTGGAAAACCCCTTCGCTTACCCGGACCTCGCCGAGGCCGGCCTCGAGGCCTTCAAACTTCCGTGGCTGTGGCTCTACGCCGGTCCGGAGGAGCGGGAGAACCACTTTGTGGACGTCACGGACCATGTGGAGAGCAAGCTCGAGGCGATCCACGTGCACGTCAGCCAGCATCCCGACGCCGAAGCCATGGAGGCCACTGTCAGGCGCGGCATGCAGGTGAACGCCGAACGCTCCGGGCTCTTCCCTGGCCGGAGCGCCGAGGCGTTCCACGTGGTCATGGTCAACGGGCCGGGGACCATCGCCGGCTTCTAAGCTGACTTCCGGGGTGCTGTCAGCCTCCGGCTGAACTGAGCTGCGACGCCGCGTAGACCTTGATCCCCTCCAGAAGGTACGGGGCGAGGCCTGCGCGGCTCTTGTCGTAGAAGGCGCTGAACCGGGGATCTTCGACGTACATCCGGCCCAGGCCAACGTAGCTGTCCGCGTCCGGGGTCCAGCTGACGCAGACCCACCGGTAGTGGCGTTCGACGGCGGCCTGCACCCGGGCGTCGTCCGCCGGCAGGCCAGCGTCCAGGCACCCGGCCAGCTCCTCGTTGATGGCACCCGCCTCAGCCAGAAAGGCCTCCTTGTCGGCAGCGCTGAGCGCGGCGTGCCGCGCCTTGCTGTCCTCGACTGCCTTATCGCCCCACCGCTGGCGGGCCTCTTCCTCGTAGGGGTTGGCGTCAAAGTCCTTGAAAATATCCTCGCCTGACATGGCGTCTCCTCGCTGCAGTGTCGATATGGTGGCGCCGACGGTCCTGGCCATGCGGTCCAGACGGTCGCGCTCGGCGAGCAGCCACTTCCGGTGCATATTCAGCGCATCCAACTGGTCTGCCTGGCCGTCCAGAACCTGGCCAATGGTTTCCAGGCCAAGGCCAAGTTCGCGGAGAAGCAGGATCCGCTGAAGACGCAGCAGTTCAGGCTGCGTGTAGTAGCGGTAGCCGTTGTGCCCGGTGTAGGCAGGCGGCAGCAACCCCACCTGGTCGTAATGCCGGAGGGTCCTGGATGAGACCCTGCCCAGCTTCGCCAGTTCGGCGATCGACCAGCTCCTGAGTTCTTCCTGCTTCATGCCTCCAGCGTAGAAGTTGACGCAACGTCAACGTCAAGCCTGCACGAAGTGGCTCTGGGTCCAGGTGGGTCAGGCTCAGGTGTTCAGCGGGGCGGCAGCCACGGTGGGGAGCGTCGGCCTAGCGGACCCGCCCACGGGCTCGACCGTGATGCCCAGCGCAGCCGCGGAGCCGATGCCCTTGACCAGGGCCGGCTTCGACAGTGCCTCCGCGTCCATCAGGCCCTGCGAGACAGGGGTGGACCCGTCCTTGGGAATCAGCCACATCTGGTAGACCTTGCCCGCGGGCGGCGGCGGCACATCCTTCATCCGCACCACCAGCGCATCATGCGACTGCGAGATCGAAACCGTCGCCGTGCCTCCGCCGTTGACGTCGACAGTCGCCTGCCGCGCGTCCTGTGCCTCGATGACCTGGTTGAAGGGATCGTTCTGGTTGGCCAGGTAGGCCCCGACTCCAACACCGCCGAGCGCGATCACGGCAGCAGCCGCAACACCGATCAGCCAGTTACGGAGCCCGGACGTCCGGCGTCGAACTTCACGGCGCTGGCGTGCAGCGGAAAGTTCGTCGGCAGCGGGGGCCGGCTCGGCGGCAGCGGCATGTGCCGCGGTCGGCTCCGCCGCCGGTGCAGCAGCGGGAAGCTGCGCGACAATCCGGGCGAAAAGGTCCGCAGGAGGCTCCTCCTCGGCCGCAAAGGACAATGCCAGTGTCTCCCTGGCTTGGCGGACACGGTCGTTGAAGGACTCGCGTTCAGCCTCGGGAGCGCCGCTGATGTAGGCGTCGATGGCCTCCCGCTCAGCGTCGCTGACGGCGTCCAGAGCGTATATTTCGGCGAGTTCCACTGCCCTGCCGGCCGCAAGGTCGGTGGAAATATCGGCGGCAAATGCCCTGGGCAGCTGGCGTCCGCGGGAATCATTCATTTCGGTCATTGTCAGCTCACCCCCAGGCAGGTCTTGAGTCGGATCAGTCCATCGCGGATGCGGGACTTTATGGTCGGAATGGCCGCGTTCAGCTTTTCAGCCACTTCGCGGTAGGTGAGGCCGCCGTAATAGGCGAGCCGAACGGATTCCTGCTGCGTCTCGGTCAGGGTCTCCAGGCAGCGCACCACGGCTTCGGCTTCCAGCCGGCTGTCCACCTCGTCCGACACCGAGTCGTGGTCGATGTCCTGGCTGCTGGCGCCGTACCTGGCCTCACGGTCGCTCGCGGACTGCGAGGACCGGACCCTGTCCACGGCCCTGCGGTGCGAGATGGTCATGAGCCAGGCCAGGGCACTTCCGCTCGCCGGATCGAACTTGCCGGCGTTCTGCCAGACCTGCAGGAAGACCTCCTGCGTGGTGTCCTCGCTGAGCTCCGGGTCGATCAGCACCCGGCGCGCCATGCCGAACACCCGCCGCGACGTCAGCCGGTAGAACTCGGCGAAGGACGCCTTGTCGCCATCCGCAATCCGCTCCAGCAGCTGTGCCAGCTGCTGGTTAAGGTCGACGGCGGTGCCGGGCGGCGCGGGGGCGTCGAAGTTCGGCGCGTTGGGAGTTTCCATCACTCTCAAGCATAGGTTGCCTGCCGGTGGGGGCTGCACACCGGTTTGGGCTATGGCAGCATCGTGCCGGGCAAAACGGAACGCCGCGTTGCCCGGTTGGAGTGTTTTCACCTGCCGCTCCTTACGCCCTGTGGATGTGCGCGCCCTTGGACGTGCTCAGGAGGGATTCGGCGCGGCACCGGCTTTGGATGGGTGCCCGTGCCCGCGGGCTGCCCTCAGAGCTGTGCGCCGGTGAAACCCTGCTGGCGCCAGGCCTCGTAGACGGCGATTGATGCCGCGTTCGCCAGGTTCAGCGACCGCAGCGACGGAAGCATGGGCAAGCGGACCCGGGACGTGACGTGGGGATCGCGCTTGACGGCATCCGGCAGGCCCACCGACTCCGGGCCGAACAGCAGGACATCGCCCGGTCTGTAGGCGATGTCCGTGTAGGACACCTCGCCGTCGGAGGTGAAGGCAAAGACGCGCTCCGGCCGCAGCGCCTCCCAGGCTGCCTCGATGCTGGGATGGACGGTAACCACGGCAAGGTCGTGGTAGTCCAGGCCGGCGCGGCGGAGCTTGGCATCGGAGAAGTCGAAGCCCAAAGGCTCCACGAGGTGGAGTTGGGCGCCGGTGATGGCGGCGAGGCGGATTGCGTTGCCCGTATTGCCGGGAATTTCGGGCGTGTGGAAGAGGATGCGGAACACGGTTCCATCCTAGCGTCGGCAAATCCGGCACTCCTCGGCCAGGACCTGAGTGCATGGTTTTAGTGCATGCCCCTGAGCAGCCGGGCGAGCACCTGGACATTGACGGTGTTCGGCGCCGGACCGGAGGCCAGGAAATCCTTGAGCCCGCGGGACAGGCCGGCGGCGTTGACCACCTGGACGACGTCGGAGCCGCCGCGGGAACGGCGGTGGCGGTCGATGACGGGTTCGTGGAGGTTGCCGTCCGGGCTGTGGACCACGGTCCACCCGGTCACGTTCAGCTCGGGAAAAATGTCCTGCATCTGCCAGACCACGTGGGCCAGCTGTGGCGGGGCGACCGACCTGCCGCCGTGATTGAGCGTGTTTCCGTCCCAGGCGTAGGCCCCCTTGGGCAGCAGCATGGAGCCGATCAGCGCAAGCCGGTAGCCCGAGAGCAGCGCGTGATCAATGTGGCTGTTGTCCGCCGGGGACTGCAGACCGTTGATCAGGCGCGCCGCCGGGATCGCCGGCAGGACCTGCCTGCTGATCAGCTGTACCGTGCGCAGCTCGCGCTGGATCCGGGCTTCCGCGCCGAAGATGCCGCGCTTCCTGGGCATGCCGTGAACCTGCTGGCTGGCCAGCTCCGGCGGGAGGAGCGGAACAGCGCCCGGCGTGTCGAAGGGCGGGACGTAGACAGGGGCATCGCCGGAGGTGTTCCGGGGCGTTCCCGGCTTGTGAATGGTCGCCGAGGCGTGGCTGCCGGCGGCCGGGGCGTCGAAGTGCGCTTCGTCGCCGTCTGCGCGGCTCCTGCGCGGGCCGGTCGCGTAGGAGCGGTCATAGGCGGCCCGCCGCTGGGGATCGATGAGCGTTTCATACGCAAGAGTGACCTGGCGGAACGTCGCGGCGTCACCTCCGTGATCGGGATGCGAAGCGCGGGCAGCCTTGCGGTAGGCCACCTTGATCTCCCTCTCCGTCGCGGTCACCGCCACGTGGAGCACTTCGTAGTGGGAACTGCTGCCCTTGGTCAAGCATGGTCCTTAAGTCGTTGTTGCCGGCGTTCATGCGCTGTCCGGTGTGCCAAGCATATAAGCCGGTCTTGACGGTCTTCTGGAACAACGGCCACAGCAGGGTTGCGGGTTCCCGCCGGTGGAAATGCTGGAGGAACGGAGGCGTCTAGACTTTTCGGAATGGGAGTTCGGACAGGTCGCGGTGATGCCCGCCGTATACACGTGGTGATGGCAGCCGTCGCGGCCGCTGCCCTTCTCGGCGGTTGCAGCGTTGGTGTGCCGGATCCGGCTGCCACGAGTAACCGGCCTGTCAGCAGCGGACCGGGCACGCCGACCATTACCCCCGGACACGACGCCGGTGCCGTGGCCGCCCGCGACATGCCGTTCGCGGCAGGGGCCACGCTGGCCCATGGGGTTCCCGTCGGGCTGTCGGAGGACCTGGCCAAAGCGCCGCAATGGAAACAGGTGGTCAGTAACGCGGGTGGTGCCAGCCGCTATCAAAAATCCGACGGCTGCCAGGTGGCGGCCGAGGTGCGCCAGAACCAGTGGCCCCTCGTGGCGGCTGATGACAGGGCATCGACGGCGGCGCTGTTTGCCTATCTGGACCCCACTGTCCTGCCCGCCTATTTGACGTCGGCATCGCTGCGGTGGGGCGGTGAGCGGGGCAAACCGGGCCCGGCCGTTGATGTACTGGTTCTGGAACGCGCCGCCAAGCCGGCAGATCAGAAAGCCGGCCGGGCCACCGCGGTGCTGGCCCGGGTTTTCGGTACGGCCGGCTCGTCAGTGTATGTGTCGGCAGCGTGCCCGACGGCGGCGGCGCTCGCCGCCGCCCGGGAAGACATTGCTCAGTGGCTGACTGTGGTTCCGCCGGGCTGATGAGCCGTTGCGGCGGTGGCCAGCCGGTTGAGGGCCAGCGCACCCACGAACAGGCCGAAGTCGCGCAGGGCGACGTCGTAATAGGCCCCGAGGACGAGCAGGTTCACGATGATCCCCAGGAGCCAGGCAGCCACCACGCCCGACCCGATGCGCGGCCGCACGGCTACCAGGATTCCCGCGATTATCTCCACGACGCCGACGGCGTACATCACCGTCTGCGCCGGCAGGTGCAAGGTATCCGGGACCATCGGTGCCAGGTAGCCGGTCCAGTCGGTCAGGAGGTTGGTGAACTTGTCCAGGCCGAACAGGATGGGCGCGACGGTGAACACGGTGCGCAGAAGCAGGAACGCCTGGCGTGCCGGATCCGACGCGAGCGTGTGCTGGCCTCCGGACTCTCTGAGGGCTGTGGTTTTCATGGCGAGCTCCTTTCTAAAAGTTGATAAGTTGATTTTAGAACGATCACCTCTTCTTTAGCAACGGATCTTGATTTTAGAGTTACGCTGGATTTATGAGCAGTACAGCCGAGAACCGCGAATCCAGGACCGCTCTTTCGTGGACCGGCCGCCTGGCAGCCCTGGCCTCGCTGGGTGACATGAGCAGGCGGCGCCTTTTTGAGTACGTCGCCGGGGAGCCCTCGGCGGTGGGGCGGGACGACGCTGCTGCTGCGCTGGGCATGCCCAGGTCTACGGCGTCCTTCCACCTGGACAGGCTGGTCCGCGACGGGGTGCTCGCCGTCGAGTTCCGCAAGCTCGGCGAAAAGGCGGGCCCGGGGTCGGGCCGTCCGGCGAAGCTCTACCGTCCGGCGCTGGAAGAAGTGGGTGCGTCGGTACCGGACCGGAGCTACGACCTGGCCGGAGAGCTGATGGCCACCGCGATTGAATCCTCCATGACCGGCGGGGGAGGGGTCCGCGAGGCATTGACCGACGCCTCCTATTCCCGGGGCCGCGCCCTGGGTGGGAACGGAGCATCCCTCGATGAAGTGCTCGGCAGCATTGGCTACATGCCGGAGCAGGACAGCGAGGGCGGAACCATCCTGATGAACTGTCCTTTCCACCGGCTCGCTGACGGACACACTGACGTGGTGTGTGCCATGAACGGCGCGCTTTTGAGTGGTGCCGCTGCTGCCTGCGGGGTGCCCGAGGAGAAAGTGGTGGAGGACAGGACGATCGGGCGCTGCTGCGCACGGATCAGGCCCTAAGGGCGGCTGAAACGCGGCGTCGGAATCTAGCGGCGTCTAGAATTTAAGCGTGCCTGTTTACCTGGACCATGCCGCCACCACGCCCATCGCCCCCGAAGCCCTGGCCGCACTGACGCGTGAGCTGTCCCGGACCGGGAACCCCTCGTCCCTCCACGGTTCCGGACGCCGGGCGAGACGCTCCGTGGAGGACGCACGGGAAACCCTTGCCGCCGCGGCAGGCGCCCATCCCTCGGAGGTCATCTTCACCTCGGGCGGCACCGAATCGGACAACCTGGCCGTCAAGGGCCTGTACTGGTCCCGGCTCGCGGAAGACCCGCGCCGGCGCCGGATCCTGTGTTCCGCCGTCGAGCACCACGCCGTGCTGGACACCGTGGAGTGGCTGGAGCGCCACGAAGGTGCGGAAGTGTCCTGGCTTCCTGTCAGCCAGGACGGCGTGCTGGACCTCGAAGCGCTGCAGGCAGAACTTGAGCGTGACCCCGCGTCCATCGCCCTGGTGACGGTCATGTGGGCCAACAACGAAGTGGGCAGCGTCCAGCCCGTCCAGCGGGTGGTGGAGCTTGCGCACGCCGCCGGCGTCCCGGTGCATTCGGACGCGGTGCAGGCGTTTGGCTCCGTCCCCGTGGATTACCGGGCCTCCGGGCTGGATGCCATGTCCATCTCAGGCCACAAGATTGGCGGGCCGGTTGGCGTCGGTGCGCTCATCCTGGGGAGGTCGGTGAAACTCACACCGGTGCAGCACGGCGGCGGCCAGGAGCGCGATGTCCGCTCGGGAACACTGGACACCGCGTCCATAGCGGCCTTCGCCGCCGCAGCCGACTCCGCGGCGAGGAACCTCGACGCCGAGGCAGGGAGGATTTCCCGGCTGCGCGACCGTCTGATCGCGGGAGTCCGTGACGCAGTTCCGGCGGCCGTGCTGCGCGGGCCAGAGGGGGAGGGGCGCCTGCCCGGCAACGCCCACTTCACCTTTCCCGGATGCGAGGGCGACTCCCTGCTGTTCCTCCTGGACCTCGCCGGCGTCGAATCATCCACCGGCTCCGCGTGCACGGCAGGTGTTCCCCGTCCCTCGCATGTCCTTCTTGCCATGGGCCTGGACGAGGAGGCGGCGCGCGGTGCACAGCGCTTCACCCTGGGGCATCCTTCGACGGAAGCGGACGTCGACGCACTCCTCGCGGCCCTGCCCGGTGCCCACGCCCGGGCGCGGCAGGCCGGAATGGCCGGACACGAATCCTCCATTCAGACGGCCGCCACGGTAGCCCGGCAGGGGTCGGGCATCAACTGATTTCCGGTGTCAGCTGGCTTCCGGCAGCAGTTTGTCGAGCGGAACAGTCTCATCGGCCAGCCGCTCGGCAGGCACCTCGATCCGGCCGCTGATGAGCGTCTTGATGGTCTTCTGGGCACTTGGCTTGACGGACCTCGGCCAATTAACGCTCATGCCGGCCACGACCCGTCCGTCCTGCTGCCAGAACGCCACGAATTCCTTGCTGTCCAGCGAGCCTCGGATGACCGGAGCCGCCTTCGCGGCCAGCAGCGGGAAACCTGAGTACTCCATGCTGACGTCGAACTGGTCCGTGTAGAAGTAGGGAACCGTGTCCAGCGCAACGTCCTGGCCAAGCATGGCTTTGGCCGCCACCTTGCCGCCGTTGAGCGCGTTGGACCAGTGTTCGCTGCGGTGGTGCTCGCCGGTGAATGGGTGCAGTGCATTGGCGGCGTCGCCGGCGGCAAAAATATCCGGGGCGCTGGTGCGCAGCGAAGCGTCCGTGAGAATACCGTTGCGGACTGCCAGCCCGGCCTCGGCGGCCAGTGCCGTTTCCGGAACCACTCCAATGGCGATGACCACGATGTCCGCGGGCAGGAGTTCGCCGGTGTCGGTCAGCACGCCCGTCACCCGTCCGTCGTGTCCGGTGATTTCCCTGGCGGAGGCGGGTAGCCGGAAGCGGACTCCGTTGTCCTCGTGCAGGGTACGGAAAAAGCTGCCCAGCTCCGGGCCGATCGCCGCTGCAAGCGGGATGTCCTCAAGCCCGAGCAGTGTGACCTGGTTGCCGTAAGTGCTGGCCGCCGCGGCCAGTTCCATCCCGATCCAGCCGGAACCAATGAGCACAAGGCTCCGTCCACCTGACGACAGCTGTTCCCGCAGGCGGCGGCTGTCATCGAGCGTACGGAAGGTGGTGACGCCGTCCAGTTCCGCACCATTCAGGGGCAGCGTCCGGGGCGTGGCTCCGGGTGCCAGCAGCAGTGACCCATACTCCTGGACCGTCCCGTCGGCGAAGCGGACGGTGTGGGCCGCCGGATCGACCGATGCCACAGGGTTGCCCAGCCTGAGGCTGACGTTGTTGTCCGCGTACCAGCCCTTCGGCGCGACCTCGACGGCGTCCTCCCCGGCTTTGCCGAGCAGGTATTCCTTGGACAGCGGCGGCCGGAGATAGGGCGGGTGCGGCTCGGTTCCTGCGATGGTGATGTTCCCGGCGTGCCCTTCGGCGCGCAGGGTGCGGGCCGCCGTCGCTCCGGCCAGTCCTGCGCCGGCGATGATGATGCTTTCAGGATTCATGGCTACTCGATTCGCCCGGCAGGCCAGTGGCCCACGTTCTAAAAATGGTACTCGTGACTTTAGAAGGGCGGACCGGAACCGTCAAGGAAATTTAGGCCCTGATTCCGGCAGCAAGTAGAATAGTCCGGCAACCCGTGCGTCATGGGTCCAAATCCAACAGAAAGCCATAATGCGAGTTCTAGCAGCCATGAGCGGCGGAGTTGACTCCGCCGTTGCCGCCGCCCGCGCCGTCGAGGCGGGGCACGACGTCGTTGGCGTTCACCTCGCCCTGTCCAGGATGCCGGGCACCCTGCGCACCGGCAGCAGGGGCTGCTGCACCATTGAGGATTCCCGCGATGCCTGGCGGGCCTGCGACGTCCTGGGGATTCCCTACTACGTGTGGGACTTCTCGGAGCGGTTCAAGGAGGATGTGGTCCAGGACTTCATCGACGAGTACGCCGCCGGCCGCACCCCCAACCCCTGCATGCGCTGCAACGAGCGCATCAAGTTTGCCGCCCTGCTCGAAAAGGCGATCGCCCTCGGGTTCGACGCCGTGTGCACGGGCCACTACGCCAAGGTCATCGAGGACGCCGACGGAAACCGCGAGCTGCACCGTGCCGCCGACTGGGCGAAGGACCAGAGCTACGTCCTGGGCGTGCTCACCCATGAGCAGCTGAAGCACTCCATGTTCCCGCTCGCGGACACCCCGTCGAAGGCTGAGGTGCGCGCGGAGGCCGAGCGGCGCGGACTGTCAGTGGCCAACAAGCCGGACAGCCACGACATCTGCTTCATCCCGGACGGTGACACCGCAGGGTGGCTCGCGGAAAAGATCGACATGACCACTGGCGACATCGTTGACGAGACCGGCGCCAAGGTGGGCGAACACCCCGGAGCGAACGCGTTCACCGTCGGGCAGCGGCGGGGGCTGAAGCTTGGCCGGCCCGCCGCGGACGGCAAGCCGCGG
Organism: Arthrobacter sp. SAFR-023; assembly: GCF_051965295.1. Lineage (NCBI taxonomy): Bacteria > Bacillati > Actinomycetota > Actinomycetes > Micrococcales > Micrococcaceae > Arthrobacter > Arthrobacter sp. SAFR-023. The sequence goes on along the minus strand of NZ_JBQCMF010000001.1, from coordinate 292,723 downwards.
TTCGTGCTGGAGATCCGGCCGAAGGAAAACAAGGTGGTGGTGGGGCCCGAGGCCATGCTGGCCATCGACGAGATCCGCGGCATCAAGGTCTCCTGGGCCGGCCTGCCCATCGGCGAGGTTGACTCCGGAGCCGACTTTGACTGCCATGCGCAGGTGCGTGCACACGGCGAGCCCGTTCCTGCCGTTGCGCGCATTGAGCGGGTTGCCGACGACGCCGGGATCGCGCGGGACAGCCTCGTGGTGACCCTGACCGATCCGCTGCGCGGTGTTTCGCCGGGCCAGACCGTGGTGCTCTACCAGGGCAGCAGGGTCCTCGGCCAGGCGACCATCGACGCTGCGCGGTCCCTGCAGCGGGCACAACTTTGACCGTGCTCCGGTCTCCGGAGTGACAACGGCCGGCGGATTTCCGCCGGCCGTTTTTTGTGCCCTTTTCCGGTTTCCGACCGTTCGGTCAGCGGACCGCCGACCGTTCTGGTAAATTTTGTGTCTCAACTCACACGATGCAATGTTTCACCGGGCAACCTTCTGGTTGAATCAGAGGCATCAGCGGGCTGCCCGCGCACGAGTCAGTTCGGGCACCCCGCGCGTACTCATCGAACAGAAAGTTCACAGATGGCAATGAATCAGAGGGCCTTGAAGAGCGCTATCGCGCTGGCAGGCGTTTCCGCTTTCGCACTCACAGCCTGCACCGGCCCGTCCGGAGGCGGGGGAACGTCCACCGGCGACGCCGGCGGAGGGACCATCACCTACGGCACCACGGACAAAGTTGTCACCCTGGACCCCGCTGGCTCCTACGACGCAGGCTCGTTCATGGTGATGAACCAGGTCTATCCGTTCCTCATGAACTCCAAGCCGGGCAGCGCTGACTCTGTCCCGGACATCGCGGAATCGGCATCCTTCACCACGCCCACCGAGTACACGGTCAAGCTCAAGCCGGGGCTCAAGTTCGCCAACGGCCACGCCCTGACCTCCTCCGACGTGAAGTTCTCGATCGACCGCGTGGTCAAGATTGCCGACCCCAACGGCCCGGCGGCGCTGCTGTCGAACCTGAAGTCCGTGCAGGCCAAGGACGACTCAACCGTGGTCTTCACCCTCAAGGCCGGCAACGACCAGGTCTTCCCCGGCGTTCTGGCCGCCAACTCTGGACCGATTGTCGACGAAGAGGTCTTCCCGGCGGACAAGGTACTGAGCGACGACGAGATCGTCAAGGGCAAGCCGTTCGCGGGGCCGTACACCATCGAGAGCTACAAGAAGAATGAGCTTGTCAGCCTCAAGGCCAACCCGGACTATCAGGGGCTCCTGGGCAAGCCCGCCAACGACGGCGCCAACATCAAGTACTACGCAGATTCCAACAACCTGAAGTTGGACGTCCAGCAGGGCAACATCGACGTCGCCGGCCGCAGCCTGACGGCCACCGACGCCGCAGACCTTGAGAAGGACTCGAAGGTCAAGGTGCACAAGGGCCCCGGCGGCGAACTCCGCTACATCGTCTTCAACTTCGACACCATGCCGTTCGGCGCAAAGACGGCCGACGCCGATGCCAAGAAGGCGCTCGCCGTGCGCCAGGCGATGGCGAACGTTGTGGACCGCGAGGCTATCGCCACCCAGGTTTACAAGGGCACCTACCTGCCCGCTTACTCCGTTGTTCCCGACGGCTTCAACGGCGCCATCCAGCCGCTCAAGGAAATGTACGGCGACGGCAACGGCAAGCCCAGCCTGGACAAGGCAAAGAAGGCCTTCGCCGACGCCGGCATCACCGGCACCGTCAACATCAAGCTGCAGTACAATCCCGACCACTACGGCAAGTCCTCGGGCGACGAGTACGCCATGATCAAGGAACAGCTCGAAAAGTCGGGCCTGTTCAAGGTGGACCTCCAGTCCACCGAATGGGTCACCTACTCGAAGGCCCGTACGGCCGACGCCTACCCGGTCTACCAGCTCGGCTGGTTCCCGGACTACTCCGACGCCGACAACTACCTCACGCCGTTCTTCATCCCCGGCAACTTCCTGAAGAACCACTACGAGAACTCGGCCGTGACCGACCTGGTGACCAAGCAGCTCACCACGGTGGACAAGGCCGAACGCGAGAAGGTGCTGGGTGATGCCCAGACCGCCGTCGCCAAGGACCTCTCCACCTTGCCGCTACTGCAGGGCGCGCAGCTCATGGTGGCGGGGGCCGACATCAAGGGCGTGGACCAGACCCTCGACGCGTCGTTCAAGACCCGCCTCGGAGTGATCTCGAAGTAGGGCTTCACCCATCAGGTCCTGACCAGCCAAGGAGGCGGGACGCCTTCCCGGCGTCCCGCCTTCCTGCTGGCCAGTGAACAGCCGATTCCAGGTCCGGCGACGGATCCGGAAACACAGAATCAGGCAGTAATGACAACTCTCATCGAGGCGCCGCCAAGCGACGCCGACGGCCTTTTGCCGACAAAGAAAAAGAAGTCCGGCGGGGGACTGGGCCAATACCTCCTGATCAGGTTCCTCCTGATCTTTCCGACGATCTTCATCCTGGTCACTATGGTGTTCTTCCTCATGAGGATCACCGGCGATCCCATCACGGCCGCGCTGGGCGGCCGGCTGCCCCCGGAGCAGCTGCAGGAACGGATCCACGCGGCCGGATATGACCGCCCGCTTCCCGTGCAGTACTTCGAATACCTGGGGCAGCTTGTCACGGGCAACTTCGGAACCACGCTGTCCGACAACCGCCAGGTCACGGAGATGCTGACCACCTACGGCTCGGCGACCCTTGAACTGACCATCAATGCGCTGATCGTTGCACTGCTGGTGGGCATTCCGTTCGGGATGATCGCTGCGCACCGGCGTGACCAACTGCCGGACGCCGTGCTGCGCGTCTTTGCCATCCTCTGCTACGCCACTCCCGTCTTCTTTGCGGGGCTCCTGCTGAAGCTGACCTTCTCCGTCTGGCTGGGCTGGCTCCCCGTGGCGGGCCGGGCGAAGACCTCCACCGAACTAGCCCTCACGGGACTCCAGGCACGGACGGGGATCTATTGGCTCGACGCGCTCCGAAGCGGCAACATGGCCGCTTTGGGTGACGTGATGGCGCATGCCGTCCTGCCCGCCCTTGCCCTGGGCCTGCTGACGGCCGGCATCTTCCTCCGGCTGGTCCGCACCAACGTCATCGGCACCCTGGGCCGGGACTACATCGAGGCGGGACGCTCGCGCGGTGTCAGCGAATTCCGGCTGGTCACCAAGCACGCCTACAAGCCTGCCCTGATCCCCATCATTACCGTGATGGGCCTGCAGATCGCCGTGATGCTGGGCGGCGCCGTCCTCACCGAGACCACCTTCGAGTGGAAGGGGCTGGGCTTCCAGCTGGCCAACTACCTGACCGCCCGCGACTTCGTGGCGGTCCAGGGCATCGTGGTGCTCTTGGCCGTGATCGTCGCCGTCACCAACTTCATCGTGGACATTGTGGCCGCGCTGATCGATCCCCGTGTGAGGTACTGACATGAGCACTCCCACTCCAGTGGAAGCCACCATGCACCACAAGGCACCGCTTCTCCAACGGCTGCCTGTGATCTCCCACTTTAAAAAAAGCGTCGGACTCCAGCGGGGCATGCTCGTCGTCGGCCTCGTCCTGACCGGCACGTTCCTCCTGACCGCCATTTTCGCCCCGCTCCTCGCCCCCTACGGTTTTGCGCAACTTTCCGACGCCGACGGTAGCTTTCCCACGCAGCAGCCTCCCGGCGGAAAGCATCTGCTGGGCACCACTGTGGGCGGCTATGATGTCCTGTCCCGGGTCATCTGGGGCTCCCAGACCGCCATCCTCGTGATCGTGGTGGCCGTGGTGCTGTCCATCTTCGCCGGCGTCATCCTCGGCCTGGTGAGCGGATACCTCGGCGGCTGGCTCGACCGGGTCCTCGTGGTGGTGGCAGACGCCATCTACGCATTTCCGTCACTGCTGGTGGCCATCGTCATGGCCATTGTCATCAGCGGCGGCGAGTCCAGTCTCTTCGGCGGCGTGCTCGCCGCGGCGATCTCCATCACGGTGGTGTTCATTCCGCAGTACTTCCGGGTCATCAGGGCGGAGACCATCAGGCTCAAGGCGGAACCATTCGTCGAATCGGCAAAAGTGGTGGGCGCCTCCAGCATCCGCATCATGGGCCGGCACATCTACCGGAATGCCACCCGCACGCTTCCGCTGATTTTCACCCTGAATGCTTCCGAGGCGATCCTGACGCTCGCAGGCCTGGGCTTCCTGGGATTCGGCATCGAACCCTCGTCCGCCGCCGAATGGGGCTTCGACCTCAACAAGGCGCTGGCGGACACCACCTCGGGCATCTGGTGGACCGGTGTGTTCCCGGGCCTCGCCATCGTCTGGACGGTGCTTGGCCTCACGCTTGTGGGGGAGAGCATCAACGACCTCAACGATCCGCGCCTCCGCGGGCGCAAGCGCGCCGGAAACAAGGGCGGACCGGACTCGACCGCGGCGGCCCAGGCAGCCATTTCTGCAGATGTGAGAAGCTCATGACCATCAATATCGGATCTGTTTCTGACCGGCACGCCGCCGGCGCCGAACCGGTGCTGAACATCGACCATCTCAAGGTCACGTTCGCCACTGACGCCGGGGACGTCCACGCCGTCAAGGACGTGAGCCTCGAAGTGAAGGCGGGGGAAGTGCTCGCCATCGTCGGCGAGTCCGGCTCTGGCAAGACCGTGACTGCCAAGACCATCCTGGGCCTGCTGCCGGAAACCGCCATCAGCTCCGGCGCGGTGGTGATCAACGGCAGCAACGTCATCAGCGTCTCCCCGGGCAGGCTCCGCCAGATCCGGGGCCGTGACGTGGCCATGGTCTTTCAGGAGCCGTCCACGGCACTGAATCCCGTGTTCACCGTCGGCTGGCAGATCGCCGAAGGGATCCTTGCCCACGCGGGCCGGGACGGCGGCAAACGGGTCACCGCGAAAGAGGCGAAGGCCCGGGCCATCGAAGCGCTGCGCAAGGTGGGCATCCCGGACCCCGAAACTCGCGTCAACTACTACCCCCACCAGTTCTCCGGTGGCCAGAAGCAGCGCGTGGTCATCGCCGCTGCGCTCGCCCTGAACCCGGGGCTGATCGTTGCCGACGAACCCACCACCGCCCTGGACGTCACCGTGCAGGCGGAGATCCTGGAGCTCCTGCGGGACCTGCGGGACAAATACGGGACGTCCATTGTGCTGATCACGCACAACATGGGCGTTGTAGCCGACCTCGCGGACCGCGTCGTGGTGATGTACCGGGGGGACGTCGTCGAGGAAGCCAGCGCGAAATCACTCTTCGCCGAGCCGCGGCAGGAGTACACCCGGAAGCTACTGGCCGCCGTCCCGCACCTTGGCCGGCACTCGGCCTCCGAAGGAATGACGGAGCGGGCGCACCAGGGCGGGCAGGTGCTGGTGGAAGCCAAAGGCCTCACCATCGAGTACCCGGGCAGGCTGGGCAGCCCCGCCTTCAAGGCCGTCGACGGCGTCAGCTTCACGGTATCCGAAGGCGAAGTGTTCGGACTCGTTGGCGAATCCGGTTCCGGGAAGACCACCATCGGCCGGGCCATCGCAGGCCTTAACCGGACCACTGGCGGAAGCCTGAACGTCCTGGGCTACGAGATGCTGAACTTCAAGGAACGGACCTTCAAGCCGCTCCGCAAGGAAATAGGGTTCGTCTTCCAGGACCCGGCAGCGTCCTTCAACCCGCAGCTGACCATCGGCGACTGCGTCGCCGAACCGCTGGTCATCCACACCAACCCTTCACCGGCGCAGGCGCGCAAGCGCGTGGGTGAGCTGCTGGAGTCAGTCCAGCTGCCGGCGTCGTACGCCGACCGTTTCCCGCATGAGCTCTCCGGCGGGCAGCGCCAGCGCGCATCGCTGGCGCGCGCGCTGATCCTGAACCCGAAACTGCTCATCGCTGATGAGCCGACGTCCGCACTGGACGTTTCGGTGCAGGCGAAAGTCCTGGAGCTCTTCCGTGAGATCCAGCAGGAGTTCGGGTTCGCGGCGCTGTTCATCAGCCACGACCTCGCGGTGGTGGACATGCTGTCGCACTGGGTCGGGGTGCTGTACAAGGGCAAGCTCGTCGAGCAGGGAATCGGCCACCACGTCATGGGCTCTCCGCAGCATGAATACACGAAGAGGCTGATCGCGTCGCTGCCTGTCCCGGATCCCGCCGAGCAGGCCAAGCGCCGGGAGGACCACCGCGCCCTGCTGGGCATCTAGAACGCGGAATATCCAAGCACCGGAAATTGCGCGGCAGGCCCGTATCCCACCTTCGGCAAGGGTGGATACGGGCCTGCTGTTCTAGTCAGAGACAACCTTGATGTTGAATGGGCTGCCTCCCTGCTTCAGGAAAATCCGCAGCCACAGCGGCAGCCACATCTCCATGCCCCGCGCCGCATCGAGCGGGCCAAGGTCCCTGATGTGTTCAGCCCGCCAGCCGAATTCCCGCAGGATCCCGGCCACCACTTCCTTGGCTCTCTCGTCGTCCCCGGCCATGAACACGTCGTGATCCCCGCCGGCCAGCCGGTCCGGCGCCACCATGACATCGGCGCGCATGGTGTTCAGGGCCTTCACCACGCGGGCCGTGGGAAACGCCCGCTGGATGGTCTCCGCCAGGCTGTCGGTGTTCGAGATGGAGAGCGACGGCGGGAAGCCGGCCGAATGGTCTAGGGGGTTGGCCACATCGATCAGCACCTTGCCGGCGAGATTCTTCGTGCTGGCCGCAGCCAGCACCTCCAGCGAAACGGCGCCGGGCGTCGCGTTGATGACCACCTCGGCCTCCGCCGCGGCGTCCAAGAACGTCGCGGCTTTGGCCCGCTGCCCCGCCCCCGCAGCCCACCCCACGGCGGCCTCGTTGGTGGCGGTCCGTGATCCGAGCACGACGTCGTGCCCGCACTCCACGAGTTTTCCCGCCAGGGTCCTGCCCACCACGCCGGTACCAAGAACTGCGATCCTCATGTGCATCCTCCCTGATCGGAATGTCCGAACACCTACATTCTGCGCCAGCATCCTTAACACGGGCAGGGAGTCCTGCGGTGCCCATAGACTGGAACCATGACCGAGCTGAACCATGATCTGCCTGACACCGACTCTTACAATCCTGCCGCCAGCTCCCTGGCCGGGCATGTGGATCCTGCGGTGATGGCGGAGCTGCTATCGATCCGGTCAAGCATCGACAACATTGATGCAACCCTCGTCTACCTTCTCGCGGAGCGGTTCAAGGCGACCCAGAAGGTCGGTTTCCTCAAGGCTGCCCACCGTCTTCCGGCGGGGGATCCCGGCCGTGAAACCGCCCAGATTGCCCGGCTCCGACGCCTTGCCGAGGATGCCCAGCTGGACCCGGCGTTCGCGGAAAAGTTCCTGAACTTCATCATCGGCGAGGTGATCCGGCACCACGAGGCGATCGCCGAGGACCACAACGCCGCCGGCGGAACGGCCAGCGGGTCGGCCAGCCCCTCCGCACCGCTTACCGCCTAAGCCGTGCCGAATACAGACTTCCAGCTGCCCGCCCAGGTAACGGCCACCGCCCTGGGACCCTGGCCGGGCCAGGACCCGGTGGAGGCCACCCGCATCATCCGCGGTGAGCTCGGCAGCCCGCACCTTCCTTTTCTTGCCGAACTGCCTGACCGCGGCGTCGGTGCCGACGCCATAGGCCGCACTGCCTCGCTCCTGGTGGACCTGGCAGTGGACGTCCAGCCGCACGGCTGGCGGATCGTTGACCGGCCCGGGCGTGACTTGGTGCGGGCAAGGTCCGCACTCTCCACGGACATCAATGTGCTGGCCGACATCGCTGGCGAAGAGGAGAGCGCTGCGGACGAAATCAAGGTCCAGCTCCGGGGCCCCCTGAGCCTGGCCGCCGGCCTGCACCTCCACAACGGCGAGCGTGCCCTGATCGACTATGGCGCCCGCCGCGACATCGCTGCTTCCCTCGCCGCCGGGGTCGGCGCGCACCTGACAAAAGTGTCCGCCGCCGTTCCCGGGGCCAGGCTCGTGGTGCAGCTCGACGAACCGGACATTGCCTCGGTCCTCGCCGGCACCATCCCCACCTCCAGCGGCTACCGGACCCTGCGCTCCGTAGCCGGACACGAGGTCACGGAGCTTTGGCGCGTGGTGGTTGACGCCCTCCGCGAGGCCGGCGCCTCCGAGATCGCCATCGCGGTGCCGGAGATCGAGGCCCCGGTCGAAAGGATCGTGGCTGCGGGCGCGGACGCCATTGCGGTTCCGTTGCGGGCCCTGACCACCCGGCAATGGGAACAGCTCGCTGAGGCAGTCGAAGCCGGCAAACGGCTCTGGGCTGGTGCCCTGCAGGCTGACGGGCCGGGCGGCGTTCCGAAGGCATCGGACGTTGTTGAATCTGTCCGGCGTCCATGGCAGCAGCTCGGCCTGCCGCTGGCGTCGCTCGGCACGGTACGGGTCACGCCGTCGGGCGGCCTTGAAAGGCAGTCACCAGCCGCCGCGACGGAAGTCCTTACCCGCCTGACCCAGGTTGCCGACGGCCTGAACCAGCTGGCGCTCGGTTGATCAGCGCCAGGGTGAGCAGGCTGGTGCCTCCTTAGCTTCGCCGCTCCCAGCGGTCGGGCCTGGCGTACGCCGGAAGAAAACCCGCTGAAGAACTTCCGGACGGATGGGGTTCCAGGCGGTAGTCGAAGTGGCCGGCATAAACCAGGACGAGGCCGAGCTGCGGCTGGATCACCTTCACCTGGATCCTGTGCCGCCCGGTTTCCCCCGCGTCCGGGTCCCACCATTGCTCCGCGTACGCTTTCGCGTCAAGGGCGGCGGGCAGCGGCAACCTGAGCGGGCCCAGGAACAGGCGCGATACTTCGGAGACTCCGCGCAACCTACCCTCCGCTGTCACGTCGAGATTCAGGTCCGTCACCAGCCGGCGGTACCTGCCCACGTAGTCCACCAGGCGTGCCTGGCCACTGGCGTCGCCCGTTTCCGCGCTGGTGGTGTCCTGAAAGACCCTGGTCCGGCCCGGGAAGAATATCTCGCGGCGGGCTGTGAGGCTGGAGCGGCCGAAAGGGTCGAGATGCGCATGGTTTTCGATCCGGAACGGCACGCCCTCGCCGTACTCCGGAAAGAAGGCCTGTTCACCGGCGGTCAGCCGAAGCATCGGCCGCAGCCACCGCTGCCTGCAGCCCACCACGTCGAAAACGCCCTCGCCGACGCCATAACTGCCCGAACCCGGGGCAAGCGAAAAGTACTCCTGCAGTTCCGGCTGCAGCCGGAAGTAGGCGGCGCCCAGCGCCTGGCGGTAGATCGGGGCATTCACGGGGGCTCCTGGAATGTGGTCTGATGATTCTGAGTTCCGGCCGGCACTCACAGCCGCCCTGCCGCCTTGAGCCGGATATAGGTATCGGCCAGCGCCGGCGGCAGCTGGTGCGGTTCGGCGTCCACCACTTGGACGCCGAGTTGGCGGAGTTGGGCACTCACGGCTTCCCGCTCGAGCAGGGCCCGTTCCGCGGCCGCCGCGCGGAACACCTGGGCCGCCGTTGTCCTGTCATGGAGCATCTCGCCAAGCAGCGGGTCCCGGACCGACGCCACCACCACCACGTGCTGCTGGGCGAGGCGCGCAGCCATCGGAATGAGCCCTTCCTCCGGCGCGCCGCTATCCAGCGCGGTCAGGAGCACCAGGAGCGAACGGTGCGCCGACACCGCACGTACTTGCGCGGGCACCTGTGCCCAGTCCAGCTCGATGAGTTCCGCTTGCAGCGGCGCCGCCGCCTGGACCAGCTGGCCCAGCAGGTTGCCGCCCGCCGTGGTGCCTGCCCGGGCGCGCATCCTCCGGTCGAAGGCGAAGAAGTCGACGCGGTCACCGCCGCGTTCGGCAAGGACACCAAGCAGCAGCGCGGCCTCGATCCCGGTATCAAGCCGGGGTTCGTCGTTCACGCGCGCAGCGGCGGTCCGGGACGTGTCCAGCATGATCACCACGCGGCGGTCGCGCTCCGGCCGCCAGGTGCGGACGACGACGGCGGACCGTCTCGCCGTCGCGCGCCAGTCGATGGAGCGGACGTCATCGCCCCGGACATAGTCGCGCAGGGAATCGAATTCGGTTCCTGCTCCACGGATCTGCACTGCCGCCTTACCGTCGAGTTCCCGCAGCCGGCGCAGTTTTGACGGCAGGTGCCGCCGGGAATTGAAAGGTGGCAGCACCCGAAGGGATCCGGGAGCGTGCACCGTTTTCTGGCGGGCGGCCAGCCGGAGCGGGCCGAAGGCGCGGACGGTGATGTGGGGCGCCTTGAGGTCACCGCGCCGGACCGGCCTGAGCCTGACGCCGAGGCGGCGCCGTTCGCCGGCCGGAACTTCTGTGGCCTGGACCGGGTTTTCAGCCCCGGCGGAGGGCTGCCAGCCGTCGCGCACGACGGCCCTGAGCCTGCGCGTGCCACGGTTATGCACCGTCAGAACGGAGTCCGCCGTACCCCCAAGGGTGACGTTGGCAGGCGATGACCTTTCCACCGAGACCTGCTGCAGAGCCGCGGCCAGCACCAGGTCCAGCAGCATCAGGGCGCCAAGAACCAGGAGCACGGCCAGCACGGTCAGCCAGCCGGGAAAGAGGAGCGCCGGTGCCAGCCCGGCCGCCGCCAGGAGTACCAACCGTCCGGAAATGGCCACGGGATCAGCGGGGGACCGGCACGGAGGCCAGGATGCTGCCCAGCACGTCGTCCACCTGGACACCATCCATCAGGGCTTCGGGCCGGAGCGCCACGCGGTGCCGCAGGCACGGCTGGGCCAGCGCTTTGACGTCATCCGGGGTGACAAAGTTCCGGCCAGACAGCCAGGCCCAGGCCCGCGAGGTGTTCAGCAGCGCCGTGGCGCCGCGCGGCGAGACGCCAAGCTGGAAGGACGGGGCCGCCCGGGTGGCCCGGACCACGTCAACGATGTAGCCCAGCACCTCCGGCGCCACTTCGACGCCGGATACTGCCCGCCGTGCCCGTTCCAGTTCGTCGGCGCCCGCCACCGGCCGGATGCCCGCCGCGGCGAGGTCACGCGGATCGAAGCCGGCGGCGTGCCTGCGGACGACCTCGATTTCGGCGGCACGGTCAGGCAGGGGCATGGTCAGCTTGAGGAGGAACCGGTCCAGCTGGGCCTCGGGCAGGGGGTAGGTGCCCTCGTACTCGACGGGGTTTTGCGTGGCCGCAACGATGAAGGGCACCGGCAGCCGGCGCGACACGCCATCCACGGACACCTGGCGTTCCTCCATGGCTTCCAACAGGGAGGCCTGGGTCTTGGGCGGCGTCCTGTTGATTTCGTCGGCCAGGAGCATGTTGGTGAAGACCGGGCCTTCACGGAAACTGAAGTCCGAATTGGCGGCGTCGTACACCAGGGACCCCGTGACATCGCCGGGCATGAGGTCCGGTGTGAACTGCACGCGCTTAGTGTCCAGGCTCAGGGCAGCGGACAGGGCCCGGACCAGGAGTGTCTTCGCCACGCCCGGCACGCCTTCGAGCAGCACATGCCCGCGCGACAGCAGGGCGATCAGCATGCCGGTGACCGTGGAATCCTGGCCCACCACTGCCTTGGCCACCTCATGCCGGACGTCAAGCAGCGCCTGCCGGACCGGATCCTGGACCTGATCCGGGGTGTGCGGAGCGGCGATGGTGCCCACCGGCGCTTCGCCGTAGGTCCCGTTGCCGTTGGCTCCGTTGCCGTGGGTCCCGTGCGGGTGGCCGCTTGGCTGCTGGCTCATCTGGCCTGTACCTCTTTCTCTAGTCGGACAAGGTCTTGGGCCCAGCGGACAAGCTGGGCCTCGGTCGCGGGACGGTGTTGCAGGAGCTGCTGTATGTCCGCGGCGTTCCGGTCCAGGTGCCGGGCCGCGGCGGCCGCCACGTCAGAGCCGGCCACGTCAGAAAACCCGGCTGCGGTGCCCACCCGGAGTGCCGAGGCAAGCCGGGCGATGGTGCCGGCACGGAGGGTATCCGCCGCCCGTGCAACGTCGTGGGCCTCGTGGTACAGGCGGGCCCTGCCTTCGGCGGTTTCCGCGGACTTCACTACCACCGGCAGGGGCTCGAAGACCAGCGGGCCCAGACGGCGCCCGCGCCACAGCACGGCAAACAGGGCCACCACAATGAGCCACGGGATCACAAACGCCGACCACGCCGGTGCAAGCTCGGCCAGGGTCTTCGGTGCGGGGCTGCCCCCGAGGTCCCCGGGACCGGGCAGATACCAGACGAGGTCTCCCTGGCTGCCCAGGGTCCGCAGGGTGAGGGCGGCGTTGCCGTTGACGGCCAGAAACTGGTTGCTTATCACGGCTGTGCTGCCGATGACCACGAGCTTGCCGTCCTCTGCCGAGGCGTAAAGGCCCCGCCCGCTCCCGCCGGCGCCGTAGCAGACGGTGCCGCCGGTGTAGAGGAAGCCTCCGTCCGCGCTGATGTCGCCGGCGGCCCGGGCATCGGCAACGGTGCATCCCGGCTGGAGGGTCCGCTCCGAGCCGGGCACCACCCCGGCCTGCCGGATGGTGCTGCCCAGGCCGGTCAGTGTGGCCAGGCGCGGCGAGACCACCACCAGCCGGTCCGTCTCTGCAAGCAGCCGGCGGAGCCGATCGGGAGCAAGGAAGCCGCGCTGGTCATAGACCAGGACCGTAGAGCCGGACCCGCTGTTGCTGCCTGCACGCGCCGCTGCCAGAGTCTCCTCGAACGACGCCGTCTGTTCAACGCTGACGCCTTGCGCACCGAGAATTTGGGCTGCTGCCCTGGCACCCTGCGGGCCGGGGTTGCGGATGGATAGCTCCTGGTTGTCACCCTGTTGCGTCGACTGGAAGGCGAGGACCACCGAAAGGGCAACAGCCATGGCCAAGCCGAAGAGCACCCCCGCGCGGTGCCTGCGGATCCAGCCTGTCTTCTCGCGCCGGGCTGCGACCATGAGGGGATGCGTCACCTCGGCACCGCCAGTCCGCCGGATGGGGCCCCTGCGTAGGAAGGGACGAGCCTTTCCAGGGCCGAGTCCAGCTCAGCCACCGCGGCATGGTCGGCTGCCTGGCCGCTCCCGCCGCCGTAGCGGACGGCATCGAACGTGCGGGCAGCGGCCTCGAGCTGGTCACTGGCGGTGGGGAACGCCCGGCTGAGCTGTCCGGCAGCCTCGTCCGCTGTCCGGCCAGGCTGGGGGTCGAGGACGGCGCGGTCTTCCGCCGAACTCACCAGCGCGCGGAACTGTTCGACGACGGCGGCCGCCCAGTCGCCGCGTACGGCTGCGGCTTTTGCGCGCTCCCTGTAGTCGGCTGCGGTGGCGGGTGCTTCGGCGTCGAAGATCTCTTGCGGAGTGCGGCGGCGGGCGTTCAGCCTTGGCCGCGCCAGGATGATGGCCACAGCTATCAGAATGGCGATGCCAAGGCCGATGAAGGGCGCCACCGGAGGTCCTTCGGCAGGGGACTGGCCATCGGTCACGGACTGCAGCCAGTCGAGGAACTGCTGCCACAGGGTTTCCAGCCAGCCTGGCGCCGCCTCCCTGTACTCGCGTTTGGAGAGCTCTTCCGCCGCCCAGCGGCGCGCTTCTTCCCCGCCAGGCTGCACCGGTGGTTCCAGGGTCCGGTTCAGAAGTGCCGTGGCGTGCTGCAGGACCGGAACGAAGCCGATGTGGCTCATCCCGGCATCGTCGGCGGTCCCGGAGGCGGCGGCCAGCCTGCTGAATTCCCGTAGGGGCCTGCCTGATGGGGTCCGGCTTGGTAGGGGCCTGCCTGATGGGGTCCGGCTTGGTAAGGCCAGGACTGGTGAGGGCCCGCGCCGTTCCGGCCCGGGCTGTAGACGGGTACGCCCCGGCCCGGGATGCCGCCGTCGTCATGGCCCGTTTCCAGCAGCCGGAGCAGCGCGATGTCCAGTCCGTCGTTGCGCATCCGCAAGTCCATGTAAAGCAAAGCCATGACCGACGTCTGGAAGGCGAACGCGACGGCGCCGACGGCGGCGGACACGATCACCGTGGCGACACCGACCACCACCTGCAGGGCAGCCGCCTGGCTGGCCGGGTCCTGGGGGCCGGCCACGGTGGTGAGGAGTCCGGTGAGCAGGGTGAGCGGGATGAGGACGATCTGGCCGATGATGCCGACGAGGAGTGACACCACGAGGACGATGCCGAAGACCCGCCACCAGCTTTTCCGGGTGACGGCCCAGGAACGCCGGATGCCATCGAGCGCTCCCACGTCCTCGACGACGATGACCGCAGGTGCGACGGTCAGCTTGACGGACACCCAGATTATGGTGGCGATAAAAGCCAGGAACAGCGGAAGCACGATGACCAGCGACCCTGTACCCAGCGAATTGGCCAGCAGCACGGTCGCCAGGACGATGAGGGCCCCGCCCAGCAGCACGGCTGCCACCCCGATCCCGGCCAGGCGAACCAGGGCCCACGCCCGGCCGCGCGCCAGCAGCCACATCTGCCGGAAGCCGGTTTGCCGGTTGAGGATGGACCTGGCCACGGGGACCACCATGGCCCCCTGCATCACCACGGAGATAAACACGGACACCAGGCCGAAAACCACAAAGCTGCCCACCACACCCGCGACGATGCTGGTCATCTCCGAAGAACTGAGGTTCGTCAGCCAGGCTTCAGCGGAAGCATCGGAGGCCGGGGTGACCAGCGGGACGACGCCGGCGATCACGGCGCCCAGCGCCTGTGCCACCAGGCCTGCGCCGAGCATCGCTTTGGGATTGCGCCGGATCGTCTGGAAGGCACCGTCCATGATTTCGCCGAACATCAGTGGCCGCAGCGGCACCACGCCGGGCTTCGGCGGGGCCGCGTACATGGGATAGGGAACGGCGGGGTTCGGCCCGAATGGCTGGTGGGCACTGGGCTGGTACGGTCCGGGCTGGTAGGGCCCGGGCTGCTGGCTGCCCCACTGCGGGGGTGCGCCCCATGGCTGTTCAGGCGGCCGGTGTTCAGGTAGCCGGTGCCCGGACGGCGGGTGCTGCGGATCCTGCTCTGACAACCTGTTCCTCCCCAAGGTGCGCACAGACCAACGGCCGGGCACCTCCAGACTATAGTTCCGCCGTCGGGCATCCTAGCTTCCCGCCGGTTCGGGCTGCGGCGGACCGCTGGCCGCCGCGTCCGGCGCCCCGGGACGCGCCCCGCCGAAAACTCCATCAATAGGACAAAGCAACAGCAATAAGGGAATATATAACTATGAAGGCACGCATTCTGGTGGTTGATGATGACGAGGCGCTCGCAGAAATGATCGGCATTGTCCTGCGCAACGACGGCTTTGAGCCCGTCTTCTGCGCGGACGGCGGACAGGCTCTGGACGTCTTTCGCTCATCAAAGCCGGATCTCGTGCTCCTCGACCTGATGCTGCCGGGAACGGACGGCATCGAGGTATGCCGGCAGATCCGCTCCGAGTCGGACGTGCCGATCGTCATGCTGACGGCCAAATCTGACACCTCCGATGTGGTCAGGGGGCTGGAGTCGGGCGCCGACGATTACGTGCCCAAGCCCTTCAAACCGGCGGAACTCGTTGCCCGGGTGCGGGCGCGCCTGCGCCCCGGTGACCAGAAGGCACCTGAAACGCTGCGCATCGCGGACATCACCATCGACGTCGCCGGCCACCTGGTGAGCCGTGGCGACGAGCGGATTTCACTGACCCCGCTCGAATTCGATCTCCTGGTTGCCCTGGCACGCAAGCCCTGGCAGGTATTCACCCGTGAACTGCTTCTTGAGCAGGTCTGGGGCTACCGGCACGCGGCTGACACCCGGCTGGTCAATGTCCATGTCCAGCGACTGCGGTCCAAGATTGAACGTGATCCGGAAGCTCCGGAAGTTGTAATGACGGTTCGTGGTGTCGGCTACAAAGCAGGGTCCTGAACCCCAGGGCCAGAATCCCCCTACTGAGGCGCCCGCGGGATCCGGATCCGGTCCCCGCGGCAACTCGCCCGTGGCAGGGAACCCTCGGGACGCCGCTCGCAAACCCGGTCCGCGTCCAGGCCCGGAGCACACCGACGCCTTCGGAGCCGGGCTCGCGGGATTGCCTTTGAGGGCCCGGATCTGGCGGCGCCGCGCTCTCATCGTGGTGCTGCGGGTCGGCCGCCTGGTGCGCACCGGCTTCGACCGCATCTTTCCCGGCATCCGGTACCTGCTGCATTCCCTGCAGCGCCGGTGGCGCAGGTCGCTGCAGTTCCGCACCGTCCTGACCACCCTGTTGCTGTCCATCAGTTCGTTCGCGATCGTCGGCGCCTACCTGTCCAACCAGATTGCCAACAACCTGTTCCACGAACGGCTGACGCAGGCAGAGTCCGAGACGCGCTACAACGTCAAGCAGGTGCAGGACACTTTCGACGGCGCCCAGGTCACCGACCAGTCCAGCGTGATCACGCTCGTCTACGACACCCTCAACGCCGTTGAGGGCAAGGGCTCGGTGATCCAGCGCCGCTACGTATTTGAGGCAATGCCGGAGCAGACCAAGCCCCGCAACCGGTGGGTCGAGTCGCGCGCCTCCGACCAATTGACCATCAGCGTCATCCCGCCGGACCTCCGGGCAGCAGTCCAGGACTCCGGCAAGGAGCAGTTCTGGGCGTCCACGGAGTTCCCGGTGGGAACCGAAGACCGGCCCGGCATCGCCGTCGGCAACAAGGTGACGTTCAACGGCACGGTTTACGAGCTCTATCTGATCTACGACCTCAACACGGCACAGCAGACCCTGAACGAAATCCAGAACGTCCTCTGGGCCGGCGGCGCCGCGCTGATCCTCATGATCGGCGGCATCGCCTGGTACGTCACGCGCAACGTGGTTAGTCCCGTCAGCCACGCCGCCGTGGTCTCGGAAAAGCTGGCAGCAGGCCAGCTGCAGGAACGCATGGTGGTCAAAGGGGAAGACGAAGTGGCACGCCTCGGGGCCTCGTTCAACCACATGGCCGCGAGCCTGCAGGAGCAGATCACGCAGCTGGCCACGCTGTCCCAGATGCAGCAGCGGTTCGTTTCCGACGTGTCCCACGAGCTTCGGACCCCGCTGACCACCGTTCGGATGGCCGCTGAAGTGCTGTACGACGCCCGCAACGACTTCGACCCCATCAACAAGAGGTCCGCCGAACTGCTCTACAACCAGGTGGAGCGATTCCAGTCGCTGCTGGCGGACCTGCTGGAAATTTCCAGGTTCGACGCCGGCGTGGCCATGCTCGATGCCGAGGCGACGGACATAGTCCAGCTCATCTCGCACGTGATGGAGGGCGCGGCCCCCGTCGCCGAAGAGTACGGCTCGAAGATGCAGCTGAATGCGCCGGAAGGCAGCGTGGTGGTCGAAATGGACTCCCGGCGCATAGACCGCATCCTGCGGAACCTGATCCTGAACGCACTCGAACACGGCGAAGGCCGGGCCGTCAACATCTCCGTCGCCTCCAACGCCGACGCTGTCGCCGTCACCGTCAGGGACCACGGAATCGGTATGAGTCCCGCCGAGGCGGCCCGCGTCTTCGACCGCTTCTGGCGCGCCGACCCCGCCCGGGCCCGCACCACCGGCGGCAGCGGGCTGGGCCTGTCCATTGCCACCGAGGACACCAAACTGCACAACGGCTGGCTCCAGGCGTGGGGGAACACGGGAGTCGGCTCCAACTTCAGGCTCACGCTTCCGCTTAAACAGGGCGGCACCATCACAAAGTCGCCGCTGCCGCTTGAACCTGCAGACGTAGGGTTCGGCAGGCCCGGCGGCCACAGCGTCCTTGTGCTGGGTCCCGGCGCCACCCCTGCGCTGGAGGGATCCGCGGCCAGGAACTCTGCCCCGGAGGACTCCGCTGCCGGTAATGCCGACGCCGTGGCAGGGGAACCGGAGACAGCGCGCACGGGGGAGCGTTCGTGAGCGGGGTGCGCCCGGGGGCCCGCGGGCTTGCCGCAGGGCTGCTCGCCGTCATTCTGCTGTTCCTGGCGTCATGCGCCCAGATTCCGCGGTCCGGGCCTGTCGGGAAGAGCACGGACGAAAGCGCGGGAAATCCCAACGCTCCCGTGTTCTTTCCTGTCGCGCCGCGCACCGGGTCCAGTCCCGAAGCGGTCATAGAGGACTTCTACCTGGCCGGCAGCGGGTATGAGGACGACTACGCGGTGGCGCGGCAGTACCTGACCCAGGCTTCCTCTGTTGCCTGGAAGCCGGACCAGCGGACACTGGTGTTCCGCTCCGAGCGCGTGGTGAAGACCGGCGTCGAGGGCGTCTATAACTACGAACTGGAAGTCGCATACTCAGTGGATTCCGACGGCGTGGCCACCCCGATGCCGGACGGAACCAAAGAAAACATTCCCGTGACCCTGGTGCAGGTTGACGGTGAATGGCGCATCTCCAAGATCCCGGACGGCACCGCCATTCCCGAGGAGACCTTCAAGGTCATCTACGGCGCCTATCCCATCTACTTCTACGACCCCAGCTTCACGTATGCCGTTCCGGATGTGCGCTGGTTTATCAAGAAGAAAACGGTGAAGGCCATGACGAGCGCCCTGCTCGGCGGACCCGCCCCGTATCTTAAGGGCGCCGTGGTCAGTGCGTTCCCTTCCGGGATGAAACTTGCCAGGGAATCGGTGCCCGTTGTTTCGGGCGCAGCGCAGGTGGACCTGTCGGCCAAGGAGCTGACCGAGGCCTCCACCGAGGACAGACTGAGGATGCAGACGCAGCTGGCCCTGACCTTCCGCAGCCAGCCGGACGTCATCAATGTGGAGCTGCGGGCGAACCAGGACCTTGTCCGCGTGGAGGACAACGGTTCAGTCCTGCCGCCGGTCCAGAACAGAAATGCCCCCGCGCGCCAGATCGCCATCAGCAACAACGAGTTGGTGCGGTACGAGAACAACAGGGTGTCGCCGCTGCCCGACATGCAGCCGGTGGCCGGGCTGAAGCCGCGTTCGCCCGCCGAATCGCCCATCTCGCAGACGGTCGCGTTTTTGAACGGCAGCCGCAGCACCCTCTATTCGATGGTGCCGGGCCAGCCCGCGCGGGCCCTGACCACGCGCAGCACGCTGACGCACCCGTCGTTCAGCCTGCACGACTGGCTGTGGACCGCCGGTCCCGGAGCCCAAGGCGTCACCGAAATCACGGCCTTCCGTCCCACCGGCGTGGCCCAGGGCGCACCCGTGCCCGCCGTCACGCTGACACCCTCCTGGCTGGCCGGCCGCAGCGTGAAGGATTTCCGGGTGTCCCGGGAAGGGGTCCGGGCACTGGTCATCTCCGAGCAGAACGGGGAGACACGCGTGCAGGTGACGGGGATCATTCGCAGTACCGACGGCACGCCTAAGGAACTGACGGCGCCCGTCACGCTGCAGTCCAGCGGAAACCCCGACCAGGGCGTATGGGTAAACGACACCACCGTTGTGGTGATGAAGGGCGCGTCGACGTCCAACGTGACCCCGGAACTTCTCTCGCTCACCTCCCCCCAGCCCCAGAAGCTGGCCCCCTGGCCGGGGCTGGTTGCCCTCAGCGCCGGCAACGGCCCGGAGGAAATCTACGCCCAGTCCAAGGACGGCATCTTCCAACGGCTCGGCAACGGGTGGTCGGCGCAGCTGAGGGGACCCACGGACCCGTCTTTCCCCGGCTGACCGTTCCCCACCCGTCCTGCGTGAGGCTTTTTCCACATGGGGTACTTGCCTCTTTTCCGGCCGGCGGTGCCGGACCACCCTTGAACCGTGGGGAGCCATAGGATGCGAGACGGCCAGAGGACTTCGGCAGATCCGGACCTCCAGGCCCAGCCGCTGTGGCGCGCCCGCCACCGGGGGGAGCACCGTCAGCGCCTCCTGCAGGCCTGGGACCTGCTGGCCGGGGCTGTGGCCGACATTGCGGCCCTGGCACTGCCCGTGGAATGCGTCTGTTGTGGCAAGGAGGACCTGGCGCTGTGCGCCGGCTGCGAGCGCAGGCTCCGGATGCTCACCCGCTATCCCTTCCGGGCAGAGACCGGTGCGCCCGCGCTCATGGACACCGACGGCTCAGTCATCCTTCCTGTCGTGGCGGCGGGCATCTACCGCGAGGAGCTCTCCCAGTCGATCCTGGCCTTCAAGCGCCACGGGCAGGGCCAGCTGCAGAGCGTGCTGTCGAAGGTATTGGCCGGCGCACTCGCGGCAGCGTATGCGGGAACGGACGCTATGGTGCTCGTTCCGGTCCCAAGCAGCGGCAGCGCCTACCGGAAACGCGGGTTCAGTCCCGTTCATCTGCTGTTGGCCGGCGTCAGGCGGAGCTTCGACGGACGACGCCCGGAATGCACTGATGCGCTTCGCAAGGTCAGGAACCCGGGAACTGGCATTGGTTTGGCCGGAAACGGCCTGTCCGGTGGGCAGAAGGGACTCGGCAGGGGAGACAGATCGCGAAAGGTACGCGGCTCCATGCGCACCGCGCGGGGCTCCCGCGGACGCTCTCTGCGGGGGAGGCAGTGCATCATTGTCGACGACGTTCTGACTACCGGCGCCACTCTGGCAGAGGCTGCCCGGGCCATCCACGAAGCCGGCGGAGTTGTGCGCGGCGCCGTGGTCCTGGCCGCCACCCGCGCACCCGCTGCGGCGGCCGGGCCGGCGCAGTTCCGGCATCCTGGGGACTACCTGGGACGTAGCTGAGACATAGAAAAAAATAAACTGCGAAAGGATGAATAACTTGTTGCTATGAACTAACGTCGGATATGGGTACCAAGATCAGTTGTACCTTTCGATAGCGGCTCGGAAAGGGGCTCGACTGTCAATCAGATCGTCCCCCGGAAGTGCCGCCGTCGTGTCACCGAAGTCATTTGGAGGGCACCATGGAGTTCATGATCAGCGGACGAAATCTGACGGTCTCGGACCGATTCCGCGAATACGCCGGCGAGAAGATCTCAAAGATCGAATCGCTTGGGGACAAGGTCCAGAGGGTCGACGCGAAGGTTTCCAAGGAAACAAATGCGCGGCAGACCGGTGACCAGCTCACGGTTGAAGTGACAGTCCTGGGCCGAGGCCCCGTGATCCGTGCCGAAGCAAGCGCCGCAGATAAGTTCGCCGCGTTCGACCTCGCCTACAACAAGCTGCTTGAGCGGCTGCGCAGGGCCAAGGACCGCAAGAAGGTCCACCACGGGCGGCACACGCCCAAAGCGGTACGCGAGGCAACTGCAACACTGGAGCCCGCGAGCTCCAACCAGCCCATCTACGTCGAAGCGAGCAACAACACCCAGGCTGCTCCGGAACCGGCTGAGAAATCGCCGTACGACGTCGACAACGACATCCCCGCCGGCGACTCGCCGGTACTGATCCGGCGCAAAGTGTTCCCGGCCGCGTCCCTCACCCTTGACGACGCCGTGGACAACATGGAACTTATCGGTCACGACTTTTACCTTTTCGTGGACAAGGCCACGAACGCGCCATCGGTTGTGTACCGGCGTCGCGGCTGGACATACGGGGTTATCACCCTGGACCACTACTGCGAACCCGGCGAGAACACGCATGAGGAGAAAATCCTTGCGTACCGCTCGGATGATGCGGCCGCAACTGCCTAAGATGGTGCCCAGGCAACGAAAGGGCTGACATGGGTGCATCGCTGAGCCTCTCCCAGGCCCGGCGGATCGCACTGGCAGCCCAGGGACTGGACAAAGGACGGCCCGCCGGCCCCGTGACCTCACGGGCGGTGGGCCGGACCTTTGCCCGGATACAGCTCGTGCAGATCGATTCCGTCAACGTTCTGGCCCGGAGCCACTTCCTCCCGTTCTTTTCCAGGCTCGGCGACTACGACCGCGCCATCCTCCAGCAGTTGGCAGGCCGGCACCCGCGGCGGATGATGGAGTACTGGGCCCACGAAGCCAGCTACATCCGGCCGGAACACTTCCCGGACCTGGTGGTGTGGCAGAACCGCAGGTGGGTCGGGGCTTCGGGGATGGATCCAGGGCTGCGTTCCGGTGTGACCGGCAGGGTCCTGGCCGCGCTCGCCGACGGCAGGCCCATGACGGCGGCCGAACTCACCGCCAGGCTCGGGCACGTTGAGGACCGCAAGCACGTCGATTGGGGCTGGAACTGGAACGCCGTCAAGCGCGTGCTGGAGCACTTGTTTGAGGAGGGGGTCGTCTCGTCGGCTTCAAGGACGGACCAGTTCGAACGGCAGTATGCCCTGACCCGGCAGGTTTTGCCCGGCCATGACATTAAAGCGGTACCTGACCCCTCGGCCGCCATGGACAGGCTCATTGATGCGGCGGCGCAGGCGCACGGCATCGGAACGGTGCGGTGCTTCGCGGACTATTTCAGGACTCCGGTCAAGGCGGCCGCGGACTCTGTCCAGCGCTTAATTGATGCCGGACGCCTGGAACCGGTGACGGTGGCGGGGTGGGACAGGAAGGTGTACCGCCACGCCCAGGCGCGGCTGCCGCGCCAGGCGGCCGGCAGGGCGCTGCTCAGCCCGTTCGATTCGCTGGTGTTTGAACGGCGCAGGCTTGAGGAGCTCTTTGGGTTTCGCTACCGGATCGAGATTTACACCCCTGCGGCCAAACGCCGCTTTGGCTATTATGTGCTCCCATTCCTGCTCCGCGACCGCATTGTGGCCAGGGTGGACCTTAAGGCAGACCGGGCAGCGGGGCTGCTGCTTGCCAAGGCGTGCTTCGGTGAGCCGGACGCTCCGGCGGATACCGCCGTCGAACTCGCTGCAGAACTGCACCTGATGGCAGGTTGGCTGGGACTGGACGGCGTAGCCGTCTCGCCGGTGGGGGACCTTGCCCCCGCGGTGGCGGCCGCCAGTAACGGCTATCCGCTGTGAGGGAACAGGGCAACGTGCCGTGTGTCTCTCCCGTAGACTAAATCACGCCAGAATTCGGCAGCATGAGACTGGGAGCAACTTCACGTGGCATCACTAATCGAAAAAATTCTCCGCACAGGTGACAAAAAACTCCTGAGGCAACTGCGGAACTATGCTGATTCCATTAACGCCCTTGAAGACTCGTTCCAAACCTTCACGGATGCGGAACTGCGTGAAGAAACAGACCGGCTCCGGGCACGCCACCAGGACGGCGAGAAGCTCGACGACCTCCTGCCGGAAGCCTTTGCCGCCGTGCGCGAGGCGTCATCGCGGACGCTCGGCATGCGGCACTTCGACGTCCAGCTCATGGGCGGTGCTGCCCTGCACCTGGGCAACATCGCCGAAATGAAGACCGGTGAAGGCAAGACGCTGGTGGCCACTGCTCCGGCCTACCTCAACGCCCTCACCGGAAAGGGCGTCCACGTTGTCACCGTGAACGACTACCTGGCGGAATACCAGTCCGAACTCATGGGCCGTGTCTACCGCTTCCTGGGGCTCACCAGCGGCTGCATCCTCGCCAACCAGGACCCGTCCGTCCGCCGCGAGCAGTACGCTGCCGACATCACCTACGGCACCAACAACGAATTCGGCTTCGACTACCTCCGCGACAACATGGCCTGGGACAAAACCGAGCTCGTGCAGCGGGGCCACAACTTTGCGGTGGTCGATGAAGTCGACTCGATCCTCATCGACGAGGCCCGAACGCCGCTGATCATTTCCGGCCCGGCCCAGGGCGACACCAACCGCTGGTACAGCGAGTTCGCCAAGGTCGTCCTGCGCCTGCAGCCGGAGAAGGACTACGAAGTCGACGAGAAGAAGCGCACCGTCGGTGTGCTTGAAAGCGGCATCGAAAAGGTTGAGGATTACCTGGGCATCCAGAACCTCTACGAATCCGCCAACACCCCCCTGATCGGCTTCCTCAACAACGCCATCAAGGCCAAGGAGTTGTTCAAGCGGGACAAGGACTACGTCATCCTCGACGGCGAAGTCCTCATCGTTGACGAGCACACCGGCCGTATTCTGGCCGGCCGCCGCTACAACGAGGGCATGCACCAGGCGATCGAGGCCAAAGAGGGCGTCGAGATCAAGGCGGAGAACCAGACTCTTGCAACGGTGACGCTGCAGAACTACTTCCGCATGTACGACAAGCTCTCCGGCATGACCGGCACGGCCGAGACCGAAGCCGCCGAATTCATGAGCACCTACAAGCTCGGGGTGGTGGCCATCCCCACGAACCGCGACATGCAGCGGATCGACCAGTCCGACCTGGTGTACAAGAACGAAGTCGTTAAGTTCGAGGCCGTCGTCCGGGACATCGCCGAACGCCACGAGAATGGCCAGCCGGTCCTGGTGGGCACCACCAGCGTCGAAAAGAGCGAGTACCTCTCGCGCCTGCTGGCGAAGGAGGGCATCCGGCACGAGGTGCTCAACGCCAAGAACCACGCCCGTGAAGCCGCGATCGTGGCCCAGGCCGGACGCAAGGGCGCGGTCACCGTGGCCACCAACATGGCCGGCCGCGGCACGGACATCATGCTCGGCGGCAACGCCGAGTTCACCGCCATCGCTGAACTCGCCCAGCGGGGACTCGACCCGGAGGAAAACTCCGACGAGTACGAGGCAGCCTGGCCCGGTGCTCTGGAGGCGTCAAAGAAGGCCGTCAAGGACGAGCACGAGGAAGTCCTGGGCCTGGGCGGGCTGTACGTGCTGGGAACTGAGCGCCACGAATCCCGCCGGATCGACAACCAGCTGCGCGGCCGCTCGGGACGCCAGGGCGACCCCGGCGAGTCTCGCTTCTACCTGTCGCTGACCGACGACCTCATGCGTCTGTTCAACTCGGGTGCAGCAGAACGGCTGATGAACAGCTCCGTGCCGGACGATGTGGCCCTGGAATCCAAGCTGGTCTCGCGTGCCATCGCTTCCGCCCAGGGTCAGGTTGAAGGACGCAACGCCGAACAGCGCAAGAACGTCCTCAAGTACGACGACGTCCTCAACCGCCAGCGCGAAGCCATCTACGGCGACCGCCGCCGGATCCTGGAAGGCGACGACCTCCACGAGAAGGTGCAGTTCTTCCTGGAAGACACCATCAACGCACTGATCGACGAAGCAACCGCCGAGGGCAACGGCGACGACTGGGACTTCGACCAGCTCTGGACCAACCTCAAGACGCTTTACCCGGTCACCGTGACGCCGCACGACGTCATCGACGAGGCAGGCGGCAAGTCGCGGATCACCGTGGAGTTCCTGAAGGAAGAAATCATGTCTGATGCCAAGCTGGTGTATCAGGCACGCGAGGAAGCCATCGGTTCCGAGAGCATGCGCGAACTCGAGCGGCGTGTTGTGCTCTCCGTCATCGGGCGGAAGTGGCAGGAACACCTGTACGAGATGGACTACCTCAAGGAAGGCATCGGCCTGCGCGCCATGGCCCAGCGTGATCCGCTGGTGGAATACCAGCGTGAAGGTTTCACGATGTTCCAGTCCATGATGGAAGCCATCCGGGAGGAGAGCGTCGGCTTCCTCTTCAACCTCGAAGTGGAGGTCACCCCGGCCGAGGACGTCGTGGTTGCCGACGCCGGGGGCGGCCACACCGAACACCACGAGCCGCAAATCCGCGCCGCCGGTCTTGAAGCGCCGGAGAAGCCCGCCCAGCTGCAGTACACCGCGCCCCGGGAGGACGGCGGAGCCGAGACCCGGATCGAGGGCCGGGCTGCGGGCCGCTCGGGCAACCCCGCCAAGGCCGCTTCCCAGGAACGGCGCGACGGGAAGAAGAAAAAGCGCTAGCCAGAGGATATGGCAGGAAGGGACCGGAGCAGGAGCTCCGGTCCCTTCCTTTTGGCGTCAGCCAATCTCCAACGCAGTGACGCGCCAGACGCTCTTGCTGCGTTCCAGCCGCACTGCGACTGCCCGGACCCGCACTTCATCGATCACCACCGCGCTGGCCTCATACACGTCCGGCGTCACCTCGCAGGCGCGGACCGAGCGGACTGATGCGTTGCGGTGAAGCAGCCCCATTTTCCGGGGAGCCCGGGCAGCCACGCGCCGGGTGAGCGCCGCCCGGTGCTGGAGCACGGTGAGGCAGCGCTGGTCCAGCCGCCGTGCCAGCTGGTGGATTGGCCTGGTTCCCGCCAGGACTTCCACGGCGGCCTGGACTGTTGCCCTGGTGATGGCGCAAATTTCGCGAGCCTCGTCTCCGGAGCCGGGAGCCGCGGCCGGGGAGGGCTCAAGAACAGCGCTTCCTGAACGCCGTATCGGGGTTACTGCAGTCATGATCGGTCCTTCGGTAGAGGCTGGCTTGGGAAGGCCGCGGGAGTGCGGCCGCCGCGGGTTCAGTGGCGCGAAAGGAAAACATGCCAACGCCGCTTACGGCGGCGGAGGGCTGAGGAGCTGGCCCGGGAGAAGGATGCTGGGATCGGCTCCGATGACGTTCCGGTTAACCTGGTACCAGAGCGGCCAGCGGGCTGCTATATCCACGTCGGAAGCGCCGGGCCCGAGTTCGCGCGCGGCGATGGTCCACAGGGATTCTCCGGCCCGCACGGGTACCTCGCGGCGGGCACTGGCCGGCTCAGCCGCTGCCCGGGCGGGCAATGGGGTGACGAGGCCGGGTTCCACAACCAAAACGCGCGGCTTCCACTGAGGCTGGAGTTCGCTGCCGTCCGCGACGGATCTTTCCGTGAGGCCGGAGCCAGCGGAGCGGTTGGCGGGCAGGCCCGGCCGCCCCTCAGCCAGGGGCGTCCACGCCGCGGACAGGGACGATCCGTTGTTCGAGGCAGCGGCCGCGGCGGCCAAGGCATCCGCATGGGCGAGCGGTGCGCCGAGAAGCTGCGCGCCCACCGCGGCGATCGCCAGCCTCCGCATGAAAACAGGGGTGCACCGCCCCGTGGCGCGGGCGGCGGCATGGTGCCCGGTCCGTTCCAGGAGTGCCGATGCAAAGGCCGTAGCCAGGGACAGCAGCCACCAGGCGGTGACTGTCAGCCCGGCCGCCAGGGCCAGCAGGCCAATGAGGTCATCGAAGTGCAAAGCCTGCTGGCGTGCAGCCGACCGCGTCCACTTGTCGACGATCCCGGCCCCGGTGAAAGCCAGAAAGACTCCGAGCCCCAGGATGACGGCCGCCAGGGCGGCTTCTGCCCTCACCGGACGTTGTACCTCTGCCCCCATGACTTCCCCCAACTGACGCGTTTGATGCAGTTTGATAGACTTTGATGTGATTGATCCCGTTGGAGCAAGTTTGCAGCACGTTTATCTGGCTTGTCTATGAAGATAGAAAAGTTTCTGGATTAATTGACCGTCCCCGTGGGCGCGCCTACGCTGTCGCCATGCGATGGAATGCACTCTTTCAGGATCTTGAAATGCAGCTCGCCGAGGCCGGGGTCTTGGGCCTGGAGTCCGAGATCGCCGAGCGCTCCCGGGCGGACACTGCTGCCATTGCGCTCGATGACAGGCTGCGAGGATCCCTGGGCTGCCGCATTGGCATCCATCTGAGCGCGGGACCGGTCTTTGCCGGCACCCTCAGCCATGCCGGGTCCGAGAGCCTCGTCATCGACGAGGCATCGCACCAGGTGCTGGTTCCGTATGCCGCCGTCGGCCACTACACCGGACTTGGGCGCTTCGCGGTGGGCGAGGCGTCCCCCGTGCGCCGCAGACTCGGCCTTGCCAGCGCGCTGCGGGGGTTGGCGCGGGACAGGGCAGAACTCACTGTGCTGATGGCGGGCCCGTCACCCGATGTGCAGCTCGCAGGTGTGATTGACAGGGTGGGGCGGGACTTTTTCGACCTCGCCACGACGCTGCCCGGAGAAGCGCGGAGGGCTGGCCGGGTCACCGACGTGGCTACGGTTCCGTTTCGGGCGCTCGGCGCGCTCCGGTCACGGCGCGGAGGGGAACTCTGACCGCCCGAGGCGGGGAATGAAGCGTCCGGCCTGGAAACCGCCCGTGCTCAAACCGACTTGGACTTGGCCTCTTGGATCATGCGGCTTGCCTCGGCGTAACGCTCTTCGATGTACTGCTCGAGCATCTTTTCCTCAACCCGCCACTGGCCGCGGCCACCCACCTGGATCGCCTTCAGTTCGCCGCTGCGGACGAGGGCATACGCTGCCGGCGCATTGATCTGAAGCTGCTCGGCTACATCTGCAAGCGTAAGGAATCGGGGCATAGTCCAATTGTGCCACCGCTGGTCGTGGATGATGCCGTTATCCACAGTTTGATGTTGTTTGCCTGAATACCTTTCCGATTGAGCAGGCATGCCGTAACAATGATCATGACCGGCGCGATTGAAGCGCCCAGGCGTCAAGGGGGAGCAGTACGCATGAGTGCAAGCACGGCGGCCACCGGAGCCCGGCTGAAGAAGCCTTCCTGGAAGGACCCGAGGCTTCTGGTGGGCGTGCTGCTTGTCCTCGCCTCCATTGTCGGAGTCGTTGCGCTCGTCGGCAGCGCAGACCGGACCACAGAGGTGTTCGCTGCCCGTGAGGCGATCGCGGTCGGTCAGAAACTCACTCCTGAAAACATCAGCCGCGTGAAGGTGCGCCTGGGCGACGTCGAAGCGCACTATGTCACAGCGGCCTCTGGCGTTCCCGACGGCCAGGTGGCCGTCCAGCGAATTGCCAAGGATCAGTTGGTTCCCCGTGAAAGCCTGGGCAGTGTCGACGCCCTGGACCGGAAACCCGTGGCCGTCACGGTTCAGGAGGCCTTGCCGGAGCAGGCCGTTGCAGGCACTCGGGTTGACGTCTGGGTCTCCATGCCCGACGCCCGGAACGGTTTTGCCGAACCGAAGCTGCTGCTCCCGGGCGCAGAAATTGCGGAGGTCTCACAGGGATCCACCGCCCTGGGCGCTTCGAAATCGACGGTCCTGATGGTCCTGGTGGGAAACGAGCAGATGGCTTCCCTCCTCGGCGCGCAGGCGAACGAAGCCAAAATCTCCGTGGTGTGGAATCCTGGCGGGGCCGCCAAGTGAGTATTCCGGTTGTCACCGTCGGCGAGTCGCAGGAAGACCTGGTGGGCGGACTGGAGCGGCTCCACGGTCCCGTCACAGTAGTCCGGCGCTGCGCGGAGCTCGCAGAACTGCTGGCTGCCTGCCAGAGCGGGCTGGCCCGGGCGGCTGTTGTAGCCGAGGGAAGTCAGGACCTGACTGCCTCGCTGGTGGACAGGCTCGCCGCAGTAGGCGTAGTGATCATTGCCCTGACGGACAGCCCTGAGGAGCGGTTGAGGCTCCGGGGGATCGGAGTCACCGCGGCACCTCTGACCGTCGAATCCACAGCACTGGCGGAGACCATTGCCGACGCCGTCGGCAGGCACGCGAGCTCGAGCCCGGCAGGGCCGACTCCCGGCGGCGGTCCCGGTTACAGCACGGGTTTCGCGGATGCCGGGGCGGCCCTGCACCCGGAGTCTGCCGACGTCGAATCGGAGCCGGCTCCTGTCGGAACCGGCAGGGTCCTGGCGGTGTGGGGGCCGGCCGGTGCACCCGGCAGAACGCTGGTTGCCGTCAACGTCGCGGGGGAGCTGGCTGCGGAAGGCAAGTCCGTCCTGCTGGTTGACGCCGACAGCTACGGGGCCAGCGTCGCCGGCGTCCTCGGGCTGCTGGACGACGCGGCGGGTCTGGCGCAGGCCTGCCGGCTGGCCGACCAGGGCCTCCTGGACCGGAAGGCACTGCTCCGAGTCGCCGTACCGGTTACTGCCACGGCCGGGACTTTCCGGGTTCTGACCGGAATTACCCGAGCCGACCGCTGGACCGAGCTGCGGGCGGCCGCGCTGGCGCTTGTTTTGGACCGGGCGCGGGAAGTGGCCGACTTTATCGTGGTCGACGCCGGCTTCTGCCTTGAGGCCGACGAGGAGCTGAGTTTCGACACCATGGCACCGCGACGCAACGCCGCGACGCTCAGGAGCCTTGAGCTGGCCGATACCGTGATCGCGGTTGGCTCTGCGGATCCGGTCGGTGTTCCCCGCCTGGTCAGGGGGCTGGCGGAACTGGAAGGGGCAGTGCCGGGGGTCAGCCCCGAGGTGGTGCTCAACAAAGTCCGTGCCGCGGCTGTGGGCCGTTCGCCGGAACGTCAGCTCCGCGAGGCGTGGGACCGGTTTGGCCCGTCCGCGAGCATCAAAGCCTTCCTTCCGTGGGACCCGGGGGCAACAGATGCGGCGCTGCAATCCGGGTCGCTATTGCTGGAATCGGCTCCGGACTCCCGGCTCCGGTCGGCGATTGCGGAATTGGTTTGTGCACCTGTCCAGCAAAAGCGCAGATCCACTGTGTTTCCCTCCACAGCAAGGCGCAGGCTGACGGGCTAGGCTCACCGTGAGGGCTGCAAGGAAGCAGCCGCAAACTGTGTGATGGAGGCGTGTGTCGATGTCGTCTGGGTCCAGCGTGGAGGATCAGTCCCGTTCAATCGGAGCCGAAGAAGGCTTCTTTGCGGACTACTACGAGCATCTGGCGGAGGAGGACGCTCGCACTTATCCGCACGAGCTGCTGACAGCCCGGGCTGAGACCCACCGCGCAGTCGGTTTTGAACGCCGGCCGGGGAGTGCCAACATCTCGATCGTTCCGGAGGGCGACCGCAGCGTTGTGTACATCGTCACCGACGACATGCCTTTCCTGGTAGATTCAGTCAACGCCGAGCTGGTCCGGCAGAATTCGGCCATTCACCTCGTTCAGCACCCCATGTTCGTGGTCACGCGCAACCGCGCAACCAACGAACTCGTCAAGGTGAACAGGGTCCCCTCCAACATCGGCCTCTCCAGCGGCGACACAGCCGCGCTGCCCGTCCTGTCCCACCTGATCGCCCAGGGCGACAATGCTTCCCACATGGAATCCTGGATTGCCGTCGAGATCGGCCGCGCCAGTGATGAAGCCGCTGACCGCCTGCAGGAAGGGCTGGAACGCGTCCTCGGGGACGTCCGGGCCGCCGTCGAAGACTGGCCGAAAATGCGCAACAAGGCACTGCAGATCGCCCAGGACCTCGACAAGGTGGCGCACTCGGCCCAGATCGCAGAGCTGCGCCAGGCCCAGGACTTGCTTCGCTGGCTCGACGAGGGCAACTTCACCTTCCTCGGCTACCGGGAATATGACCTGGTCAACGAAGAAGGCGAGGATGTCTTGGAACTGCGCGAGGACAGCGGCCTGGGCCTGCTGCGGGCGCACCACGATACCCATCAGGTACAGCATCTCACCGACGCGGGCAGGCGCAAGGCCCGCGAAAAGCGCGCCCTGGTCATCACCAAGGCCAACTCCCGCTCAACAGTGCACCGGCCTGCATACCTGGACTACGTCGGCGTGAAAAGCTTCGACGCCGCCGGCAACGTCAACGGCGAGCAGCGGTTCATCGGACTGTTTGCCACCAGCGCCTACACCGACTCGGTGCGCAATATCCCGATTGTGCGGGAAAAGGTCGAGGCCGTGCTGCGCGGTGCCGGATTTCCGCCCGACTCGCACTCCGGGAAGGACCTGCTGGGCATCCTGGAAACATACCCCCGCGACGAGCTCTTCCAAATTGAAATTCCCGACCTTGCCGCGACGGCAGCGGGGATCCAGCGGCTGCAGGAACGGCGCCGGACCCGTCTGTTCCTCCGGCCGGACATATACGGACGGTTCATGTCCGCCGTCGTCTACCTCCCTCGTGACCGGTACACCACCAACGTCCGGCTGAGGATCGAGCAGGAACTCCGGGAGACATTCCACGCTGAGTCGATTGACTTTGAGGCGAGGATGACCGAATCCGCCCTCGCCCGCCTGTTCTTCCGCATCCGCCTGCCGAAGGGCGAGGACGTCAGCCACGTCAACACCGATGCGCTGGAAAAGCGGCTCGTCCGTGCTGCCCGGTCCTGGAGCGAAGGGATCGCCGAGGTACTGCGCGAGCGGAGCGCCGACGATGACGCCAATGAACTGGCGGCCATCTGGGCCGAGGCTTTCCCGCCGGGCTACCGCGTCGACTACGAGATCGAAGATGCCCTCGAGGACATCGCCCGGTTTGAACAGTACGGGGCCGAGGCGGAGCGAACTGTTGGCGCCCGGCAGGAACGGCCGGGCGTCCATGTCTATCTTCCCGAAGGCGCCGGTGCCACCCTCGAGGAGGACGCCAGGGTCAAGCTGTACATGCTGGAGCCGAAGAGCCTGAGCCAGATCCTTCCCTATTTCCACAACCTTGGGCTGGAAGTGCTGGACGAGCGGCCGTTCGAGATCGAGACTGCCGACCGGCGGGACTTCTTCCTCTACGACCTCGGACTGAAGTACCCGGCCGGGGTGGACCCGGTGTCCACGGGCCGGCTGCTGGCGGATTCCTTCGGGGCGGCGGTTTCCGGCGGTGTCGAATCCGACAGTTTTGACCGGCTGGTGCTTCGCGAGGGCATGACGTGGCGGCAGGTCATCGTGCTGCGGGCGTACGCGAAGTACATGCGGCAAATGGGAAACACCAACTCTTTTGAGTTCATGGCCGATACGCTGCTGGCCAATCCGGAGGTCACCCGCGGACTCATTTCCCTGTTCGAGGCACGCTTCGACCCCAGCCTGCCCGAGGCCGAGCGGGCGCGAAAGCAGGCGGCCGTCCGCGCCCAGCTGGTGACGTCGATCGACAACGTCGCTACTTTGGACGCCGACCGCGTGGTGCGGACGTTCACCAACCTGATCGAATCAACCCTGCGCACCAACTTCTACCAGGACAAGCCGCACCTGAGCTTCAAGCTTGACCCCTCGGCCATCGAAGGGCTGCCCTTCCCGCGGCCTATGTTCGAGATCTGGGTCTACTCTCCCCGGGTGGAGGGCGTGCACCTGCGTTTCGGCAAGGTGGCCCGCGGCGGGCTCCGCTGGTCGGACCGCAGGGAAGACTTCCGGACGGAGATCCTGGGTCTGGTCAAGGCGCAGACGGTCAAGAATGCCGTCATCGTTCCAACGGGCGCAAAGGGCGGGTTCTTCGCCAAGCGGCTGCCGGATCCTGCCAAGGACAGGTCGGCCTGGATGGCGGAGGGCGTCGAAAGCTACAAGACGTTCATCCGCGGACTGCTGGACATTACTGACAACCTCGTTACGGAAGCCGACGGCGAACGGCTCGTCCCGCCGTCGAACGTTGTACGGCACGACGGCGACGACTCCTACCTGGTGGTCGCGGCGGACAAGGGCACGGCATCCTTCTCTGACATTGCGAACGGTTTGGCCGCTGACTATGGATTCTGGCTGGGCGACGCCTTCGCGTCCGGCGGTTCGGTGGGCTACGACCACAAGGCCATGGGCATCACAGCCCGGGGTGCCTGGGAGTCGGTCAAGCGGCACTTCAGCGAGTTGGACCTGGACACCCAGTCCGAGCCCTTCACCGTTGTGGGTGTCGGCGACATGTCCGGGGACGTCTTCGGCAACGGCATGCTCCTGTCCAAGCACATCCGGCTGCTCGCGGCCTTCGACCACCGGCACATTTTCCTCGACCCGAACCCGGACGAGGCAACCTCCTACACGGAGCGGCAGCGGCTGTTTGAGCTGCCCCGGTCGTCCTGGGACGACTACGACAAGAGCCTGATCAGCGAAGGCGGCGGGGTCTACCCGAGGCAGGCCAAGTCGATTCCGGTATCGACTCAGGTCCGCTCCGCGCTGGGGCTGCCCGAGGACACGACCCAGCTCAGCCCGCCCGAACTCCTGCGCGCCATCCTGCTCGCACCCGCCGACCTGCTCTACAACGGCGGCATCGGCACCTATGTGAAGGCCAGTTCCGAAACGAACGCCATGGTGGGCGACAAGTCCAATGACGCCATCAGGGTGGATGGCCGCGACCTTCGGGTCAAGGTTGTGGGCGAGGGTGGAAACCTCGGCATGACGCAGCGGGGCCGTATCGAAGCGGCGCTGCAAGGCGTCATCCTGAACACCGATGCCATCGATAACTCCGCCGGCGTCGACTGCTCTGACCACGAGGTCAACATCAAGATCTTCGTGGACCGGATGGTGGCCGCGGGCAAGCTCGACGCCGCCGAGCGCTCGGACTTCCTCGCGGCGATGACCGACGAAGTGGGGCGGCTGGTCCTTGAAGACAACATCGACCAAAACATCCTGCTGCTGAATGACCGGCAGAAGGTCGCCGAATGGAGCCCGAGCTACGAGCGGCTGATGGACTGGCTGGAGAAGACGGCTGACCTGAACCGGGACCTGGAGGCGCTGCCGTCCACTGCTGTCCTGCGGGAACGGCTGGAGCAGGGGCAAGGCCTGACCTCACCGGAACTGTCCGTGCTGGCCGCCTACGCCAAGATCGAACTGGCGACGGCCCTGCGCGAGAGCGACCTGGCCGACGACCCGTGGTTCCGCACGACGCTCCGGCAGTACTTCCCGGTCCAGCTTCGGGAGAAATTCGACGCCGAACTGGACACCCATCCGCTGCGGCGGGAAATCATCGCAACCGTCGTGGCCAACGACATGATCAACCTGGGCGGCATTACCTTTGCCTTCCGGACCATGGAGGAGACCTCGGCGAGCGAGGTGGCTGTGGCCAAGGCGTTCGTGGCACTGCGGGAAATCTACGAGCTGGACGTCATGGTGTCCGAACTCAACGACCTGCCTGCGTCGTTCCCCACTGAGCACTGGAGCACCGTCCACCTCGATGTCCGTCGGCTGCTGGACCGTTCGGTGCGCTGGGTCCTTGCCCAGGGCAACGCGTCGCGGCCCATCGCCGACATCGTCGCCGAGTTCCAGCCGCCAATGGAACCCATGCGGGCCAGGCTGTTGGACTACCTGCGCGGTGACGACCGCAAGCGCGTGGCCTCCTGGCTTGAGAAGGCGCGGTCGTGGGGTGTGCCCGAGGACCTGGGCCACCGCTGGGCAGAGCTGTTCGAGAGCTTCGTTCTGCTTGACATCGCAAAAATCGCGCACAGCCGCAAGGAGCCGGTGGAGGACATCGCAAACGTCTACTACACGGTGTTCAACCGGTTCCACGTGGACTCCCTACTGGAGCGGATCAGTTCCCTGCCTCGGGCGGACCGCTGGCAGGCCCTGGCCCGTGCAGCTCTGCGCGATGACCTCTACTCGACCGTCTCAGACATGACGACGGCGGTCCTGGACTCGACCGAGGAAGGGTCGCCGGCCGAGGACAGGCTCAAGGCCTGGGAGCAGCTGAACGCGGAACATTTGGGCCGGGCGAAGAGCATGTTTGATGAGGTCAACGCCCTCGAAGCGGACGACATGGCCTCGCTCTCGGTAGCATTGAGGCTCTTGAGGTCAATCGTACGACGCTAGGACAAGGTCCCGCCGTCGAAAAACTGGAGGTGCAGTGGCAATCTTTACGGACCCCATCAGGGAGCACGCTGATTTTGGGCCGGGGGATGCCGAGTGGCTGCACCTCCTGGTGGGCGACTGGCAGATGGTGGCCGATCTTGCATTTGCCGACCTGGCCCTGTGGTTTCCCCACCCGGAACACGGCTACGTTGCCCTGGCACACGTGAGGCCCTCCACGACGCATACGGTGTTCCATGCCGACTTCGTCGGGGAGGGCATCCGCTCGGACCTGCAGCCGCTGGTGGACAAGGCGTGGGAGACCCGCACCATTGAGCGTTCCAGTGAGACGAACTGGAGCAGCGACATGGCACTGCGGGTCGAAGCCGTGCCAATGGTCAGGAACGGCCGGACGCTGGCGGTGGTCACCTCACACATGGACCTCTCCAGCTCGCGGATGCCGTCCAGGCTGGAGCTAACGTACCGCCAGTGTGCCTATGACCTGTTGCGCATGGGCACACTGGGCCTCTGGCCGGACTTCGCCTCGCCCACCGGTTCCCGCCGCGGGGCCCCGCGCGTTGGTGACGGGCTGATCCGCCTCGACGCCGAGGGCATCGTGCAGTACGCCAGCCGGAACGGGGTCTCCGCGTTCCGGCGCCTCGGCGACGGAGAATCCCTCGAAGGGCGCTCGCTGGCTGAAGTCACGGCGGGTCTGCTGAAGGACCGCCGCATGGTGGACGAGACGCTGCCTCTTGTTGTCACAGGGCGGATGCCCTGGCGAAGCGAGATAGAATCCCGCGGCGTCAGCCTGTCGCTACGCGCGATCCCCCTCCGCGACGAGCAGCAGCGTTTCGGTGCCCTGGTCCTCTGCCGTGACGTGTCCGAGCTGCGGCGCCGCGAGATGGAGCTGGTCACGAAGGATGCCACGATCCGTGAAATCCATCACCGGGTCAAGAACAACCTGCAGACCGTTGCCGCTCTGCTGCGCATGCAGTCCCGTCGAATGGTCAGTGACGAGGCAAAGCAGGGGTTGGAACAGGCCATGCGGCGCGTGGCGACGATTGCCCTGGTACACGAGACGCTCTCGCAGGGGCTGACCCAAAGCGTCGACTTTGATGAACTGATTGGACGGCAGTTCCGCCTTTCCGCCGAAGTGGCTTCACCGTCCCAGCAAGTCCGGACGCAGCGGTCGGGTTTGTTCGGTGAGCTCCCCAGCGACTTCGCGACGCCGCTGGCGCTGGTGATCAACGAACTCGTCACCAACGCCGTCGAGCACGGACTGGAGGGGCGCACCGGCACGGTGTGGCTGCTCGCCGACCGTTCCGCTGGCGACGACGATGAGGAGCTGCTCACTGTCACGGTGGCGGACGACGGTGTTGGCCTGCCGGAGACGCCCCATGTGGAGGGCCTCGGGCTGCAGATTGTCCGGACGCTGGTCACGAGCGAGCTCGGCGGCACCATCCAGTGGCAGCCCCGCGAGGGCGGCGGCACGGCGGTGCAGATTGTCCTGAGCCTGGCAAGCCGCTAACACGACAAAGGCGACGGCTGCGGACCATAGGGTCCGTGGCCGTCGCCTTTACTTGCGGAGCTTTTGCTCGGGTGCCGTCGTTGCTGACGCGCGCGTTAGGACGCGCGGCGGGCCCTGGCGGCGCGGCGCTTCAGTGCGCGCCGCTCGTCCTCGCTCATGCCGCCCCACACGCCGGCGTCCTGTCCGGACTCCAGCGCCCACTGCAGGCAGGTGTCAACGACCGGGCACCGGCGGCAGACGCTCTTGGCTTCTTCGATCTGCAAGAGAGCGGGGCCAGTATTGCCCACGGGGAAAAACAGCTCCGGGTCCTTGTCGAGGCAGGCCGCGCGGTTACGCCAATCCATGCTGATCAGTCACTCCATTCCTGGGAAGTCAATACCCTTGTGAAAATATTCACTAGGGCTTACATAGGAAAGGGGCCCTGGAGGGCCCCCTTGGTCATCTGGATCAAGCGTTTCATGTTAACGCTGTGTAAACAAGGGGTAGTGGACCACGAAATCCCCAAGAAACGTGAGCGATGCATCACATCAGCGGGCTGTCCCGCCGTCAGTCGACTATCTCGGGTAGTGTGCCAGTGTGTCAAGACCCCCAGAAGACCCTTCCGGCCCGTTCGCTGATGCCGGAGACGGCGGACTGCCGGAGGACCAGGCCGCCCCGGGAACGGAGCCTTCAGGTCCCGTCCGTCCCCGCGCCGTCGCCGTGATCT
This sequence comes from Arthrobacter sp. SAFR-023, assembly GCF_051965295.1. Classification (NCBI taxonomy): domain Bacteria; kingdom Bacillati; phylum Actinomycetota; class Actinomycetes; order Micrococcales; family Micrococcaceae; genus Arthrobacter; species Arthrobacter sp. SAFR-023. Next base: position 255,675 of record NZ_JBQCMF010000001.1, on the reverse strand, counting down.
CTGGGATCGTGGCAGCGGAGGCCACGGCCCTGCTGGGCGCAGCAGCCTGGTATGGTTTCCAGCTGGTCAGCGGGGCGCCTGTCATGTCGTTTTGGGGTGCCGTTTTCACGCTCGGACTGCTCCTGGCTTTTGCGTCGTGGCTGTATGCCGTTGCCGTGTTCCTGTTCCGGGGCTTCCGCTGGCCGAGGGCCGGTGCGCTGGTGGCCCAGCTGTTCGTGCTGACCATCGGCTTCCCTACGCTCACCGGCGGTTTCCCGGTGGCTGGCGCCGCGATGCTGATTCCGGCCGCCACGGCCATCGTCCTGCTGTTCGACAAGCGCGTGATCCGCTTCGCCTCCCGCGCCGCTTCCGCTCCGCCGGCACTTTAACGCCTTCTGACTTCGTCGTCGGCCACCGCCAGCTGAACGGGCACCGCCGTGCCGTCCGCCACGAGCAGGGCGCGTCCTGGTGGGGGATGGGGATCTGGCTCGATCCGCAGGCCGAAGATGTCGCCATCCAGCGGACTGCGGGGCGCTATGAGGATGCCCCTGCCGCCACTGCGGGCTGCCATTGCGAGCGGGACACGCTGCATCAGTGACTGGCTGAACGCGGCTGAGAAAATTGTCGCCCAGCCGCGGCTGTTCAGCTCCACGAGTTGCTGCTGGGAAATGGCAGGCAGCATGTCGGCATCATCGACGAGGAGAATGGCGTCCTTGGGCAGGCTTCCTTCTACCGCGTCACGGTGGACCGAACCCCAAAAGTCGCCGGGATGGGACGCCGGGCCGGGGTGCAGCCAGCTGGCCACGAAGGGATTGAGCACCTGCAGGGAAGCCAGGAACGAGGACTTGCCCGACCCGGCGCTGCCCAGCACGGCAAGGACAGCGCCTTGGGGCAGGCGCACCCCGGCAGGGGCGGGTTCATCCCCGCCCACGCCGACCACCAGGCACCGGGCGGCTGTAAGCACCGGTTTGGCCGCCGCGTGATCTGATCCGTGCAGAGGGACGTCTGAAGCAGGCCCGTCGGAAGCAGCGTCGCTTGAAGCTCGACATGCTCTGGGCATCCGGGAGAGTACGTCCGCCACAGAGAGCTGCAGCGGAAGAGGATCCACGCGGAAGGGCCTAACCCGCACCGGCCCCTGCATCGCTTCGCCGAGGGCAATGACAGTTCCGGAACCGGCACGTGGACCTTCTGGACCATAGAGCTGGCAGACCGCCTGGCGCCCGGCCGACAAAGTACCGGATGCCACGGCACGGCCCGGAATTGGTGGAAGGTCGGGCATCTTGGGCCACGCCAGCCTGCTCTCGGCGCTGGCGCCCCGCGGGCAGTAGATGCGGTTGGGGATGGCAGGGAAGAACCGTGACGTCACGAGTTCCCGGTCGCCGGAGATCACCACGGTGATTCCGGCACGGTGACCGTCCCGGACGATGTCCTGGACATGGTCCTCGGCGCGGGTCAGAGGGCCGGAGCGGAGGGCCGATAGCCAGGAGCCCCAGCCTGAAATGACCAGCACCAGCGGCGGCCCCAATGCGGCCGGGAGCTGGCTGAGCCGCCCGGACGCTTCGGCCGCCAGGCGCTCCAGGAGGCGCACACCGCGGCGGAGGTCGTCCAGGTTTACAAAGGACCCTGCGCGGTGCGCGCCCGCCATTCCCGCCAAGGACCCGTCCGCATCGAGGGCATAGAGGTGGCATTCCGCAGGATGGGCCAGCAGCTGTTGCATCGCCATTGACATGGCGTGGGCGGCATCCGGGGAACTTGCGCCGATCAGCGCCAGATGCCCATCGGTTCCGGGCCGCCAGGTGAGGCGGGCCAGCCGCTGCTCCTCGGGCAGGTCCAGCAAGCCCAGCCCGACGGCGGCGTCCCCGGCAGTCGCCGGGACGGCGTCTGCAAGGACGGGGCAATCTGCGGTGAGTGCGGCCAGGTCGGCGGGATCGGTCAGCACGTCCGGAAGCGGTGGAGCCAGCGGACGGCGCACCGGAAGACCACTCATTCCGGCCCAAAGGGAGGCAGTCAGTTCCACCACAGGCGTGGCAGCGTCCGACGGCGTTGCCGGCGGAAGGCTGCTGCAGGTGACAGAAGGCAGCATCACCAGCGCCTCGGTGGCCTCAAGCGCCCTGACCCGGCACGTCGCAGGGTCCTCGCCGGTGCCGGCAATAGATGCTGACTGGAACTCCTCGGCAGTTTCGGTACCCCTCGCCAGATAGGCGCGGCCGGGCCGGTTGACGGGTATTGCCGATGCCGCATTGGTGCCAATCACGTCGGCTGACTCGTGCGCGGACTGCACCCGAAGGGCGATGCTAGTAGTGACGTTCGCCCGGATATCCGCTGTAAGGGCCCCCTGCGGACGCTGGGTCGCCATGATCAGGTGGATGCCCAGGGAGCGGCCAATGGCAGCGATCCTCATTAGCTCGGTCAGGGTCTCCGGAGCGTCCTCGACGAGCATCCGGAACTCATCGATGATGAGGATCAGCTGGGGGAGGGGTGGTCCGTCCGCAGGCGCCATGCGATAGGCGGCCAGGTCCGGGGCGCCGGCTGCGGCAAGCACCTGCTCACGCCTGCGGACTTCCGCCCGCAGTGACACAATCGTGCGGTCCAGCTGGTTGCTGGCCAAGTCTGTCAGCATGCCGACGCAGTGGGGGATGCCAGTCAGAGGACTGAGTCCGGACCCGCCCTTGAAGTCGAAGAAAAGAACATTGACGCGGTCCGGCGGGTAGCACAGGGCGAGCCCGGCGGTAATAGTGCGAAGGAGTTCCGATTTCCCGGCGCCGGTGGTGCCCGCAACGAGGACGTGCGGGCCATCCGCCTCAAGATCCAGGACACGCGCTCCCCGGTCGGCTCGGCCCAGGGGGATGGTGAGTCCCGGTTCCAGTCTGCCTGCCGCCCAGCGTCTGGCGGTCGCAGCAGCCGACATGTCAAGGACATCGCTCAGCCCGCAGCTCGCAGGGAGGGGGTGCCCGCCGGCCGGCGACTCTGGGTGGGACCGGCGGTATGTCCGGCAGTAGCGGTCGAAAACGGCGGAGGGCACCAGGTCTGCAACGAAGCGGTGGTGCCTTGCCCGCGCCCGAAGCATGGCTCCGCGCTCGCCGAGTTCAATGTCGGTTTCCGCCGGCTGCTGTCCGCGGCCCGGCAGATGGACCACCCGCCATCCGAGACCGCGGGCAGTTGCGATGATGCCTGCCTCCGGGGTGCCGTCTGCTGCTTCGCCGAAGAGCAGGAGGATGCGGGACGCATCCTGTCCGCCGGACGCGTCCGTTACGGCCGCCAGGGTGTCGGGAATCCTTGAATGGAGTGAGACCCCGGGAAGGAACCGCGCCGCGAGCGGCAGGGCGGAAGCCGGTCCGTGAATCGCGATCCGGGTGCCCCTGGCCAGCGGATATCCAGTGAGCTGCATCAGGAACGAATGGACCAGACCGCGTACCTCCGGCTCTGGCCCCCGGACGGAAAGGACCCCAAGGTCAGGATCAAGGAGCAGCGGCACTGCGCCGAGCCCAGGGGGTTTGAAGCCCGGCGGGTTTGGCTCCAGGCGTACATTGGCCAGTTGTTCAGCCAGGCCGAGTCTCAGCCAGACGCCCGGTGCAGGCCTTGGCGCTTCCTTGTGCTTTGACGTCTCCCGTTCTGTACTCCGGCCGGCGCCGGCGGGGCTCCGCGCGGGAACCGCAGCGCTCAGCGCAAGATCAGCAGCGGACGGTGCGGACCGCCGTCGTCGATCCAGATCCTGCGCAACTGCTGCCGCGACAGCCGATCTGAGCTCGCGGCGCTGCCGGGCGCCCGAGAACACCGGGACAAGTAGTGACACTGCCGACACAGCGGTGAAGGCCAGGAACATCCACGACCCGGTCACCAGCACGAGCCCCACCCCTATGATCACCGGGAGAACCGCCCCGAGGAGCAGCATGGACCGGCCCGCCGGCACAGCCGGGTGTGACACGGTCAGCGGCTCCGCCACAGAGCTCCCGGCGAACCCAAGCTCGGCGCCCCGTGCCCCTGACGGCGCCGCCAGCACGACCGACATGGACGAATTGCCGCAGCGAATACGGGAACCGATCGCGACGGCTGTTTTTGACACCCGTTTGCCGTCGACCTCGGTTCCGTTAATGCTGCCAAGGTCTACCAGGGTTAGTGACTTGTCCGTAACTTCGAGTCTGGCGTGCTCGCGGGAGAGATCGGCATCCGGAATCGTCAGTTCGGCGTTGGTCCGGCCGATTCTGTAGCTTCCCCGTCGCAGCGGAAGAACAGAGCCTGCGGCGGGACCGCTGTCCACCACGAGAAGCACGGCAGCGGGAAGCTCGCCGTCCGCTCCGGCCTCGGACACGGCGGCGTCGGACCCGCCACCGGTGGAAGCACCGTCAACCACAACAGCCCCGTCGACCAAGGGGCTTCTGCCGACTGTTAATAGACCCAGGCGCCTGCCCTCCACTGACAGCCTGCCGGTCTGGAACCGGCGCGAGAGTTCGGTTTCCAGATCGGACCCTGGGCACCCGTCCGGAGCCGAGACCGTCAGCTCGACCGGTCCGCCTGGGGATAGGGACCCGGGAGCGCGTACCAGAGTGCATTGCAGTTCCATGCGTATCCTCCTTCCCGGGCCCTTTTGGTGGAAACGCTAGTCCTCTTCACATGCGAGCCGATCCTGCATTTCCGTGTATGTGGACAAACCCCCGCCGGACTGCGGTCACTGCCGCCGGGGGAGACTCGGGTAGGCTAGGTCAGCAGACAATGCACAACGTTGGGCTGCCCGAATTCGAAACAGGAGATTTAGTGACTGCTGACCTCGTCATCGTAGGATCAGGCTTCTTTGGCCTGACGATCGCAGAACAGGCCGCCAGTGAGCTGGGCTTGAAGGTAGTCGTCCTCGACCGCCGCCACCACATCGGAGGCAATGCCTACAGCGAGAAGGAAGAGCAGACCGGGATCGAGGTTCACCGCTACGGTGCGCACCTGTTCCACACGTCGAACGAGCGCGTCTGGGAGTACGTCAACCGCTTCACCGCCTTCACGAACTACGTGCACAAGGTCTATGGCGTGCACGGCGGGGAGGTTTTCTCCCTGCCAATCAACCTGGCCACGATCAACCAGTTCTTCCGCGCCAACATGACGCCGGGCGAGGCGAAGGAACTCATCCAGGAACAGGCCGGGGAACTTGCCGGCACCGATCCCCAGAACCTGAACGACAAGGGCATTCAGCTCATTGGGCGTCCGCTTTACGAAGCCTTCATCAAGCACTACACCGGCAAGCAGTGGCAGACGGATCCCAAGGACCTGCCGGCGGGCATCATTTCCCGCCTTCCCGTCCGGTACAACTACGACAACCGGTACTTCAACGACAAGTACGAGGGTCTGCCGACCAACGGCTACACGGCCTGGATAGAAAAGATGGCCGAACACCCGAACATCGAGGTCCGGCTCAACACGGACTTCTTCGACGAGTCGCACGAGTACAGCAAAGGCAAAGTGGTCGGCAGCATCCCGGTGGTCTACACCGGACCCGTGGACCGCTACTTCGACTACGCTGAGGGCGACCTGTCCTGGCGCACCATTGACTTCGAGGAAGAAGTGCTCGACGTAGGTGATTTCCAGGGCACTTCAGTGGTCAACTACAACGATGCCGATGTGCCCTACACCCGCATCATCGAGCCCCGCCACTTCCACCCGGAACGCGACTACCAGGCCGAGAAGACCGTCATCATGCGCGAGTTCTCACGTTTCGCGGAAAAGGGCGATGAGCCCTACTACCCGATCAACACGAGCGCAGACCGCGAACGTTTGCTCAAATACCGCGATCTCGCTGCAGACGAAAAGAACGTTCTTTTCGGCGGCCGGCTCGGTACGTACAAGTACCTTGACATGCACATGGCCATCGGGTCGGCGCTAACAATGTTCGACAACCAGATTCGGCCCCATTTCGAAAGCGGAGCCAACCTTGAAAGCGGGGGCGTTGACGCATGAGCGCAGCCGCTGACCAACAGTGGATGACGCTGCAGCGGGTGATTCTTCCGCCTGAGTCCCAGACGGACACTCTTTCGCTGTACGTGGATGCCGGCCCAGCCAGCGGAATACGGCTCAGCGAAACAGATGAGTTCGCGCGAAACCCAAAAGCACTGGATGAGAAGCTCCACCTGGTGAGCTCGGGCGGCCGCGAAGTCCACTTCGAAGACATACTCTCGCGGCATTCGCTGAAAGTCCGGGCGGGGGAGCAGCTTTCATTCGGAACGTACTTTAACGCCTTCCCTGCCAGTTACTGGCGGCGCTGGACCCCCTTGCGGTCCGTGCGGCTCGTCGTGCGAACCAGCGGCCACGGAACCATCACGGTCAATAAGTCGAATGCGCGGGGGACGCTGCAGCGTGTGGACGGAGCGCGTGTTGACGGCGACGCCGTCACCGTTTTTGATCTTTCGCTAAAGCCGTTTGGAGACGGCGGATGGTTCTGGTTCGACCTGGCCTCCAGTCGCAAAGACCTCACGCTGGAATCCGCGGAATGGCTGGGTGAGGATCACGGCCGCGAGCCCGGCGCGGTGACCCTTGAGATCACCACCATGAACAAGCCTGACTTCTGCCTGAACAACGCCCGAATCCTGGCGGAGAATACTGACGCGCTGAAGCATGTGCGGGAAGTCCTGATCGTGGATCAGGGAACGCAAAAGGTCGCGGACCAGCCAGGGTTTGCTGAGGTTGCTGCAGAGTTGGGCGGCAAGCTCCGCATTATCGACCAGGACAACCTGGGCGGATCCGGCGGCTTCGCACGGGGAATGTTTGAAGCCGTAGAAAACGGCAGCGACTACGCCCTGCTGTTGGACGACGATGTAGTGATCGAGCCGGAAAGCATCATTCGGATGCTGACGTTTGCTGACTACTGCAAGCGGCCCACAATTGTCGGCGCACACATGTTTGACCTGCACAGCCGCACCGTCCTGCATTCCTACGGTGAAGTCGTGGATTCATACCGGTTCCTGCCTGCCCATCCGCACGATGATATGGAGATGCGGCACGACTTCAGTCTCGCCAATCTCCGCCAGACGCCCTGGCTGCACCGCAGGGTGGACGTGGACTTCAACGGGTGGTGGATGTGCATGATCCCCACCTCGGTGATCCGTAGCATCGGATTGCCGCTTCCCATTTTTATCAAGTGGGACGACATCGAGTTCGGGCTGAGAGCCCGCGAGGCAGGCTTCGCTACGGTCTCGCTCCCCGGGGCGGCCGTGTGGCACGTTTCATGGGTGGACAAAGACGATCTCGTGGGGTGGCAGGCCTACTTCCACGGCCGTAACCGCCTCATGGTGGGGCTCATGTACAGCACGCACGCCAAGGGCGGCCGCATGATCCGTGAGTCATTCCAGTCCGATGTTAAACACCTCGTGTCCATGCAGTACTTCACGGAGCACGGGCGGCTGGATGCTCTGGAAGACCTGTTTGAAGGGCCAGCGGGGCTGCATGAGAACCTCGCCACAAAGCTGGCGGAGATCAACAAACGGCGTGAGCTCTATTCCGATGCGCAGATGCTGGAGGATATCGACGATTTCCCCGCACCGGCCGCGGGCCGCGGGCCGTCCGGGGTGAAACCGATTGGCCTTCCCAACCGGAAGGACCTGGTTAAGTGGGGCGTCAGGACCGTAGCCCGGCAACTGGTCAAAAGGCCGGATGCGGAGGCCGCGGAGCGGCCGCAGGGCTTCCTGGCCCACCGCGACAACCGGTGGTTCAGGTTGGCCCACTACGACAGCGTGGTGGTGTCCAACGCGGATGGAACTGCTGCCTCCTGGTACCGGAGAAACCCCCAGAAGTTCAAGAAGATGCTGGTCGAAGCAGGCCAGCAGCATGCCCGCCTGTACCGGCGCTGGGAAGAGCTCGGCGAGCAGTACCGCAGCGCGCTACCGCAGATCACCTCGTTCGATGCATGGCGGAAGACGTTCGGGATCAGTGCCGGGGAGGACAGCTGAGTGTCTGCTGGCCCGGATGAACTGACGCGGCCGGGGCGCGGCCGCGGGATCGTCGACGTCTTCCAACATAGGTTCCTGCTTCAACTGCTGGTTCGCAAGGAAATCAAGATCCGCTACCGCGGCTCAGTGCTGGGACTTCTTTGGTCCTACGTCAAGCCCCTGATGCAGTTCTCGATCTATTTCGTCGCGCTCGGCATCTTTCTCGGGATGCAACGCGGCACGCCAAACTATGCGATATACCTTTTTTCCGGCATTGTGCTGGTCAACTTCTTCACGGAATCGCTTGGCAACGCGACCCGTTCCATCGTGGACAACCGGGACCTGATCCGGAAAATCTACCTGCCCAGGGAACTCTTTCCGGTATCCACCGTATGGGTGTCGGCAGTGCACCTCTTCCCGCAACTGGTTGTCCTCATGGGGGCATGCCTCCTTGGCGGATGGCGCCCCTCGATCCTGCAGCTTCTTGCGGTCATTGCTGCGCTGCTGCTCGTTGCCATCCTGTCCACTGGCCTGGGGCTGCTTTTCGGTGCCGCCAATGTCTATTTTCGCGACTCCGAGAACATTGTCGACATGATTCTGATGGTAGTCACCTGGGCCTCGCCAGTTCTGTACCTCTGGACAATGGTGGAGGAGGTCATGCGCGGCTGGTTCTTTGTCTACATGCTGAACCCGGTGACGGTGGCCGTGGAGATCTTCCACTGGGCCTTCTGGTCGCCGACGCTCAGCGCCGAACAGTCTGCCGCCGTCGCTATGCCGCCTGACCTCCTGTCAGTGTGGTTCCCGGCGTCGTTCGGCGTGGCGGCATTGGTCCTTGCGATTGGCCAGGTTGTCTTTATGAAGCTTTCCGTCCACTTTGCCCAGGAGCTTTAGTATGACTGTGCCTGCAGTCGCATCCGATACCGTCGCTATAACCTGCCGGAATCTCCGGAAGAAGTTTGTCCTGAGGCATACCCGGAGCATGAAGGAAGCCATTGTTTGGCTGCTTACGGGCCGCAAGGGCGACCTGTCCAAGAAGTTTGACGCTCTGAAAAATGTCTCATTGGACGTTGAACAAGGGGAGACAGTGGCGCTCCTTGGCCTCAACGGATCCGGGAAGTCAACACTCTTGAAACTCATCTCCGGGGTTCTGCAGCCGGATGAGGGAACTGTTCACACCCGTGGCCGGGTGGCGGGCCTGATCGAGGTCGGTGCCGGATTCCACCACGACTTGAGCGGACGGGATAACGTTTATCTGAATGGCGCGATCCTGGGAATGACCGAGCGGCAGATCACCGATATGTTCGATTCGATTGTCGAATTTGCCGAGATCGGGGAGTTCATCGACACCGAAGTGAAGTTCTACTCCTCGGGGATGTACTTGAAGCTGGCCTTTTCGATTGCCGTTCATACCGACCCGGAAGTGTTCCTCATCGACGAGATCCTGGCGGTGGGGGATGAGCCTTTCCAACGGAAATGCATTGCCAAGATCAAGGAGCTGTCCGCCAAGGGCAAGACCCTTTTCGTCGTGAGCCATGACCTGGACCTTGTGGCAACCGTCTGTGAGCGGGGCGTCCTGCTGGAACACGGCGAGGTAAAGATGGACGGCCCTGTCCGCGATGTGGTGGCAGAACTTCGCCGGCGCTCTGCTGCCTAAGGATGGAAGCGCCCGACTCAACATCCGGTGCCGCCGGGAAACGAACCGAACTAGTACTGAGGAACATATAGATGGCCAGGACCAAGGACAGTGGACACACCGTGCGTGCAATCGGACGCCGTAGCTTCCTGGCGGCCGTCGGTGCGTTGCCGCTTGCATTGGCGGCCTGCTCGGGTGATGAGCAAGCCGTACCCGCAGTCACGCCCAGAGCGGACGCCTTCCCGGTGACGATGCGCCATGCCTTTGGGTCGACCACCATCGATGCCCCGCCGACACGCGTTGTGGTGCTTGGAGCCCTCGAGGCAGACACGTGTGCAGCGCTCGGGTTGGGCCCGGTAGGGATGCCACAGGGAGACCAGTCTCCCTGGCTGCAGGTGGCGTTGAATGACATCAGCGCTCCAGCTCCAAGCTATTTCAATGACGGCCGCGGGGTTCCCGTTTCCGAGATCGAGAAGCTTGAGCCCGATCTCATCCTTTCCCTGACCAACACGCTGTCCAAAGCAAACTATGATGCCCTCTCAGGCCTTGCTCCCGTCGTCGTGCCTGAAGCGACCGCTGAGGACGGCGACTGGCGTAGTGCTGTCACAGTTATTGGCCGGGCCTTGGGCAGGCAGGACGCTGCAACGGAGCTTGTGCGAAAGACCGAGACGTCCATGAAAGACGCTGTCCGGGACTATGCCGCGTTGAAGGGGACAAGTGTTATCTACCTGCGGGCATCTTCAGTGGCCGGTGCAGATGTGCGAGTGTTCGCGCAGGCTTCGAATCCCATGCAGCTGGCCGAAGAGTTTGGATCGGTCGCTGCCCCTTGCTTGCAAGTAGTCAAGGCAGAAGGGAAGAGCTATACAGATCCCACGGCGCAGCCTTCATTCATATGGCCGCACGAGCGCGCCCTTGAGCTCAGCGCCGATATCATGGTGATTGCTCTCGGTGCCGTTGATATGACGGACTATAGGGCGACCGGTAAGGTCCCTGGGCTTCCGCGTTTTGGCAACGGACAACCGTACTTCATCACGGGAAATGAAACGCTGGCGATGGAAAGCGGCACACCTCTCAGCATGGCATGGGCCAGCCGAAATCTTGTGCCGGAACTGGCGAAGGCCGCCTACCTCTCCGGTCAAAAATAGGCGTCTGAAATACCCCCCAAAAAACGAACGGTTGTTGCAAGCTCAAGGCTCTGCAACAACCGTTCGGCTTTAGCCGCAGGCAGTTACGCGGAACAGTCTCGCGTCACCGACAGCTTTCACCAACTCAACACCTGGCGCAGAATCATCGACAAGATCACGGAGCCCCAGCAGTGTTTCCCCCCGTGGCGTGAAAATTTCCTGGGCGCCGAAGTCCAAGGCCCAATACGCCTTCAAGTCCCGGATAGCCGGGCAAACTCTGGGGTTGTAGGACGCTTCAGCCCAGTGGTCAAGAAGCAATTGTTCCTGCTCCGTCCGCGTGCCGAAGATGTGGGGTGCAAGGACGCGGCGGCCACTGAAAGCGTAGGCAAGCGACGCGCCCGTTCGCGGGTTCGCAACTATCACATCCGTGCTCGGGACGATATTCGCCAATTCCGAGAACAGGTCGACTTGGTTCCTGGTGAGCGGCTTCGAATTCTCCGTCGTTGAGAAAACAGTTGCCAGCCGGTCTTGGACGGCATAAAGGGAACCGCCCTGAACCCCCGCTCCAAGGGCCAGCAGAACAACACATGTAGCTGCCACACCCGGGTTGCCAGGGAGCCGTTTTACGAGCCGGCTCAGGATGCGCTGTCCCCGGGAACGGCTCGAATCCGCCCGTGCGAGTGACCCTACGACGTGCCGCACGCGCAGGATAATCCATTCACTGCCGATGACGACTACAGGCAACGTGACCGTTGGCAGCAGGGCGGCCAGGCGATTGCTGTCACGGTACCAAACTCCGGTCAGGAAATTCCGGAAGTCGCCGTCGATCCAGCTTGAAGCGACCAGGTACAGGAGGGCGCCGACGAGATACATTCCGGCAATCCACCACATTCGTTGCAGGTGCCGGACAATAACGTAGAGTCCGATGACCGTCAGAACCAGCAAGACCCAGGCAGTGGTAGTTCCCATTGGGGCGCTTCCCAAAATTTCGCCTATGGCCCGGGCATTACTTTGGAATGCAAGCCAGCCCGATGACGCCAAGCTCGGTCGGATAGCCACCCAGACTACGAGGGTGAGCAATACATAACCTGTTGCGAAGATCACCCAGCGGCGAGCCGCTCGATGGTCAGAGTCCCCACTATTGGCCTGCCAAGACTTGATACACGCAGCGATTACTGCCGGTCCTGCAAAGGCCAGGAGCGCCACGGCAGCGCTCGGGTGCGACAGAGCCAGGCCGGGAAGGGTAGCTGCCAGGGCAAGAGTGGCGGGTATCCAGTTTTTGTCGGTCACACCATGGGATGCGCGTGACATGCCCAGTGCCTCGATAGCGAGACCCAAAACAGCAGGCAGGAGCGCAATCGCTGCGTGGTTCGGATAGAGAACGCCGTAGGCGACCATGAGATAGGGGAAAGCGCTGAACCCGGCCGATAGAACACCGGCGGCAAGCAAGGGCGCCGGACGGTATCCTGCGACCCTGCTGATTAGGAAGATGCACGACAGGGGCCAGACGATTGCTCCCGTGACGATGGTGCCCACGTTGACTGCGACCATTACCGACGGTGCACCAAGCATGACGACAAGCGCCATCGCGTCGTGCATGGCGGCGGGATAGAGTGCCTGCGAGGCATCCGTCAGGTTCCCCAAAGTCAGGGTCGAGCCGTTCTGCGTTTCCGCGATGTGCCGAACAGCATTGAGGTGATAGATGTTGTCAAAAGACTCTGAGAAACTTTCGGGCGAACCAAAACCTGAGATGTACCGGGCCGCGATGATTATGGCGGGAAAGAGTACGGCGAGCGGGATCAGAAATTGTGTCAGTCTGATGCCCAGCGACGTGGCCGGCAGCGACTCACTGGCATCAAGGCGCCACTTCTTGCCGGCTCCCGTGAGGCTGCGGCGCCGTTGCAGCAGTCCGCGGGCAGCCAGGATGGCGGCGGCGGCCAGAGCCGAGACGATGAAATAGACGGCCGGGTTGAAGGGCAGGCGCAGGTAAGGCAGAATCACGGCCACCGATCCGGCTACGGACGCTGATACCGGCGCTGAAAGCGCTGCGAGGCTTAGCCCCCTGACGCCGGCGGCTGCAAGTATCAACAAGCCGGGCAGGAAATACACCAGAATTGTTGCGGCGAACGTAGGGAAAGTTTCCCACCAAGTCATCTATCAAGCTCCTCAGAAGTCACACCCCACCTTACAAGTAGGACCATCGCCCTCGGTATTCGGGTGGCCGGCGTTGGCCGGCCACCGCGCGACGGGTGCAGGACCAAGTGCACACGGGCCTGTGACCCGCCGTTTTTGAAGGAGACCTTGAGTCTCCGAAGCGGAGGTGCACCGTAATCCGGGTCCGTTACCGTTGGTATACTTGCCAACCATGGGTAACTCACAGCGGTCTGGCGTGCTCATAATCATGCCGGCCTGGAACGAAGCAGAAGCGATTGGCCAGACCATCCGTGATGTGCTCTCCGTAACCCCCCAACACCACGTTCTTGTCGTGGACGACGGATCCAAGGACGATACTCCCAGGATCGCCGCGGAGGCTGGTGCGACCGTGCTGAGGCTACCGTTCAACCTCGGTGTCGGCGGAGCCATGCGAGCGGGATTCAAGTACGCACTACGGAATAAGTACACCTCTGTGATCCAGGTGGATGCCGACGGGCAGCACGATCCGCACGATATTGACCGCGTGCTGGCTGGCCTGGAGCATGCTGACATTTCCATTGGTGCCCGGTTCGCCGGCAGGGGAAGTTACGGGGCGAAGGGGCCGCGGCGCTGGGCCATGTTCTTCCTTGCCAGAGTGATCTCAGGCATCGCGGGAACGCGTCTGACGGATGTGACGTCGGGGTTCCGTGCGGCAAACTCACGTGCAATCCGCCAGTACATCTCTCACTTTCCAGCCGAATACTTGGGCGACACCATTGACTCACTGGTCGTGGCGATCAAGTCCGGTTGCACTGTTACGCAGATACCCGTGGACATGAAAGCCAGGCAGGCGGGGACTCCAAGCCAGGGGCCAATCAAGGCGTCCATTTACCTGGCCAGGTCCGGCCTCGTCCTCTGCTTTGCCCTTGCGCGCCGGCGAACGCCGCGTGCCGCTGAACTACATACGCCGTTGTCCGGCGACATTGCCGGAGAGGGAAGTGCCTAAGGAATGAACGTCGCAGGTTCATTAATTCTGGCCATTGTTATGGTCTTGGTTGTTCTGGTTATGCTCCGGAACGGCCGGCTCCGGGAAAAGTACGCCATTCTTTGGCTGGTCATCGGCGGGTTGACGATCATTCTCGGCCTCTTTCCGAGGCTCCTCAACTGGGCGGCTTCCGTTGTCGGTATCGTTGTCCCGGCCAACCTGCTCTTTTCGCTTTCCATCCTCTTGCTGGTCGGTGTAAGCCTGCACGTCTCGCGCGAATTGACCATCCTGGAGGATGAAACGCGGATCCTTGCCGAGGAAGTGGCCATTCTGCGGGCAGGTGTGGACCAGTTGCAGAGCCAGCTCACCCCGTCACAACCATCGACCGACGGTCAAACAGATTCCCCGACGCCGCCTACCGAGAGAAGATAATGACAATTGACGTGATGTTCCCGTACTACGGCGACGTGGCGATGATGAAGGCCGCGGTTGCCTCAGTCCTTGCACAGGACGACACGGACTTCCGCCTCACGATCGTTGATGACGGCTACCCTGATGAAAGCCTTCCGGAGTACTTCCGTGGCCTGGTTGAAGGCGACGACCGGGTGCGGTACTTCCGCAACGACGTAAACCTTGGCGCCAACGGAAATTACAAGAAGTGTGTTGGCCTCGTGGAGCACGACATTGTCGTCATCATGGGCGCCGACGACATCATGCTTCCGAACTACATTGGCACTGTCCGGAAAGCCTTCCGGGATCCGGCTGTTTCCATCGTCCAGCCCGGAGTCGAGGTCATCGACGAGAACGGTGCTGTGTACACGCCGCTCGGCGACAACGTTAAGCAGTACCTGCGGCACAGGCTGGTAGGCAAGGCCTCTGAGGCAATCGTCTCCGACGAGGCGGTGGCCGAAAGCCTCCTGGTTGGAGACTGGCTGTATTTTCCGTCGGTAGCGTGGCGTGCGGAAGCCATCAAGAAGCATGATTTCCGGCCCCAGTATGACGTCGTTCAGGATCTGGCTCTCGCAATCGACATCATCCTGACTGGCGGCAAGATGGCCGTCGTCGACACCGTATGCTTCCAGTACCGCAGGCACCGGGAGTCGGACTCCTCCGTCCGGGCTCTGGATGGACGCCGTTTCGCTGAGGAACGGGCCTTCTTTGATGAGTGCGTTCGCGACTTCTCCGTCAGGGGCTGGAACAACGCTGCACGATCGGCGCGCTGGCACCTGACGTCGCGTCTGAATGCCGTTTCCCTCACCCCCAAGGTGGTCTCAAAGCGCATGTGGCCCGGGCTGCGCAAGCTCGTTACACACGCTGTGCGTCCTTGATCCGGCAGCCGCTCACGGATAGAACCCAAACTTCAAGCCTGCAACAAAAGGTGCCACTGAGTTAATATGGACATCCAGAACCACTACTACGGTCACTCGGCGGTTTTTGCCCGCTATTGCGGTTTGGAGCGGCTGCGGCACGTGTCCGGTCTGATCCAGCATGGATGGACCGTTAGCAGCCCCGTCACAGCCCAGTTCGGCGACTTCGCGAGCTGGGGCCCTAGCCGGCGCAGGCTTTCCTGGACAAGTACGTCGAGGGCCTGGAGCCCGGAGGACGCCGGCAACTTCTTTGAGGACGGCACTCCGATGCTCACGGCTGTCGGCGCCCCTTATCTGTATCTTCTGGACGCCGCCATGAAAGAAGGCACTGTTCCCCACCGGGGGAACCGGGCTCTTGTCTTGCCGCTTCACGGTACAGCCTTGTTGAAGGTCGACGGCGACCATGCCGCCTTTGCCCGCATGGTCAGGGACCGGGAGGGCCCGGCAGTCGTGTGTCTGCATGTTGACGACCTGCATAACGACGAGATACTGACGGCGTGGAAGTCGGCCGGACACGAGGTTGTCAGTGCCGGTGACCGCAGGGACCCGCAGTTCATAGGACGAATTCTCTGCATGATGTTGGAGGCCGATAGAGTCGTTTCCAACCGGCTCTCCACGTCGCTCATGTACGCCGCCGTTAGTGGCGCTGACGTTGCTATTTACGGCCCTGATTTCAAGCTGGGTCATAACGCGGCAGCGGATCCGGGTCTGCTGATGCGTGACCTGTGGCCGGAGTTTTACGACGAGTCGACTCCACAGGACGTGCTGACCAAGCTGGCGGAAGCGGAGTTGGGGCGCGGAGACATGCGTTCCCCGCAGGAACTGTCGCACCTGCTCGGGTGGGATTCCCACACCGTGGTTCCGTTCCTGGAGTACTGGGCGAGCGGACCACTCACCAAGGTTCAGACTGTTCTCGGGCTGAAGAAGGTCCCGGAGGGGGCTCACGCGACTGAAAAGGGCCTTTCGCCCTGGCACTGGATCCGGCATCCGTTGAAGCACCTGCCGTCCCCATTGCCACAGCTTCCTGCCATGGTGCCGGTAGAGCCACTTCACGCCTGACGGACCCAGATCTGGTTCTCGGGACCAAGAGATGTGGCCCCAACAGCATGCCGTTGGGGCCACATCCAGTTAAGCTGACCGAAGCTCTGCGTCCGTCACTGCGTGCCGGCCGGTTGATGGTAGCCGGGCAACGGGGCGATGCCACTCTTGACGGCGGCCTCGAGCAGACGGAACTCGGTCTCGTCATCGATGCTGAAGGACCGTGATTCCGGGATCTCAACGTAGCCGTGGCGTCCTTCGTCGAACCAGCTGTTCTCAAGGCGCCGGATGTAATCGGCCCACCACACGTAGAAGCTGCCGTTGATCCTCAGGAATCGGGGGACGTCCTGGCGCCTGATGACGCCGGTGCCTTCCGTAAAGTAGCGTTCGAGCGTGGAACTGTCTTGAGCCTGCGGCTTGACACCCACCCAGATCGGGTTGAAGGAGGGTTCAGAAACGGCGATGACGCCGTCGAGTTCCTGGCTCTTGCCAAGCAAATCGATGGCTTCCTCGATGTCGGTTGCCAGCCTGGTCGGGCTGGTTGGGTCCAACAACAGGACCATGTCGTAGGTGACGCCATCAATCTCCTCCATGGTTTGGAGTGCATGGCGGAGCACTACGCTCATGGGGGCTGTGTCGTTGGCCAACTCAGCCGGACGGATGAAGGGGACGTCCGCTCCTGCGTCCCGGGCAACTTCTGCGATTGACGGATCGTCCGTTGACACAATGAAGCGAACGTTTGTGCTGAGCTGGGAAGCCAGCGTGATTGTATGCGCGATAAGCGGCTTGCCCAGAAGAGGGCGAATGTTCTTGCCGGGCAGTCCCTTTGAGCCGCCTCGTGCGGGAATGACGGCCAGTATCTTGGGCGCAGACGAGTTCTCGTTCATCGTTAGTATCAACCTCATAGTCTGGTGGCGATCGGAGGTCGCCGGAAGCAGTACTACTACACTACCGTCGCGAGCATGCCGCCCGGCCGGGGATGCTGGCACATGCTCAATAATGCTGGCGCGTATGATTTCAACTGTTATCAGGGAAAGAGACCATTGGGGTGCTGCAGCTGCAAATGAAGATCCGGTTCGGAACCAGCCAGCGGCGCCTTCCCGGTGCCCGCACCCGCCACAGCAAGACGGAAGCTTTAACGGCATGCTGAACCGGTTGGTGGTCCAATGACGCGTTGGCTGATTGTGGGAGCGTCAGGTCACGGCAAGAGCCTGGCTGCCATTATCCGAGGACGCGGCGAAGACGTTGCCGCGCTAAGCGACAGTCGGTTCGGTGACCTGTCCACCGGTGCCGGGCCCGATCTTGCTCCTTTCCGCGGTGACTCCGGCTCAACTCCCCGTTGTTTTGGCGAGGACTCAGACGCCTTTGCATTCGCCGCTGAGCATGCGCTGTCAATCGCCATAGGAATCGGCGATAACGCCCTGCGATCAAGAATCGCTGCGGGTATCCTTGCCGAGACCCGCTTGGCTCTCCGGGCCGATCCATTGGTGGCCCGAACGGCCACCGTGGATCGGACTGCTGCCCTCGGCCCACTGAGCCAGATTTGCGAACACGCTCACGTAGGCCCGCTGGCCACAGTCGGCGACGGCGCGATAGTTAACACCAGCGCCGTCGTCGAGCACGATTCAGTTGTTGGAAATGGCGCCCACATCGCTCCGGGGGCTGTGTTGCTCGGCGCAACGGAAGTGGGCGAGCAGGTGTTTGTGGGTTCCGGAGCCCGGCTGCTCCCCGGCGTCGTGGTGGGGGACTTCGCGGTCCTGGGCGCCGGGGCAGTGGCAACGCGGCCGTTGGCCGGTATGGCAACATATGTGGGAGTGCCCGCGCAGCCACTCGTCTCTAAGAAAGGTCCAGCCCATTGACTCATGACCCTTATTCCGCCCCGGTTACGTTTGGAAGCCACCGCATAGGACCGGAAGAAGATATCTTTATCATCGCGGAGGCGGGCGTAAATCACGACGGTGACGTCGCCGTGGCACATGAACTCATCGATCTGGCGGCCGACACTGGCGCAAACGCGGTCAAGTTTCAAACGTTCAAACCTGAGGCGCTAGTCACCGGTTCGGCTGACACCACTCCCTATCAGAAGAAGGCCGGCTTCGCCGAGTCGCAGTCTGAGATGCTCGCCCGCCTTACACTTCCGGAAAGCGCTTGGTCCGAGCTGCGCGATCATTGCACAGATCGTGGCATCACCTTCCTTTCAACTCCGTTCGACTACGACAGCGCCAAGATGCTTGCCGAGTTGGGCGTGCCAGGGCTCAAGATCGGGTCGGGTGAGCTCACCAACACCCCCTACCTTTCGGCAATCGCTGAATTTGGTATCCCCATGATCGTTTCAACCGGCATGGGTACGCTTTCGGAAATCGCTGCAGCGCTCGAAGCGACGGCTGCTGCGCCGGCCACCGTCCTGCTGCACTGTGTCTCGGCTTACCCGGCGCCCCTTGAAGAAGCCAACCTTCGGGCCATCCCGGCCCTGCGCAATGAGTTCGGAGTCGAGGTGGGCTGGTCGGACCATACTCCCGGATCGGTGACTGCCGTCGCCGCAACTGCACTCGGCTCAACGCTGCTCGAGAAACACATCACGACTGACAAGACCAGAAACGGGCCGGACCACTCAGCTTCGTTGGAGAAGGCAGAATTCGCTGATTATGTGCGTGCCGTTCGGGATGCCCACGCTTCCCTCGGTGACGGAAGGAAGCGCCGCATGCCTAGTGAAGAAGCCAATGCTGCACTGGTTCGCCGCTCCTACCACGCTGTCCGCGACATGGCCGCCGGTTCCGTGGTTAGTGCCGCCGATGTCGCCATCCTTCGTCCCGAAGGCGGGCTGACCCCGTCTTCGCTGGTAATTGGCCAAAAGACCTCCCGGGCAGTCAGCGCGGGGTCTCCGCTGACGGCTGAGGACCTGGATTAGGCATGCGGGTTCTCGCGTTTGCCGGTACGAGGGCGGACCTCTTCCCCCTCGGGCCGGTCCTCGTCGCCCTATCCGAAAACCCGGGCGTGGACCTGCACGTGGCTACGGCGATCGGGTTTCCAGACGGCACAGCGCTGGACAGACTGCTGGAGGCAGGACTCAGGCCGGGCAGTTTCATGCATCATGAGCTGGGGCTCTATTTGGCTGAGGCAACCGCTGCAGGACAGACGCAGGCCGGAGCCAGCCTGTCCTCGGCCACGGCTGAACTCCTTCCTGCGGTTCAACCCGATGCGGTGGTGGTTCTCGGTGACCGGTGGGAGCTGCTTTATGTGCTTCCGCCCGTGGTGGTTAGCGGCATACGGCTCGTTCACCTGCACGGAGGCGAGGTGACGGAGGGAGCACTGGATGAAAGGGTGCGCCATGCCGTTACCAAGCTGGCAGACCAGCATTGTGTGAGCACTGCCGGTGCTGCTCGGCGCATCGCCCAGCTGGGCGAATCCGATCACCGCATCCACCAGACCGGCGCCCCCGGGCTGGACCGCTTCGCCAGCCCCGTGCCGCTCAGCGCAGAGGAGTTCCTGGCGGAGTTCGGCATTCCCCTGGTTCAGCCCTTGCTGATGGCCACCTATCATCCGCCCACAGCCGAAATGGGCACCAACGCAGGACCGCTGGCCCGGCAGGTTTTCGAGGAAACCTTGGCGCGGGCCGGGACCGCTATTCTCACGTATCCAGGTTTCGACGCCGGCCGCGAGGACATCGTCAAGGTGCTGCAGGACATTGAAGACCAGGGGTTGCCCGGCGTGATCGTACGGGAAAGCCTCGGTCCGCTGTACCCCCGTGTGATGGCCACCGTTCGGGCCCTGGTGGGAAACTCGTCCTCAGGGATCCTTGAAGCTGCGTCCTTCCACGTACCGGTCGTGAACATCGGCGACAGGCAGCGCGGACGGGAGTACGGAGCCAATGTCATCCAGTGCCGGGATGAGCGAGAAGAGATTCGCGCTAGTATTGAGAAGGCCCTGAGCCCGGACTTTGCTTTGATTTGCCGCGGCGTCGTCAACCCCTACGGAAATTCGCGTTCTGCCGCTCTGATCGAACGGGTTGTCGTCGATAGCCCGGCAACGGGACTGACCAAGGCCTTCATTGACCTACCGCTGGAGAACCGAATCTATGAGCATTGACGGACCGCTGAGAAACGTTTGCATCGGCCCAGAAGCTACCGTCCGCCAGGCCCTTGAGGCCATCGACCGTGGGGCCTCCGCCATCGCGCTCGTGACGGGCAATGACGGGCGGCTTCACGGTGTGATCACTGACGGCGACATTCGCCGGGGACTCCTGCGTGGCGCTGGCCTTGAATCCTCGATCCTGGAGTTCGCCAATGACCAGCCGCACGTAGTCACTCCGGACGTCACCCGGGCCGCCGTCCTTGACCTCATGCGCAGCTTGAGGATCAGCGAAGTTCCGGTGGTGGATGAGGCCGGGACGTTGGTTGGACTGCATACACTGACGGACATTGTCGGCCACAGGCCGCTGAGCAACATAGCCGTCATCATGGCCGGTGGTAAGGGTACCCGGCTTGGCGCGCTCACCAAGGACACGCCCAAGCCGCTGATGAAAGTGGCAGACCGGACCATCATTGAGTGGATCATCCTTGGCCTGGTGGAGTCGGGAATTACCAACATCTACATTTCCGTGGCATATCTGGCTGAGAAGATCGAGAACCATCTGGGCGACGGCTCGAAGCTGGGGTGCAAGATCAACTACTTGCACGAAGACCCCGAAAAGCCGCTAAACACCGCCGGCGCTCTCGGACTCCTCTCCCGCCAGGTCCCGGAAATCAGCGAGCCGGTCATTGTTACTAACGCTGACCTCATGGTCCGCTATTCTGCCGCCGACCTGCTGGCGTTCCACAGCTCGAAGAAGGCTGCGGTGACCGTGGCGGCCCGCCCCTACACTCACCAGGTACCCTTCGGCGTACTGGAAATAGGCGACGGGCGTTCCATCACTTCGGTGGTCGAGAAGCCGACGGTGGAGTTCGAAATCAGTACCGGCATTTATGCGGTGTCACCTGAAGCCCTGGCGATGGTGCCTTACATGGAGCCCTTCTCCATGCCGGAGCTGGTCAAGGCTTGCATCGACAATTCCAAGAATGTGGCCGCGTGGCCCATAGAGTCCGACTGGATCGACGTCGGTACTCCCAAAGACCTAGCAACAGCGAAAGGCCAGTAACAGCTGTGAACTACGAAGACATAAAAGGCAAGACAGTAGTCGTCACGGGCGCCGACGGGTTTATCGGCAGCCACGTCACGCAGCGGCTGATTGCAGAGGGCGCCAACGTGCGCGCGCTCTGCGTCTACAACTCCAACGGCTCCTACGGCTGGCTCGATGACCTGACGCCGGCCGAGCGTGACGCGGTTGACCTTCAACTCGGCGACATCCGGGATTCAGAGTTCGTCTCGGACCTGGTCAAGGGCTCTGACGTTGTGCTGCACCTGGCGGCTTTGATCGCCATTCCCTACTCATACCAGGCACCCCGGTCATACGTTGAAACGAATGTTGTCGGTACTCTGAATGTTCTCGAAGGCGTGCGCCGCCACGGCGTCGGCCGTCTGGTGAACACGTCGACATCCGAGGTCTACGGCACCCCGAAGACCGTGCCGATCACGATCGACAATGAGCTGCGTGGCCAGTCGCCGTACAGTGCCACCAAGATCGCCGCTGACAAGCTGTGCGAGGCCTGGGCGAGCTCCTTTGAGACCCCCGTAGTAGTCCTGCGACCTTTCAACACCTACGGTCCGCGGCAATCCGCCCGCGCAGTCATCCCCACGGTTCTGCAGCAGATGGTGGCCGGCGCCGAGAAGATCCACCTCGGATCCCTCAGCCCGCGCCGCGACTTCACCTTTGTTTCTGACACTGCCGACGGATTCGTCAAAGCAGCCACCGCCGAAATCCCGCTCAAGGGACAGGTAATCCAGCTTGGCACGGGCTACGACGTGACGATCGGCGACCTGGTGGAAATGTCCGCCAAGGTGACAGGGTCGACGGCTGAGATCATCACCCAGGAGGAGCGTGTCCGCCCGGAGGCCAGCGAAGTCATGCACCTGCTCTCGGACCCGTCCCAGGCTCTGGCGGAACTCGGCTGGGCCCCGCAGGTGGGCCTTGAACAAGGACTTCGCCAGACGGCCGAGTGGATCAAGGCCCGGGGCGTTGATGCGTCTGCGGCCGCTAAATACTCCCGCTAACGCCCGCTCGAAAGGCTTATTGTGACCCGCGTCCCCCTTGCTATTCCCAACATTGGTGCCCGTGAAGCGGAACTGGTGAACGAAGCCATCAGCAGCGGCTTCGTCTCGTCCGTGGGGCGGTTCGTCAGTGAGTTCGAAGACCGGTTCGCGCAGTATGTGGGTGCCAAGTATGCAGTGGCCTGTGCTTCCGGCACAGCGGCACTCCACATCGCCATGCGACTGGCCGGTGTACAGCCGGGGGACCTGGTTGCGGTTTCTGATTTCACCTTCATGGCCAGTTCCAATGCCGCCTCGTACCAGTTCGCCGAGCTTCTCCTCGTTGACGCAGAGGAGAATTCTTGGTGCATGGACGTCGACCTCCTTCGCTCGGAGCTGGAACGGCGTCAGGCAGCGGGGGAGAAGCTGCCCAAGGTAATCGAGATCGTGCACATCCTGGGACAGCCGGCAGATGCCGTAGCCGTCATGGAAGTCGCCCGGGATTACGGCATTACGGTTATTGAAGACGCGGCCGAGGCGCTTGGGGCAACGTGGACGTCAGGTCCTTTGGCTGGAAAGCACGTCGGAACTGTGGGCCACATGGGGGCGTTTTCCTTCAACGGCAACAAGATCATGACTACTGGCGGCGGCGGCATGTTCACCACCAACGACGAGGAGCTCGCCCGCAGGGCGAAACACCTGACCACCCAGGCCCGCCTGCCCGACCGCGGTTACCTGCACGACGAGATCGGGTTCAACTACCGGCTGACCAACATTGCCGCTGCGCTGGGTGTGGCCCAACTTGAACGGCTGGACGACTTCGTCTCCACCAAGCGCGAAATTGCCAAGCGCTACAACGATGCCTTTGCCGGGACAGCCATCCAGACGCCGCCGGACCTGCCGGGCCAGCACTCCACATACTGGCTCTACTCGATTCAGGTGCCTGCTGACCGCGGACCGGGAGCCAGGGACCAGTTGCAGGATTTCCTCGCTGAGGTGGGTATTGAGTCCCGTTCGCTGTGGCGCCCGCTGCACATGCAGCCGCCGCTGACAAATGAGGCTCTCGTTGGAGGCAGCGTCGGGGAGTCCCTCTTCGCGAGAGGATTGTCCCTGCCATGCTCCACCGACCTGACGGCAGTGGATCAGAAGCGGGTTATCGATCGCGTCCATGAATGGCTCCAACTCGGCAGTGAGTAACCCCGTGCGAGAGAACGGCCCCGCTGAAGCCGCACCTGCGGCTCTCCGCACAGGACGAAATTCTTTGCTTTACCTGGCCGGCGCGCTCCTTCAGGGGCTCGGTATCTTCCTTGTTCAGCCCTTTGCCCTCCATCTTCTTCAAAGCGATGCGAAATGGCAGGAGCTGTTCCTGTCAGTATCCATCATCCAGGTGGGAGTCGTGCTGGCGGCGGCGGGGCTGCCGCTGGCAATCACTAAGGCCTGGTTCGACGCCGGCGGTCCGGCTAAAGCGCGCGCGATCAGCGGCTTCATGACACTGGGCGGTCTCGTTCTGGGGGTACTGGCAGCCGGAACATGCCAGTTCGCCAGCGGTGGCGGTGGCGCTTCCACCAGTTTTTCCATTGCGCTTCTCGCTATGGGGTTGCAAGCCGGTGTCCTGGCTGCCCAAGCGATTTTGCGGGCTCAGGGGCGGGCAGTCATGTTCGTGGTTCTCAGCCTGATTTCGTCGATGGCGGCCTACATTGCCGGGCTCACCGCGATGCTTCTCTACGGTGCGGAAGCCAACATCTTCATGACCGGCTACGGCCTCATGGTTCTGGTCAGCGCACTTGTCGCCGCGTGGACAACAAAGCCGAGCTGGCCCCTGAGCTACCAGGGCGCCGTGAGGGAGGGCATCGCCATCGGGTTGCCCGTGCTTCCCCACACAGGAGCCCTCATGCTCCTGACCCAGGGTGCTGTTTTCCTCTTGGCTGTCACGGCGGCTGAAGGCGTGTCTGGCGACTATGGCAAGGTGCAGGTCTTCGTCCTCGGCACGATTACGCTCCTAGGTGCGCTGAACAATGCCTGGGTGCCGGCCCTGATGGCCGTGAAGGGCGCTGAACGGGTTGCCCGGTTACGCTCCACTATGCGGACGGCGAGCTTGGCCGGGTTGGGAATCGTCGTCGTCGCTTCGGCAGGGGCAAACCTCGTCACGCACATCATGGCCGGGGGCAAGGAGAGCCTGATTCCGGTAGCGCAGGTAATGCCGCTCGTGGCCATGGGCTATCTGCTCTACCTGAACGCGTCAACCCTGCTGTTTGCAGACAACACCACATGGTGGCTGTCCGTTGTGACGCCTTTGGTTCTGGTGGTGGGGGCTGCCCTTGCCCTCGTGCCGGCGCTTGAGGGGAACCTTGTCGGGATGGCGGTCACCTCCGTCCTGACGTTCATGGTGTTGGGTGTCGCATATTTTGTGATCGTCCGACGGCGCGCGGCAGGCGGCTGGGCGCTTAAAATTTACGGTGCGTGCACCTTCGCCGCTGCCGCATACGTAGTTGTCCTGACACTTCTTCCCCGCAACATCTTCACCGGTGTGCTAACCGTCGCAGTTGTGGCTACGGCGCTGGCCGGCGGTGGTCTGACGTGGCGGCTCCTGTCCCGTCGTCGGCCACGGCCCGTCGGGACGGAAAAAGGAGACGGGACAAAGGACAGTCATAGGAGTGTGGTGAAGTGAGCCTGATCCGATTGGCTGCGTCATCCCCGAAGTCGGGGCCGGCGATTACTGCGCTCGCCGGCCTGATCTTCGTCGTCGTAGCTGTAGTACTCGGTCCAGGGGTGGTGTGGGCCGACACGGTCCAGTATCTCCGCATCGCATATACCCTCCAAGGCGTGCCGGTCGAGCAATCATGGCTGGATGCGTACACGCTATGGTGCCAGCACCCGTCGCGCCCGTACACAGGAACTCTCGATAACTGTATCTCGACGACCATGGCGGGACGGGGCCCCATCATTGGCTGGATCGACAGAAATGCGCAATACCAGGAGATCTTTTCTCCGCGAATCGGGTACCCGCTGCTGTCCATTCCATTGATGGCGCTCTTCGGCGACCGCGAGGGGCTGTGGATTGTGTCAGTAGCGGCCACCGCGATCGGCGGTCTGATCATGGCAAGAATAGCGCGACTTGTGGGACTGGGCCTGTTTTCCGCAACGGCAGTCCAAGTGGCGTTTTACGTCTTGCCTGTCAGCCTGCCTCACGGTGTGGCATTGCTGGCGGAGGCTGCAACCCTGACATCGGCTTTGGTCATGGCTCTTGGACTGGTCCACGTATTCAAAGGGTCGACGATTCGCGGAACGATCCTGGTGGGCGCCGGCCTTGCACTTGTATTCTTCTTCAAGTACTCATCCACGCTTCTCCTCAGCGTCAGCTTCCTGGCTGTCTGCCTCGGCCTTGTCCTTGTCAAGAGTTACCGCCAGCGACGCCAGGTCCGCTTGGCTGTCTTTGTCACCGCTGCCTGCGCAGTGGTGAGCCTGGGCGTGAATCGGCTCTTCGGGTTTCCGGGCCTTAGCCACAGTCTGCAGGACACCTTCACGGACCACTTCAGGCTTCCGCCCGTGGACGACCCCTATCTCCGTCTCCTCATGCTTGAGGGAGATTTCCTGTGGAAATTCACCTTGGCGCTCCCGGCTAATGCCTTCTATGTACTCCTGTTTGCCGCTGCGGTGACAGGATATGTGCTGGCGCTGCGTTCCAAGTTGATCGGTCCGGAAGCCTGGGTGGTGACGGGCCTGTCCCTTTACGGTGTCTTGAGCGTTGTGGCCCATCCGGTCTACTCCCAGGCGGAACGGCTCGGCTCAAGCCTGTGGGTCGGAGCGTCCTTGGGACTGGGGCTCCTTTTGGCGGAGGTCCGTTCGCGCCGGAAGGCGAGGCAAGCAGCTTCCGTTGACGTGCCGGCTACCGACTCGCTCTAGCGCAATACAGGCGGCCCGTCATTGTCACCGGACGGTGACTCCCGACGTCGTCCACGTCATCGATCCGCCCTGGAAATAGACGGTGCGATATCCGCGGTAGGCGACGGCAGCGCTGGTCGGGTACCCGAGCTTACCCTTTTGCCAGCCCGCAGACCGCCACGCACTCATGTACGGTTCAGTGACGGCGTGGGCTCCGGTGGTGGGGGACCAGTAGATGTTGCCTTTGGCGAAGGGCTGGTAGCAGCCGTTGCCATAAAGCCCGCAGGTCACGGGGCCGGTGGGGTAGCCGATCGCGGGCTGGAAGCCGGCTTCTTGCCAGCCGGTCCAGTAGGCGCCGGTGACGGCGTGGGCTCCGGTGGTGGGGGACCAGTAGATGTTGCCTTTGGTGAAGGGCTGGTAGCAGCCGTTGCCATAGAGCCCGCAGGTCACGGGGCCGGTGGGGTAGCCGATCGCGGGTTGGAAGCCGGCTTCTTG
Organism: Arthrobacter sp. SAFR-023; assembly: GCF_051965295.1. NCBI lineage: Bacteria > Bacillati > Actinomycetota > Actinomycetes > Micrococcales > Micrococcaceae > Arthrobacter > Arthrobacter sp. SAFR-023. The sequence continues at coordinate 229,012 of NZ_JBQCMF010000001.1, read as the reverse complement.
CCAGCCGGTCCAGTAGGCGCCGGTGACGGCGTGGGCTCCGGTGGTGGGGGACCAGTAGAT